>CAZFVP010000044.1:0-8539 GCA_964522345.1 uncultured Gammaproteobacteria bacterium | reverse complement strand
GGCAGCAAAAATGGCGCAATTGTTGGTATCACTCCAAACCGTAAATCACTCTGAAATGCGCCTTGAGCTTGCTTTGCGTGTTCAACAAAATTATCAAGTTGATTCAGCATGTCCCTTGCCTCATCAACTAAACATTCACCAACCTGAGTCAACAGGATAGTTGAACCTCGCTCAAATAAAGTGACGCCTAAGTTCTGCTCTAATTCATTGATAGCGGTACTTAATGCGGATTGTGAGACGAAACAAGCCTGAGCTGCGCGGCCAAAATGGCGATGTTCGGCGAGTTCACTTAGATATTTAAGTTGTTTTACGGTAGGAAGGTTCACAATCTAATAAATTGATAGCTATTCGTTAAATAATTGATTTGATTGATTGTAAAGTATTTAATAAGATAACTGCAACTCTGGCAACTCACCCCGATCGGGGAACACTGTTAAAGAGTATCCATCACTTATTAACCATTAATTGGAGAAAATAATGTCCCTAAAAGGTTCAAAAACCGAGCAAGCGTTAAAAGACGCATTCGCTGGTGAATCACAAGCAAATCGTCGTTATTTATATTTCGCTGCAAAAGCAGATATCGAAGGTTATAACGATGTTGCTGCAGTATTTCGCTCAACGGCTGAAGGTGAAACTGGCCATGCTCACGGTCATCTAGAGTACTTAGAAGAAGTCGGTGATCCTGCAACCGGTCTACCAATTGGCGGCACATCAGATAACCTTAAATCGGCTATCGCTGGTGAAACTCACGAATACACTGATATGTACCCAGGCATGGCCAAAGACGCCCGTGATGAAGGTTTTGATGAAATCGCTGATTGGTTCGAAACACTTGCTAAAGCTGAGCGTTCACACGCAAACAAGTTCCAAAAAACATTGGATTCTTTAGACGATTAAAATCGCCTAAATACTCGTAGTCTTAAGGTTGCTCTGAGCATTTTTGTGATTAATCAACCTTGAGATTTCGATAGTTAAAAAGGTCGAGTGTCGTTCCTATATATGGATAAGCAATTCCTTATACACACTTAATCTATAGCAAAAATATCACCATTCACCGAAAATTATTACGCCAGCATAAATATTATGAGAGAAGGTAGTTTAGAAGCCCCTACCCGTCACCCGCTAGATTGGAAAAACGATTTATTCTGGGATAAACAAAACTTAGAGGCTGAATTAGAGCGTGTTTACGATATTTGTCACGGATGTCGCCGCTGTGTGAGCTTGTGCGATGCTTTCCCCACTTTATTTGATCTAGTTGACGAATCTGATACATTTGAAGTAGACGGCGTTGATAAGGCCGACTATATGAAGGTTGTTGATCAGTGTTATCTATGCGATTTGTGCTACCTAACTAAGTGCCCTTACGTGCCCCCTCATGAGTGGAATGTCGATTTTCCCCATTTGATGTTACGAGCCAAAGCCATTGATTTTAAAGCGAATGGCACGAGTTTTCGTAATAAGGTTCTTACCAGTACTGACGCCATGAATAAGTTAATGAAGATTCCGGTGATAAATCAGACCGGTAATGCTTTATTAAAAAATAAAACCTTTCGGTCTGTGTTTGAAAAAGGCTTCGGTGTTCACAAAGATGCTCCTGTGTCGAAGTATCACACCAAGAACATCGAGAAGTTGACCAAAGACATACCGGCGCCAGCTTACAATTCGAAGGTTGTTGGCACAACGACCGGGAAGGTAGCCCTTTACGCGACATGTTATGGCAACTACAACACGCCCGATTTAGGTGCTGACTTTCTCAAAGTTTTTCAGCACAACGAAGTAGAGATAAAACTTGTTCCTAAAGAACGGTGTTGTGGCATGCCTAAGTTAGAGCTTGGAGATCTCGAGTCTGTCGAACAAAACATGCAATACAATATTCCAATTTTGGCAAAACTAGTGGACCAAGGTTACGACTTAGTGGCCCCTATTCCGTCTTGTGTATTAATGTATAAACAAGAATTGCCATTGATGTTTCCAGATAATAAGGACGTATTAAAGGTACAAAAGGCGTTTTTTGACCCGTTTGAATATCTAATGATTCGCAATAAAGGCGAGGCACTTAAAACTGATTTTAAACAAGAGCTTGGAGACATTTCTTATCAAGTTGCTTGTCATCAACGAGTGCAAAAAATAGGTAATAAAACGAAAGAATTACTCAGCCTTGTACCTGGAACACAAGTGCATTCCATCGAGCGCTGTTCTGGTCACGATGGTACCTATGCAGTAAAAAAAGAAACGTATGATAAAGCGGTCAAAATCGCTAGACCTGTGGTCCGCAAAGTTAAAGAACAGTCTGCTGACCACTTCACCAGCGATTGCCCGATGGCAAACGCACATGTCGCTAAACTCGCTGGAGACTCGATCAAAAGCAATGAACACCCAATGACCTTACTCCGACGTGCGTACGGGTTATAGGACTAAATTTAAGGTTAAACACGATATAATGAATAAGTTATCCCGCCAAGATTTAATGACGCTCGAGGTCTACTCCGAGAAACGACCAAAATATCGCACTGAAATAATGCAGCATAAAAAAACACGCCAGCTCCCATTGGGTGATAATGCGCGCTTATATTTTGAGAATAGACAAACAATTCAATATCAAATCCAAGAAGTATTACGCGTAGAAAAGACCTTTGATGTGGCGGGTATAGAGGAGGAATTAGACGCGTACAATCCTCTCATTCCAGATGGCAGCAACCTCAAGGCTACCTTCATGTTGGAGTTCCCTGATGCTGACGAGAGAGCAAAAAAGACAGTAGAACTACGTGGCATCGAGCATAAAGTTTGGCTTCAAGTTCAAGACTGTGAGAAGGTATACCCCATTGCTAATGAAGACCTATCACGAGATGACGGCTCTCGCACATCGATGGTCCATTTCTTTCGCTTTGAATTTACCCCAACGATGGTGGCTGCGTTAAAAAACGGTGGTGCCTTTAACGCTGGCATCGAACACGAATGTTACTCGATACAGGGTCTTGAAATTAGCGGCGCTATCAAAGAATCATTGGTGTCTGATTTTGACGATGTGTTGATAAATTAGAAGCTTAATCCAAACTGACAATAAAACAGTGTCTTCAGCGACATCTAATAAAGAGCAACGTGCTCTTGTTGTTTAGATAACGACGCTCTCCTTATAAAGTCATTGCATAAACTGATTGCTAGAGTCTGACTCGATCGCGCTCTATAAATTAGAGGCTATGCTTATTGTTGCCACTGTTGCTGAACAGTAAGCGCTTTATCGATCAAGAAGTGATCGATAAAGCGTAGTTGCTTGAGGTATTAAATGGTTAAATTATTAAACTCTGTTTTTTAACGCAGCAATACGGTCATCAAGTGGTGGATGCGTTGAAAACAAGTTTTTAACACTGCTGTTAATGCCAAACGCGGCAAGCTGGTTTGGTAATTCGCCAGCATGTCCTTGCTTTAAACGCTCCAGTGCACCAATCATGCCTTGTGAACTTGCATACTCGGCGCCGCCCACATCGGCCCTGAATTCGCGTTGGCGACTAAAGAACGAAACGATGATACTTGCCAAGAAACCAAATACAATTTGGCCGCCAAAATAACCAACATAGTAGCCAATTCCACGACCATCTCGATCGATCGCCATTGCTAATGCACGAGCCAACAATATAACGAAAGTGTTAACAATTCCTTGTATGAGTGTGAGCGTAATCATATCGCCATTGGCAACGTGAGCGATCTCATGCCCCATTACAGCTTCAGCCTCCTCGCGACTCATGTTTTGTAACAAACCAGTGCTAACGGCAACAAGAGCATTGTTTTTATTTGCTCCTGTCGCGAATGCGTTCATATCTGGCGTATCGAAAATACCCACCTCAGGCATACCAATACCTGCCTGTTTAGCTTGCCGAGCAACGGTCGACACTAACCATTGCTCAGTTTCGTTACGCGGAGTTTCGATAACATGAACGCCGGCACCACGTTTGGCCATCGATTTTGACATCAATAACGATATTATTGAACCACCAAACCCAAAACACAGCGCCATAATCAAAAAGCTGGTGTTTTGATTACGCCATTCGGCAGGTAAAAACAGCATTACAACGCTGACAACAACCATAATAGCCGCATTGGTGGCTAGAAAATAGAAAATACGTCTCACAATCAGTCCTCTAAAGTAAATATTATCTATAATATGCGATTGATGGTCGTGCTATTCAAGTCATCAAAACTAATATTTGTGTCATAGTGTTACAATTAGCGATAAAACAGCCGCCACATCGATAACCGCTTCACAATGAAAACACTACTAAGGGTTGAATCACAGTGCTTAAATCATTAAAAAGTTTATTTAACAAACAAGGCAAAGCGAATAAAGAACCAAGTGATCAAGACTTAAAGCGTGCAGCAGCCACATTAATGTTTGAAGTCGTTCGCTCTGATGGGCGAATTGACCAGGTTGAATTAATCTATATGGGCGAAATCTTGCGTAGAGAGTTCAAACTAAATGAGCAAGAGTTAGAGGAATTATTTCAACTAGCCAAGGAAACCGCTAATGAATCGACCAGTTTACAAAGGTTTACTCGCGATATTTGCGATAATTGGGGTACCGCCAAACGCATGAAGTTGCTCGAGTATCTGTGGTTGCTTGCCCTTGCCGATGACCAAATTGATCCGCACGAGCGTCATTTGGTTCGTAAAGTCGCTGGCTTGCTTTATTTAAATGAGTCACAAATCGCACGTTCGCGCGAGAATGCGAAGGCCGAATTAGGCATTAATTAATTAAAATTAGATAGACACGATAAGTGCGCTCGCTATCACTATAAGGTATAGTCCATCTGTCGTATATCCAAAAACTCACTAACGGATTAGTATTTAGTCACCGTTGCAACAATCGGCAAATTAAGAGGTATTAACATGATGTTATCCGAGGCAATTGAAAACAAAAAAATCGAGCTAGAAGAACAAAGCTCGGAAATAGGTGTGGATCTGCACTTAACCGCTGCAATTCTAATGTTCGCGGTTATTAAAGCCGATGGTGATACAGATCACTTAGAATTAGCTTATATGGTTGATATTCTCCGGTCGCGATATGCGCTAAGCAGCGATGAAATTTCAAGCCTTATCTCATCCGCTCGAAGTGCAAGTATTAATGATCATGGTTTAGAAGTATTAGCGCAAAAGCTGTGCCACCATCGGGGGCCTAAAGAACGCGAACAACTTCTAAATGATTCTTGGTTTTTAGCAAGAGCTGACGATCAAATTCGAACCGATGAACGTTTAACCATTGAATTAATTGCCAATAATTTACAACTTGAGGCAGGTGACATCACTAGAGCACGCTTTCAAGCTGAGCAAAGGCTAGAATTAAATATCGGCTAGCTCTACAATACTGGTTGTTTCTGATGTTTTTTCACTATAAGAATAATTATGACCAGACTTGCATTCGCTATTATCGGCACACTATTTCTGCTTGGGGCTTGTTCTAACTCTGAGCAAAATAACGGTAATTCGCCTACCGCTTCAAACGCAACGCCGAAAGAGGTTATCAAGTTAAAACTTGCACACGGCTGGCCCAAAGCTTATCCGATATTTGGAGAGTCGGTCGATGACTATAAAGAACTCGTCGAATCCATGTCCGATGGGCGAATTCAACTGATCGTAGACAGCACCAACAAGCACAAGTCAGCATTTGGCATCTTTGACTTCGTTAAGAGCGGTCAGTACGACATTGGCCAATCAGCGTCCTACTATTACGGCGGTAAAGATCCTGATGCTCTATTCTTTTCCTCAATGCCTTTTAGCATGACGGCTCAAGAACAATGGGCGTGGTTTTATCATGGAGGTGGTTTAGAACTGGCTAACGAGGTCTACGCAAAGCACAACATGCAAGTCATGCTAGGCGGTAACACCGGTATGCAAATGGGCGGTTGGTTTCGAAATGAAATAAATACTATTGAAGACCTCAAAGGTTTGAAGATGCGTATACCTGGTTTTGGCGGTAAGGTTATAGCAGGTGCGGGAGCTGTACCAACTAACATTCCAACAGGCGAACTGTATCAAGCCCTAGAAAGAGGAACCATTGATGCTCTAGAATGGGTTGGGCCGGGCCTTGATTTACGCATGGGTTTTCATAAGATAGCGCCCTACTATTATAGTGGGTGGCATGAGCCTGGCACCGAATTAATGTACTTCTTTAACCAAGACAGTATGGCTAAGTTGCCGTCATGGGCCACGTCTATTTTGTTAAACGCCGCTCGATTGACATCATATGATATGACCACTCATACGTTTGCAGCAAATGCTGATAACTGGCAGACCATATCCAGTCAATACCCTGATGTGCAAATTAAGCAATTTCCTCCTGCGGTAATCCAAGTGCTGAGGGCATCAAACGAAGATCTGTTGCGACAAGAAAAGGCACGAAGCCCAATTGCTAAACGCATTATTGAATCACGTGAAACCTACTTAAAGAAAGCTCGTGAATGGACTACGATAGGCGAGCAACTCTATTTGAAATCGGTTACAGACCCTAGCCCCGGCTCAAATTAGTTAGAGTTATGGCTCGCACTTTTATTAACATAACCAAGAGCTTAATTAGCTTTTTGGGAGCTATCGCTAGTTGTTTATTAATACTATTGGTATTAGTCATGTGCTACAACGTTATTGCGCGTTATGCCTTCAGTGCATCGTCCATCAGTCTGGAAGAACTAACTTGGCATGCTTATGCATCGATCTTTCTGCTCGGTATACCCTACGCGCTTCAATCTGGTGCCCACGTTCGTGTCGATCTATTGTTCGAAAAAATGTCACTTCGCAACCAACAACGCATAGATCTATTCGGTACGGCCTTTTTCTTAATTCCCACGTGCCTTGTGGTGATATGGACAGGTTGGCAATTCACCAGCGCCGCGTATCAACTAGGCTCACAACCAGATTCAATAAGTGCGTTTTTTAGTCAGCTTGTTAGCACTGGAATTGGTGAAAAGTCGCAAGACCCAGGCGGCTTACTAAATCGGTGGATCATTAAAGGCGTCATTCCCTTATCTTTCTTTTTCTTATTGCTTAGCGCAATCGCCTCGCTGATGGAAAAATGGATCGAATTCAGGTCGGTCAGGAAGGTTTCATGATCGGCATATCAATTTTCTTAGTGGCATTGCTATTGTTACTATTTGGCTACCCTGTAGCATTTACCTTTGCCGCTATTGGTATGACTTTTGTCGTTTTGTTTGCGGATCCTAGTCAACTCGAGCAAATCCCCTATCGAATTTATTCAAATATGGGCGATAACGGTGAAGGCCAAATACTTATGGCTGTGCCATTGTTCATTTTTATGGGCATTATCTTGCAACGAACTAAGTTGGCCGAACAATTATTGGAGTCCATGGGGCGTCTTTTTGGCTCTATTCGGGGCGGGTTAGCGATATCGACAATCTTAGTTGGAGCCTTGTTGGCTGCATCAACAGGTGTTGTTGGCGCTAGCGTTGTTGCCATGGGCCTAATATCGTTACCCGTGATGCTTCGTCATGGTTATAAGGCAGAGCTCGCAACAGGTACCATTACCGCGGCTGGTACGTTGGGGCAGTTAATCCCTCCGTCGATTGTACTAATTATACTTGCCGATGTGCTAAATGTGCCAGTTGGCGACTTGTTTCGTGCGGCATTAAAACCTGGTTTAGTCTTGATAGCGGCTTACATAGCCTACGTTTTAATTTATTGCTGGCTAAACCCTGACGTCGCGCCCGTTGCTCCTTCAGCTGATCAAGAGGAGTTGCATAGTAAAATTATCATTGAAGCCTTAATTGCGGTTATTCCTCCGCTCGCACTAATTTTAGTAGTGCTTGGGTCCATCTTCAACGCAGTGGCGACACCTACCGAGTCATCCGCCTTGGGCTGTCTAGGGGCAATGTTATTAGCTATTGTTTACCGCAAATTTTCGATCAGAATGCTTTGGGAAAGCGCGCACGAAACGGTTAAGGTCACCGCCATGGTTTTCGCTGTGTTATTAGGAGCTTCGATTTTTTCTATGGGTTTTTCCTACACAGGTGGCGAGGAACAAGTACAGCAGCTTCTTTTATCTATACCCGGAGAAAAATGGGGGTTCTTAATAGCCATTATGCTGTTGATAACTATTCTTGGTTTCTTTTTAGATTATATTGAGATCTCTTATATAGTCTTGCCTCTTGTTTATGCCGTAGTTTTAGAATTAGGAATTAACCAAGTCTGGTTTGCGATTTTGGTTGCAATGAACCTCCAAACGTCATTCCTAACACCTCCATTTGGTTTCGCCCTATTTTATCTAAAAGGCGTCGCTCCAAACGAAGTGCAAACATCTCATATATATCGAGGTGTGGTTCCGTTTATCGCTATTCAATTGGCAGTACTAATAAGCATGCTGTTCTTCCCTCAATGGTATGGCATGAGTTCTGTACAAGCCTCTCTATGGTAAGAATCTATTTTGAGTATATTGACGAAAAATAGTCAATGATCTTTAAATGCCCGTTAAACCCAAATAACCTGTTCTTTCGATTGATGCCAATCCAAGTAACGGTCCTGATAGCGTGCATCTACCTGC
>CAZFVP010000043.1:11375-15064 GCA_964522345.1 uncultured Gammaproteobacteria bacterium | reverse complement strand
AGATATTCAGCTGGGTTGGCAAATTTTGGGTGATCCCGCGATTGTTATTAACCCCTAAGAGCCCTTAAAGTTAATCGCTTGCGAGGATTAAATTCCCCGTGGCTTGCCGCGGGGAGCTTCATTTGTTTATGTGGGCTTAATGAAGTTCATTTTAGCTGCTGATTATATGCCTGAAGTGCGTTACAAAGGTTTGTAAATTCCGTATACGGCTCATGTCAATCTGTTCCTCGTTCATTGGTTCTGCCAGAGCTCCGTCGGCTAAAGCGATTGCTCGCCTAACGTATTCGGAAACTGAATGACATAGCCAACTATCCTTCTCGACTTGAGATAGTAAAGCTGCCGTTTGTTGCGCCGGAAATAAAGGACCGTTGAGTGCCACCAATATGCCTCCAGCCTCGAGAGCGTGACTTACTGTTACTGGGTCGTTTTCAACAAAATTATCTAACACGATAGTGTGTTCACCAGCACCAATCTGGGTATCGAAAATTAATCGATCCCTGCTAATGCCTAGTCGCAAAAAGCCTTGCTGTAGTTGCATAACTACATGATCAGCCTGCGCATCTAAATGCAGTTTCCAGTCGGGTAATTGAAGCAAGATATAAGCCCATGTTTTGATCACTTCGTAGGCTAAACCTCCCTGAGTATTGATGCCAACCAAGGTGTTTTTTGGCACTGCTTTAACGGTTTCTTGTTTAGGTTCTATGTAAAAGCGTTGAGCATCGAGTTTATCATCTAAAACGGATACTAGAGGTGTTGCGTAGCGCCCTTCATGCGCAAGCCAGCCGAATTGGCGCCCGGTTAGATGCAGGCCAAGGGCTCGCTGTCGAGAGCCTAAGCGCATGCCGCAGATATCGATCATTACATCAATTTTGTCAATGCGTACCTGCCTAGCGAAGTCGGCGTCGCTTAAACCTGCCGAATCTACGATACTAACGCGCTTGTCAATGAGTTTAGTTATTGGTTTTGCATCATGCCAATATATAATGATGGTATCGTCACTATTGGCTAGCGCATTGATGAGTGGGGTGACTATAGAAACAAGCCATCGATTTGGAATCACTCCAACCAAAAAGCCAATTGTTATACTGAGCGCACTACTTGGTTGACCTATTGTATAACGCTTATCTTTTGGAATAAACCGCTCTTGCCATAGGTCAAGTTCCTGCGTTAAATCGGTTTTAGATAAACTGTTATTAGCAACTGCGTGATGAATATAGTTGCTGTGCGTTGGCGCATGTTTACTACGCAATAAACGCACATAACCAAAAGCGTGTACGGCTTCTTCGCGATGGCCAACTATTTGTAAACAATCGGCAAGTTGAAAAGCAGCACGGTCGTGATCTGATTGATAGTCTAAAGTTCGTTTAAATTTGGTGATGGCATACTCATAATTACCAACCATTCTCTGGGCCAACGCTAAGTTGTAAAGCCATTGCGCGCGTTCGCCGAACTGGTCGATAAGCTGCTTCAATAATCCCGCTGCCGAAGCAGGCTGCTTTGCTTCAAGTTGAAGGCAGGCTTGATTATTTAAAATGAAGACAGAATTTGGGTTTAATTGTGCCGCGCGTCCGCCGAGTCTTCTTGCTTGCTCAAATCTTTTAGACTTAAACAAACTGCTAAACTGTATCGCATGGGCGCCTGCGTGGTCGGATTGTCGGTCAATGATATCTTGTGTAATTGCGATCGCTTTATCGTGTTGGCTTCGGCGTAACGCTTGAATAGACAACGCGGATAACTCTTCGAGTACTTTTTCGTTATCTACGCTCATTTATCAACTCTTGCTGTCTGCGAGACTACTGATAGCTGCGGGCTTTTGTGCGTACACCAGTCTCGCCACTGAGATCGCAGAGTGTTGCCGAACTCACGCGCGAATTGCCGATTATTCATTAGAGCAGACTCTTGCATCCGTTTACGTAGACTAAAGCGCAGACTTTCTAAGGTTTCTTCAAGCTCAGCAAGTTCTTTCGCCCGTTCAGCAAATTCGAACACAGTCTGAGTTGCTAAGCCACTTAAGTTAAGTCGATGCAGTATGCTCGAACTTATACGGCTAGCCTGAGTTTGCCCCATTAGTGACACCACTGGTACACCCATCCATAGTGACTCCAGCGTTGTTATGGCATCGTTGTATGGAGTGGTGTCAAGCGAAATGTCTATTTCATTATATTCATCTAAAAATTGATCAGTTTTACTATGCGTTGCTTTTAAAATGATGCGATCGTGAGAAATGCCTCGTTCGGCAAGCTCTTTTAGGAAATAGTTAGCCGCGTTTAAGTTGTTCAATTCGTAGCGTCTTATCGTTAGCGTCGATTTGGGAACCGCAAGTAGTGCTGCTGCCCAACAATCAAGAGCCAAGCTAGATGCCTTTGCGAGATTACTGAATGAGCCAAAGCGAATGTTGGTCTGGTCGTTGTTACGTGTAATCGCAGGTGCATCCACTGGTGGTTTGTAGCATAAAAGACCGTTGGGCAAGCGCAACAAAGTTTCGTTAAAAGAATCTTCGTGTAGGCCCGCAGGAGCGACCACACGGTCGCTTATTTTGTAGTCGATGTTCTTGACACCAGTAGTTGAAGGGTAACCGAGCCAGCTGACTTGAATAGGCGCAATACGAGAGGCAAAGAGCCTCATTCGATTGCCGCCCGAATGGCCGTTTAAATCGACCAAAATATCTATTTGGTCAGCAATTATCTGCTTTGCTAGCTCTTGATCATTTAAGTGTGAGCTCTCGCGCCAAGTACCGCAGAGTTTGCGAATTGGCTCTGTTGCCTGACTGTCTTTCTTAACGTCACTATAGGCAGTAACATTGTAGTCGGCTTGTCTCAAGCCCTCGAGCAGTGGCATGAAAAATGGCATTATGTCATGAGCGCCGAAATCCGAGCATACAAAAGCGAGTTTCAATAATCGGTTAGGGTCTTTGTCTCTCTGGGCTAAATTAGCAGCGTGAATGTCGGCAAGAGCTTTGTTGGCCCAGAGTCGACTTAATTGATAATTACCTTGTTGGGTTACGTGCTCTAAATAATTGCCCCAATATAGTAGGCGTTGAATGTAGTTAGCGTTTTCTGGCTCTAAGGTTGCCGCTCTAGAGTAACTGTTGTAGCCAGCGCTAGTGCGACCACTTCGACAATAAATGCTACCAAGTTGAGCATGTGACTTGGCGTTATCAGGCTGAAGCTTTATGGCCCTTCTTAATTCTGTCTCAGCCAACTCTAATTGAGAATCGTTATTTAGTGCAAAAGCGTATTCTCGATGAAGGGCTGGGACATCTGGGCTTTGTTTGCAGAGCGCGGCGAGAATCTTGCAAGCGTCGTTTGTACGGTTCTGTTCCGAATAGATTAACGCGATATAACGCAAGAGGTTATTTCGATCGGAGGTGTTTGTGGTGTAGGGCTCCGATCGTCCAGCGATCATGATTGCCAATTGATCTGCATAGGCGAGGGTGTCTACGTGGCCCATTGTGCGCATGCACCTTAGTTTGGTAGTGTCGGCCCACGCTGATGCGTCAATGCCGCTGAGGCCTTCTAACGCCTGATCGTATTGGCCACTGGTGTAGTGCTGCTCTATTTGACTTCGTTGCACGTTTGTTCTGTCTTATTAGTGTTTGCTAATTCTGTTGTATCTTTAAAAAACGCAGTAATAGAACTTGTTAAAGTTCAGCAAACATAGCTCAAAAATGTGAGTTTATATTCGCTTAA
>CAZFVP010000043.1:0-11275 GCA_964522345.1 uncultured Gammaproteobacteria bacterium | reverse complement strand
TATGCCCTTAGAATTGAGCTCTCTTTTTCACTGTCTATACACCAGCTCGCGAGGCACTTTTGTTCGAACAATTAAACCCTCAACAACGAGCTGCGGTTGAAAATTGCGAACGCCCAATGCTCGTTTTGGCGGGGGCGGGAAGTGGTAAAACCCGCGTTATCACTTATAAGATTGCGTGGCTGCTGACTAAAAAGTTTGTTAATCCAAAGAATATTTATGCAGTAACGTTCACCAATAAAGCGGCTCGTGAGATGAAAGAGCGAGTTACTGAATTGATTGACGCCGACGCCACTCGCGGGCTAACTGTGTCCACGTTCCACAGTTTGGGTATGGCAATCCTTAGAGAAGAAGTTGATGCGTCGGGTCGTAAGCCGGGGTTTTCGATTTTTGACCCAGCCGACTCTTTATTTGTGGTAAGAGAACTACTAAAGGCAGATCTCGATGATAATGGTTTAGTCGATCGAGTTCGTAATCAAATATCAAACTGGAAAAACGACTTAGTCTCGCCTGATGATGCTAGTCGTCTTGCAATGACCAACCCGATAGAAGTAGCGGCGGCCAATATTTACGGCGAATACGAGCGCTACCTACAAGCCTGCAACGCGATAGATCTAGACGATATGCTCTATTTGCCGAATGAGTTAATGCGTAAGTTCGACAACATTCGAATTAAATGGCAAGAACGTGTTCAGTTCTTATTGGTAGATGAGTATCAAGATACTAATACTGCTCAGTATCGTTTAGTGAAAACACTGGTTGCCGGGAATCAAGGCAATGGCTTAACCGCGGTGGGTGATGATGATCAATCAATCTACGCATGGCGAGGGGCCCAGCCAGAAAATTTAGTTCAGTTGCAAACCGACTTCCCAAGTCTTGAGTTAGTGAAACTCGAACAAAACTATCGATCTATGGGGCGTATTCTGGCGTTAGCTAATCATGTTATTCAAAATAACCCTCGCCCGTTTGAAAAGCATTTATGGAGTGATTTGGGGTTTGGTGACCCCATTGTGGTGATCAACGCTCAGAACGAAGAACGTGAGGCTGAGAAAGTTGTCGCAGGATTGATGCAGCATCGCTTTCAACATCAAACACCGTATAAGAATTATGCAATTCTGTATCGAGGGAACCACCAAGCGCGTGTTCTCGAACAAAAGTTACGCGAAATGCATATCCCGTATTATCTCAGTGGCGGCTTGTCGTTTTTTGATCGTTCTGAAATTAAAGACGTGATGGCGTATTTGCGCTTAATTAGTAATCCTTCAGATGATAATGCGTTTGTACGTGCCATTAATACGCCACGCAGAGGTATTGGAGCTTCAACGCTCGAGGCTCTCGCTGAAACCGCGAAAGCCGATTCAGAAGATTCAGGTAAGTTTGGCTTAGACGCGTGCAGCCTATTTGCCGCTATTTCGAGCCCCTTTGTGCATCAATTTCTGCAACCAAAAAGACAGGCCGCAATACGAGAATTCGAACATTGGCTTAGCGAAATGATGGAACGTGCGCTTGTTGAGCCGCCGCTAAAGCTTATCGACGATATTCTGAATGATATTAATTACGAAGAATGGGTTACCAAGCAAAGCGCTAGCCCAGAACAGGCGGAAATGCGCTGGAGAAATGTCGAGGACCTGCTCAATTGGGTTAAATCTATCGTGAAGAAGGGCGAAGATAAAAAATTAGCCGACGTTGTTGCTGCGATTAGTTTAATGGGTATTCTGGAGAAAAATAATGAAGAAGAAGATGCGAATGTCGTGTCGCTGATGACACTCCACGCATCTAAAGGTTTGGAATTCCCCCATGTCACGATTGTGGGTATGGAGGAGGAGATTTTGCCGCATAAAACCAGCATTGAAGACGACATGGTGGAAGAAGAGCGGCGCTTGTTTTACGTCGGCATAACTCGGGCTCAGCGAGAGCTGACGCTCTCATATGCTAACAAGCGTAAGCGTTATGGTGAAGAGATAGAATGCTCGCCCAGTCGATTTTTGGATGAACTAGATGAGCAACATATTGTATGGGAAGAGAAGCTTGCACAAGACCCTCAGCGTAAAGAGGAAGTAGGCCAAGCTCATCTAGCGGCCATGAGAGCCTTGTTAGGCTAGGTTTATTCGTCATTCATGATTAAAATATCTGTAATATTTAACCTTTCAAAAGAGCCAAAGGCTTGACACATCTGGTACAATCGCGCCCGATGAACGAATAGGCGTGCGTGTTTAAAACAAGCTCATAAAACGCAGGCTCGTTAGGCGCGTATAAACTATTGATTTTTATATGTTAATGATTTGATATTTAACTTGGTTAATATCGTCTACGCCACGAAAGAATTTAATTTAGCTAAAATTCTAGGCCGTTAAGGTCTAGACAATCTTAGGAGCACCTATGGCTGACAAT
The DNA here is from genome assembly GCA_964522345.1 of uncultured Gammaproteobacteria bacterium. GTDB lineage: Bacteria > Pseudomonadota > Gammaproteobacteria > Arenicellales > Arenicellaceae > Arenicella. Next base: position 8,887 of record CAZFVP010000043.1, on the reverse strand, counting down.
AACGTTAGCGACGTAAATGCCGATGGTATGAGCGTTGAAGATCAAAAGAGGCGTCGTTTCCTCACTGGTATTACCGCAGGGTTTGGCGCCGTTGGCGTTGGCGCAGCGGTAGTGCCGTTTGTAATGAGCATGAGTCCAAGTGAGCGCGCAAAAAATGCGGGCGCGCCGGTTCAATATGACTTTTCTAAAATTCAAGAAGGTCAACTGGTTAAAGTTGAGTGGCGTGGTAAGCCTGTAGTATTGCTAAAGCGTACTAGCGAGATGATGGCGGGCCTCAATACAATCAAAGGCAACTTAGCAGATCCAGATTCCGCGGCTAGCGCGCAACCAGGTTATGCACAAAATGAGCAGCGAGCTGATTCAGCCCGCCCTGAACTTCTAGTAATGGAAGGCGTTTGTACTCATCTTGGTTGTTCACCAGTAGAAAAGCTCGCAATTGGCCCAGACCCACAAATGGGCGACGATTCACAAGGTGGTTTTTTCTGCCCGTGTCATGGTTCTAAGTTCGATTTGGCTGGGCGTGTCTATAAAAACGTACCGGCGACTACTAACATGCCAGTACCACCATATAAATTTGAAGGCGCCGTTATCACCATTGGTGAAGACGACGGGAGGACCGCGTAATGGCTATTCATCGTCACGACAATCATAAGAGCGCAAATGCGTTTATGGAGTGGGTTGACCAACGTTTTCCCGCGACTAAGGTTTGGAATGAGCATCTTGCCGAATACATGGCAGCCAAAAATTTTAATTTTTGGTATTTTTTCGGTTCGCTAGCGATTTTAATGTTGGTTATACAGATTGCTACTGGCATTTTCTTGACCATGCACTATAAACCAGATGCTCAGCTGGCCTTTGCTTCAGTTGAATACATTATGCGAGACGTACCGTTTGGTTGGCTAGTCCGATACTTACACTCCACTGGTGCTTCGATGTTTTTTGTAGTGGTTTACCTGCATATGTTCCGTGGTGTAATTTACGGATCGCACCGTGAACCGCGTGAGTTGGTATGGTTGATCGGCTGTGTCATTTTTGTTGCATTGATGGCCGAAGCATTCATGGGTTACTTATTGCCTTGGGGTAATATGTCGTACTGGGGTGCGCAGGTTATTTTATCGCTATTTGATGTAATTCCTTTTGTTGGTCCAGCGCTAACAGAGTGGATTCGCGGCGATTTCGTTATCTCTGATGCGACCTTGAACCGTTTCTTCGCGTTTCACGTTATTTTGCTGCCACTTATCTTAGTCGCCTTGGTGTTCTTACATCTTGTTGCTTTGCATCAAGTCGGCTCAAACAATCCAGATGGTATTGATATCTACGAAAACGTTGACGAAGATGGCAAGCCTGTTGATGGCGTTGCATTCTTCCCATACATCGTAATCAAAGATTTAATCGGTGTGGCTGCCTTCTTGATATTTTATCTAGGCATTGTTTTCTTTTGGCCAGACTTTGGTGGCATCTTTCTCGAAAAAGATAACTTCGCACCAGCGAATCCGCTGCAAACACCGCCAGATATTGTACCGCTTTGGTATTTTACGCCGTTCTACTCAATTTTGCGTGCTAGCACTGCGTCTTTGCTAATTGCTTTGCAAGTAATTACAGTCTTAACGTTGCTCTGGGTATGGGTGATTTCTAAGATGAATTTTACATCTAAAGCGATATGCACCGTTTTGGCCGCCGGTGCCCTGCTTGGTTTACAGTTTGGTAGTGGTAAAGCGTGGGGTGTAGTCTTGATGGCCGCGGCGATTGTATGTTTCTTCTTGCTACCTTGGTTAGATCGTTCACCGGTTTACTCTATTCGTTACCGTAGTTTGCCATTCAAGGTTGCCTTAGCGTTGTTCTTAGTTGCTTTCTTTATCTTGGGTTACCTAGGTATGAATGCTCCTACACCAGCTAAAACCCTGTTAGCTCAGATTTGTACCGTTGTTTATTTTGCGTTCTTCGCTTTGATGCCTTGGTTTACCAGTATTGGTAAGACTAAGCCAGAGCCATCACGTGTTACTTACGACGCGCATTAGGAGACATTGAAATGAAAAAATTATCTGTTTTATTGCTAGCTTTAGTTTCAGCCAGTGTCATTGGCTCTAGCGCATTCGCCGCCGGAGGTCATGCAGCAGCTGTTGATGAAGTGCATATGAATATGTCTGACAAAGCATCACTGCAAAATGGCGCTAAGCTATTCGTCAACTACTGCTTGTCTTGCCATAGTGCTGAGTACTCTCGTTATAACCGTGTTGCTGAGGATTTAGATATTCCTCTATGGCAGCTTAAGGAAAACTTGATGTTTACCACCGAGAAAGAAGGCGATTTAATGAAAACTACTATGCCAGCAGAAGATGCTAAAAAGTGGTTTGGTGTTACGCCTCCGGACCTTTCGTTGGTCGCTCGTGTTCGCAGCCCAGATTGGATTTATACGTATTTACGCGCATTTTATCAAGATGAGAAAAGCCCAAGCGGTTGGAATAACTCATTGTTTGAAAACGTTGCGATGCCGCATGCACTATATGAATTACAAGGTGTGCAGCGCAAGGTAGGTAAAGTTGATAAAGCGAAGCATGCAGCAATCGACGCTCATGCGGCTCCTGATACGGTTGGTGAACAAAGTGTTGTTGGAGATACCGTTTTTGAACTTCAGCACCCTGGCAAATTAACACCGGCTGAGTTCGATAAATCGATGTCTGACCTTACTGCGTTTTTGACTTATATGGCTGAGCCTGCTCAGTTGAAACGTAAAACGATTGGTGTTTTTACTCTCACTTTCTTAATCATTCTAATGCTTCTTTGCATGATGCTTAAAGCTGAGTACTGGCGCGACGTTCACTAGAACTTTAGTAAACTCATAAGCTAAACGCGGCAGGGACAACACCCTGTCGCGTTTTGTTATTTTTAAAGAATGCATAAAACGTAGTAATATTTTCTTTACATGCTCGTTAAAGCACTCTAGACCCAAATTTTAAAATAGGAAATTCGTATGAATACACTCGCAACCAGACGTTCAATAATGACGCTTTATTCTGGAACAGACTGCGTGTTGAGTCATGCATGTCGCATTGTCTTGCAAGAAAAGGATATTGAATGTGAAGTGGTCTACACCGACCCTTCAGATACATGCCAAGAACTCGCTGAATTTAACCCTTATTATGAAACTCCGACCTTGGTAGATCGCGATTTAATTTTATATGACCCATTCATTATCAACGAATATTTAGACGAACGCCTGCCTCATCCTCCGTTAATGCCGGTAGACCCTGTGTCACGAGCTAAACAACGTTTGATGATCATGCGTTTGAACCGTGATTGGCTAGATTCGGTAAGGGCCCTACAAGAAGATAAGCGGGACAAAGCTGCTCATAAAGTGATTCGAGATGGTTTAATCGCAATTTCCCCGCTATTTGTCGAGCAAGACTATGCAATGGGTGATGAGTACTCCTTAGTTGATGTGATACTAGCCCCCTTGCTATGGCGCCTACCGATGCTTAATATTGTCTTGCCTAAGCAGGCTCAAGTTGTTGAGGAGTATGCCGAGCGTCTATTTGCTCGCCAAGCTTTTCAAGACAGCATGAGTGATACCGAACGTGATCTTCGTGGGTTTTAGTAGTACCGATCGCCCGTTTTAACTGTTATCTTATAATTATATGACCTCAACAAAGCCTTATTTAATGCGTGCTATCTTTGAATGGGCAGAGGATAATAGTTTTACCCCTCAAGTTTTGGTGAATGCTGAAGCCGAGGGGGTTGAAGTGCCAGAAGCACATGTGGTCGATGGGCAAATTGTTCTCAATATCAGCTCATCGGCCGTGCAGTTACATGTTATGGATAACGAATGTTTGAGTTTCTCAGCTCGGTTTAGCGGTATTGAGCAAGATATATTTTTACCAATTGACTCGATTCTAGCGATCTTCGCACGTGAGAATTCACAAGGTATTTTCTTCGAAGATATGGAGGACGACGGAGATCCAGAGCCAAGTGGCCCAACACGCATACCAACCGAGCCAACCCCTCTTAAGCCTAAAACTAAGCCAAAGCGCAATAAGTCCCATTTAAAAATTATTAAGTAGGCGAGCTCCGACTTTCGGCTGGCAGGCCTAGCTTAACCGTTGTTTTAGTTGCTTGTGATAGCGCCGAGATAGGCTGATTACTTTGCCGAGTCATGGTTGCGTTGGTCTACTAGTTTCCAATTCTTTACCTGTTCATAGATTACAGCGGTCTCAATATGGGCCACTTCGGGCCGCTCGGCAAATGAGTCCAGTACAAAGTCTCTAAGTGTTTCTGCATCTTTCACCGCAATGTGCACCATGAAATCGTTGGCCCCGCTTAAATGATATACGGTAACGACTTCCTTTAGGTCGATTACATAGTTCTGAAACGCTTCAAGACCTACTCGTGAGTGTTGATTCATTCGAATCGCTACCATTGCTTGTAAGCCGAGACCTAAGGCAACCAAATCGACTTCGACATGAGCATCTCTAATATAATTCCTCGCTCGAAGATATCTAACCCGTTCTAGGCACGATGAAGGGGCTAAGCCGATTTGTTCGGCAAGTTCTTTATTAGCAATCCGAGCATTGTTCCTTAAGGCCGCAATTATTTCGAAGTCTATTTGGTCTATGTCGCTCATTTGTATAGTTTTCCGAATTTAGTTTGGTGGTGAGTCAATATCTCAAATATTGTATATGATATAAGTCAATCTAACGAATTATGATGCGGTGGTTTGATGATGAAGACTAATAATGAGGCGGAAATATTCGAATCTGCAAAAAAACTATCTCCAAAAAGAAATTCAACGTCAGCAAATAATGTAAAAGACCTTGCTGCTGAGCAGCTCGTGCACTTTAATATTGAGGTTGATGGCGAGCTCGGGAGAGCTTTATTGAGTGCGGTAGAACGCGTCTATGAATGCCAAGGGAATATCGAGTTAATGTGGCAAGAGGCCCAAGCTAGTATGGCCTCTTTAGATGGTACCGAAAAAGCAGCGCTATTTAATGCGAAAAAGTTTTTATCGTTTCAGCTTGCTAAAGTTCTTGATACGCTACAAAACCCATTTAGAAGTAACTATCAAGCCTTAGGCTTTAGTCAGTCGACCATGAGTGCTAAATCGGCGTATCCGGTGTTCGACAATGTTAATGCTATTTTTTCTGCGACGCCGGCAATAACGCGAACAGCGACTTATATATATGCCTGCGCTGAATGGATTAGTGACGCGTTTGAAGGCAAGGAAATGATGCTTGATATCTACTCCCGTCTATTAAATCCTACCTCTATTTCACTCGCAAATCACATAGTTGACCTGGAGGCTGGACAATACTCTTCTGAGTATTTGGCGTGGAACTTCAATAGTGGTATGTCAGCAATTGACGGTACTTTATCGCACTTGCTGGGCCATGAAGATATTTTGATCGCGAGCCAGAATATCTACGGCGGAGCACATCAATTAATTCATGATTGGTATGCCAAGCCCTCTAACCTGAATGTAGCCGTGGCCCAATTTGCGGGTGAAGACACTAGCGCATTTGTTGAAACCCTAGCGATGGTTAAAGAGAAGTATGCAGATCGGTTGGTGGCGGGTAAACAAGTGTACTTATACATCGAATCTCCATGCAACCCGCATGGCTATGTACTGGATGTGCCGGAACTTTGTCGCATTGCGCATGAGTCTGATGTGCGGGTCATTTTGGATGCCACCATAGGAACCCCGTTTTTAGTGCAACCTTTGCAGCGTGAGAACGCTGAAGAGCGCCCAGATTTTGTCATTCATAGCTACACCAAAGATTTAACCGGGTCAGGTTCTGTGATCGCGGGCTGTGTGATTGCGCGTAATGAAGATATGTTTATTCCTAAAGGCATGCCTGGTTGGGAAAATACAATGTTCTGGAACGTCTACTATATCAAAGGAGCGTTTTTAAATGCAGATACGGCGTTTGAGGTGATGGCGGGAATGCGCACATTAGAAGTGCGCATGTTGAAGAAATGTATTACCACTAAAATATTCGCAACGTTCATGGATTCTCACCCTATGATTAAGGTTAACTGCAATGGTTTACCGAGCAATAAAAACTATGAACTTGCACAGAGCAATTTATTTTTAGGCTTTCCGTCGGGCTTATTTACCGTCGACATGGGTTCTGGCATCCCCAATGATGAATTTCACCGTTTTTTCGACTGCCTTGAGCCAGCGTTCTCACATATGATTAGCTTAGGCCAAACCAATAGTATCGTCAGCTGCCCAGGCCTAACGACCCATTCTGAATTAAACTCAGAGCAACAGATTGAAGCGCAAATTTTCCCGACGACTATTCGCTTTGCTATGGGTATAGAAAATCCTATTGACTTGATAGAGCATATTATCGCAGCCAGTAAGTTGTCGATTGATCAAGCGATACCTGATTTTTCGTCTAAGTTTATGCCTCTCGACCAAGCACGAAATATGGCAAAAGAAATATATATCGACATGCAGAATCGTTATGCTGATGCAACGCTTTAAGCGGCGAATATAATCTTAATAGGTAGAACCAATGAACGACTTTATCGAACATATTAAATTAAATATTACAGACGTTAAAGAAGCGGGTTTGTATAAAGCTGAACGTGTTATTAGCAGTGCTCAGAGCGCCACGGTTAATGTGGTTTCGGACGATACAGTGCTTAATTTCTGCGCCAATAACTATCTTGGTTTGGCCAACCATCCAGACCTGGTTAACGCGGCTAAACTGGGCTTAGACAGCCACGGTTTTGGAATGGCGTCAGTCCGTTTTATTTGTGGTACCCAAAACATTCATAAGACCTTGGAAGCCGGCTTAAGCGAGTTTCTAGGAATGGAAGACACCATTCTGTATTCATCCTGTTTTGATGCTAACGCAGGCCTCTTCGAAACGATTCTAGGTGCAGACGATGCGATTATTTCTGATGCCTTAAACCATGCCAGCATTATTGATGGAGTACGTTTATGTAAGGCGAAGCGATTTCGTTACGCCAACAACAACATGGACGAACTTGAGAAGCAATTAATTGCGGCAAATGATGCAGGCGCACGATTTAAGTTAATTGCGACAGATGGTGTGTTTTCTATGGACGGTGTAATCGCTAACTTAGAAGGCATTTGTGATTTAGCAGAAAAGTACCATGCGATGGTAATGGTCGATGATTCTCATGCCGTTGGTTTTGTTGGTATGCATGGCCGGGGAACACATGAGCACTGTGGGGTTATGGATCGAGTTGATATCATTACCGGTACGCTTGGTAAAGCCATGGGAGGTGCTTCTGGCGGCTTTACTTCTGGAAAGAAAGAAGTTATTGAGTGGCTACGTCAACGCTCGAGACCCTATCTGTTTTCTAACTCACTCGCGCCAGCCATTGTTTCGGCCTCGATAAAAGTACTTGATATCCTTAACAACGGCGGTGATTTGCGTAGCGCATTGCGCCGTAATAGTGATCACTTCAGGAAACGTATGAATGATGCAGGCTTCACACTCGCTGGCGCTGACCATGCGATTATTCCAGTAATGTTGGGTGATGCAAAATTAGCTTCAGATATGGCGGCGAGAATGCTTGACGAAGGTGTTTACGTCGTCGGCTTCTCTTTTCCTGTTGTGCCCAAAGGGAAGGCTAGAATTAGAACTCAAATGTCGGCTGCTCATACCTTAGAACAAATAGACTTTACCGTGGACGCGTTCATTAAAGTCGGCAAAAAGATCGGAGTGATCTAATTATGAAAGCACTGTCTAAACTGCACTCTAAAAAAGGCATTTGGATGACACAAGTTGAGGTGCCTATTGCCGGCCCAAATGACTTGCTGATTAAGATTAAAAAGACCGCAATTTGCGGCACTGATATGCACATATATTCATGGGATGAGTGGTCGCAGAATACAATTCCCGTGCCGATGGTTGTTGGGCATGAGTACGTTGGTGAAGTGGTTGATATGGGGCAAGAGGTACGAGGCTTTGACGTTGGTGATCGAGTATCAGGCGAAGGCCATATAACCTGCGGACATTGTCGAAACTGCCGGGCGGGGCGACGTCATTTGTGTCGCAATACGTTTGGCGTTGGCGTTGATCGCCAAGGCGCGTTTGCTGAGTATTTAGTAATACCCGCGTTTAATGCGTTTAAAATCCCGGACAACATTAGTGATGATTTGGCCGCAATTTTTGACCCTTTTGGCAATGCTGTTCACACCGCTCTTTCCTTTAATTTAACCGGGGAAGATGTATTAATTACAGGTGCCGGTCCAATAGGAATTATGGCTGCCGCAGTGGCTAAGCATGTTGGTGCGCGGCATGTAGTAGTAACGGATATAAATGATTATCGCTTAGCGTTAGCCATGGAGATGGGAGCTAGCCGAGCTGTTAATGTATCTAAACAAAGTGTTGAAGATGTCATGCAAGAGTTGGGCATGAGCGAAGGTTTTGACGTTGGAATGGAGATGTCAGGGGTTCCTTCAGCGTTTACCTCTATGCTTGAGAATATGAACCATGGCGGTAAAATCGCAATGCTGGGTATCCCTTCGTCTAACATGGCGATCGATTGGACCAAGGTGATCTTTAAAGGTTTAGAGATAAAAGGCGTTTATGGTCGAGAGATGTTCGAGACTTGGTATAAAATGGCAAGCCTAATTCAATCAGGTTTAGATTTGTCTCCGATGTTGACACATCAGTTCTCAGTAGATGATTTTCAAGCGGGTTTTGATATGATGGCGTCAGGGCAGTCGGGTAAAGTCATTTTAGACTGGAGCTAGTATTTCCGTATGCCTGCGTTTGCTTAGGCGTCACGAATAACGTTCTAGAAGTTTATACGTGTTTGTACAGCCTATTTCTTATTGCTCTTCCTGTAATGATTTTAATCGTAGCCCAGAGTTAATTTGCACACTAAGCCTCTAAAAATACTCATCGTA
>CAZFVP010000042.1:11803-15194 GCA_964522345.1 uncultured Gammaproteobacteria bacterium | reverse complement strand
CGTTGTTACTATAATTATTGTGCTTCAGAAAACATCTTGGCAAGTCGCCATCAGTTAGAATGATATTGTCTGGACACTAATAAAAGAACCCGTGACTATGAGTTTTATTGCCTTACCCTTTTTTAATAAAAGTTGGTGTGACTGATAATTAACCGTGATCTTCCGTGTAGGCGTATTTGCGAGATGCTAGGGGCGTTAGATGCACAGAGCTCTACTATATGCTAAGCCCCCTAATTTTAGGAGGCTATGTAGTAACTTTACGTTAGTGCAATAGTTGAATGAAGAAATCCCGCAAGCCTTGTTCGCCCGCATCTTCCCAGGCATTTAGGGCAGCGGTACCAATTACTGCGATATCGGCATGTTCTCCAATAAACTTTACATCATCTGATTTGCTAACCCCAAAGCCCACTGCAAGAGGTAAGTTCGTGAACTTTCTACAGCGGTTGATGAATTTAGAAACCTCTATATTCATATCGGTATCGGACCCGGTAACTCCTTTACGAGCGACGGTATAGATAAAGCCGTCAGCAAATTCCGCTAATTGCTTTAAACGAGAATCAGTATTGGTAGGCGTCATTAATATGATTGGAGCTAAATCAAGTTCTTTAGCGATTGAGTGCAATTCACCTGCTTCATCGATTGGTAAATCAGGAAGAATAAATCCGTGGGCGCCGGCTTTTTTTAATCGCTGCATAAACTCAAGATGGCCGGTTTTAAAAACCGTGTTGTAGTAACCCATCATGACCACTTTAAAGGAAAACCGTGCGGTTACTTTAGCCATAAATTCAAAGCAATCGTCTACATGAACCCCATTACTAATTGCTTCTTGGTTGGCTTTTACAAACAGCGGTCCATCGGCAGACGGTTCAGAAAACGGAAACTGCAGTTCTACTAAGTCGACGCCAAAAGATTCCATAACTTCGAGCGCTTTCCAGTTTGCGTCAAATGATGGGTAACCACAAACTACGTGAGTCATGATAAGGGCAGAGCGTTTACTCGCCGCTAAGGTGTTTTTACGTTCAGCGAGATAGTTGTTTAGTGACATAACTGTTAAGCCTCCGAAGAGTAAGCGTCAGCCTTATCTTGAATAAAATGTTTCCAGTGACTGTCATCTAAGGCGTCAGCAATAGTGAATATGTCTTTATCTCCACGCCCCGACATGTTGATTAGCACGACTTCGTCCTTAGACATATCTTGGGCTTCGAGTATTGCTTGAGCAAACCCATGTGAACTCTCAAGTGCTGGAATCAAGCCTTCAGTTTGCATGGTTGTCTTTAATGCTTCTGTGACTTGGGTGTCGGTAACGGCTTCAAAACGAACTCTGTTCTGCTCCCACAAATGAACCAAAATAGGGTTAACGCCAATGTAATCGAGGCCTGCTGCCACTGAATGTGTTTCAAGCATATTGCCGTCATCATTTTGTAAGAAATAGGTTTTCATTCCTTGAGCGACTCCAATCGAGGCATCTTTGTAGGCTAAGCGGGCGGCATGATTGCCTTTACCTGGCCCAAAACCACCTGCTTCACAGCCAACAAGTTGAACTTCTTTATCGTCCATAAAACCTTGAAATAAACCAATGGCATTCGACCCTCCCCCAACGCAGGCGAATATACGGTCTGGGAGTTTGCCTGCGCGATCGAGCATTTGTTCGCGAGCTTCGCGGCCAATAACAGATTGAAACCAACTTACCATTTCAGGAAAAGGGTGAGGTCCGCAGGCCGTACCAAGAACATAATGGGTGTTATCCATGTTGGTCACCCAGTCACGTAGACATTCATTAATAGCGTCTTTCAGTGTTTGTTGGCCATCGACAACAGCAACTACTTCTGAGCCCATGTTCTCCATCCAGAAAACATTAGGGCGTTGGCGGGCCACGTCAACAGCACCCATGTAAATTTTGCTCTCAAAACCAAAGCGTGCTGCCATTGTTGCTGTGGCATAGCCGTGTTGCCCAGCGCCTGTTTCGGCGATAACACGTGTTTTACCCATTCGTTTCACCAATAAGCCTTGCCCCATCACGTTATTGATTTTGTGCGAACCGGTATGGTTCAAGTCTTCGCGCTTAACGTAGATCTGTGCGCCACCGAGTTTTTTAGATAGATTTTCTAGATAGGTTACTGGGGTTGGGCGGCCAGAGTACGACTGCATAAGCGCTATGAATTCTTGCCAAAACGTAGGATCTTCTTTCGCTTTGCGAAATTCAGTCTTAAGTTCTTCTATCGTACTGTGGAGTATCTCAGGCAAAAATGTGCCACCATACTCACCATAGTAGCCTTCTCGGCCGTTTTCAAATTCGAATAAATCCATAGTGTTTTGATGATGCTTGGAGTGGTGAAATTAGTTAGGCCGACATCGCTTTTTTAGTTAACGAGAGTAAGCGGAGTCTGGTGACCATAACTTGGGACTGTATCGTAACATTCGAACGCTAGCGGTGTAACCGTTTACGCAGAGATTCCATGATACTCTACCTTGTATTTTTTAACGTCACCATAGGTGCCTCGTCTTAATGGATACCGTCTTACTTATAAAAATAATTTCAGCGTTAATTTACCCATTAGGTTTAGTCTCGATATTCACTATTTTTTGTTTGGCTTGTCGTTTAACAGGTAAGCGAACAGCGGCAACTGTTTACTTATGGCTTGCCGCAATTGTATTGGTTGTATCTAGCAACCCGTTGGTCGCTAAGAACTTGGTTGCCAGTCTTGAGAATCAATACCCGCAGCGAGCGTTTGACTCGATTTCGGAGCATGATGCCATTATTGTTCTTGGTGGTGGCTTACGTATTCCAACAGTGCCAGCGAAGCATGTACAGTTAGGGCAAGCGTCTGATCGATACTGGCACGCGGCTCAGTTATTTAAGGCTGGAAAAGCAAGTAAGATCATTGTTAGCGGCGGTAACACATATCAGCAGCCGGGCTTATATGGAGAAGCTTATTATGCCGCGCAATTATTGCAAAAATGGGGCGTACCAGAACACGCAATTACGCTGGAAAGTAGCAGTCGTACCACTGTACAGAATCAAACGTCTATTTTGAAACTACTGCGCGCGGATGAGGTTCGAAGTGCTTTGTTAGTGACGTCTGCGATACATATGCCGCGAGCGCATTATTTATTTAGCCGGCTGCCGATTTTAATAACGCCAGCGTCAGCCGATGTGTTAGTCAGGCAGCATAACTCCCCAATTATATTTAATTATTTGCCTTCGGCTACAGCGTTAGGGCTAACAACGATTGCTATGCACGAATACTATGGATATTGGTTTCAGCGACTATTACGTGGTGAGGCTTAATTTGGCGATGGCTATGCTAATGGTTCTCGCTTGTAAGCCAGAGGCACTTCAGATTAAATTTGAGACTCAAAGGTTTCAAGCGATTTGAACGTTTGTAAGGTG
>CAZFVP010000042.1:0-11703 GCA_964522345.1 uncultured Gammaproteobacteria bacterium | reverse complement strand
TTCAGATTAAATTTGAGACTCAAAGGTTTCAAGCGATTTGAACGTTTGTAAGGTGAGCTGTTCATGTCCTTCGTAGACCACGCTGGACACAAACTCTTCACCAAGCGCCAGTTGTAGACAACTCCAGCTATTTCTCTCGCTATCTTCAAATTGATATTCGTGGCCATTCCCTTGGGCATCATATAAGTTGCGCTCATTCATTTGAAAATTAATACCAACCCCTGTGGCTTTGCCAAAGGCTTCTTTACGTGTCCAAATGCAAATGCACCGCTGATTGTTTATTTCGCCGTTGTGATAAACAAATTCGCGTTCTTGTTTGGTAAAACGCCGATTAACAATGGCCTCAAAGTTGGCTTGCCTATTAAGTCTTTCGATATCAATGCCAACTTGCCGACCGCGACTGAAAGCGAATACGCCGTAGCCTCCAGTGTCAGTAAAGTTAAACTCTAGGTCTGAAGACGCGTCACTTAAGCTTGGTTTGTTTAGACGGCTGTATGATAAAATTATTTCGCTAGGCTGTCGTTGAGTGTAAGCACCGAGAAGATTGAGCAAATAATACCGGCCAGCCAGATAAACTTGTTTAAGTTCATTTGTTGAACGACGGTGGTATTTATCTCGTTGAATATCGCTTAGCAAACCTAAGGCTAACTCCGACTGCGCTGTGTTTAAAGAGAGCGGTAACCACCATAGGTGCAATTCGTTATACTGTAATACGGGAAACGAATTAATCCGAGCGTGTTTCCAAGTGCAGGTTTTAGCGGTTTTTTCTATCATCTGAGAGTAATCTCTAGGTATGCTCGAAAGGAAAAGCTATTATGTTAGGTCTTGAAAAGAGTCTCAATAATTTAGAAGCCAATCCGAATTACATTCCAACGTAACTTCTTAAAAAGTTCAACTAACTGTAAATAGTAGTATGAAAACAAAACTTATCCTAGTAGCGGTTATTATCGCTGTCGTAGCAGCCTTCTTTCTATTGGATTTAGGCCAATACCTTAATCTCGAATACTTAAAGTCACAAAAAGACTCTTTAAACAATCTGTATAACGAGAACCCAATACTCATATCAGCAATATTCTTTGTCGTATATGTGTTGGTAGCCGCATTTAGCCTTCCGGCCGCAGGATTGTTGACAGTCGCTTCTGGTGCAATCTTGGGGTTTTGGAACGGTGTATTTGTTGTGTCCTTCGCTAGTACGATTGGTGCGACTGGCGCTTTCTTGATGGCGCGCTATCTTTTTTATGATGCAATTCAGGCCAAGTTTGGTGATCGACTAACCGCAATCAATAATGGTATCCAACGCGAAGGCGCATTTTATGTCTTTGGTTTACGCCTTGTTCCATTGTTTCCTTTTTTCGTGGTTAATGTTGTTTTAGGCTTGACCAAAATCAAGACGTGGACGTTCTACTGGGCGAGTCAAATTGGCATGCTTGCAGGTAGCGCGGTCTATGTGAATGCAGGCACTCAGCTTGCGAATATCGACAGTCTAGGTGACATAGCATCACCTAAATTGATTGCGTCGTTTGTACTGCTTGGTGTATTTCCTATTTTAGCGAAATACCTACTTAATTTTCTGAAAAAAGAAACTGATCTAGACGAACCGAATAAGGGAGCATAATCATGGCGAAATATGATGCAAATTTAGTGGTAATCGGCGCTGGTTCTGGTGGTTTAGTAAGTGCTTTAATTGCGGCCGCGGTAAAATCGAAAGTGGTTTTGATCGAGCGACATAAAATGGGCGGTGACTGCTTGAATACCGGTTGTGTTCCCAGTAAAGCGATTTTGCGTTCAGCGAAGGTTGCTAGCACAATGAGTCGAGCTGAAGAGTTTGGGTTTGAGTCGGTTGACGTTAAGCCTGTGTTTAGCAAGGTTATGAAGCGCGTACATAATATTATTGAAACCATCGAACCACATGATTCTATCGAGCGGTTTACCGGTCTTGGAGTTGAATGTGTGACTGGTGAAGGCGAGATTATTGATAAGCACACAGTGCGTGTTGGTGATCGTGATATTAGAACAAAGAGTATTATTATCGCCGCTGGCGCACGACCCTTTGTTCCACCAATCAAAGGCGTAGAAGACATTGACTACTTAACGTCGGATAATGTCTGGGAACTAGAAGAGTTACCTGAGCGACTAGTGGTGTTAGGCGGCGGACCAATTGGTTGCGAGCTGAGTCAGGCGTTCTCAAAGCTTGGTTCAAAGGTAACGATGGTTGAGATGATGGGGCAATTAATGGGGCGCGAGGACTCTGATGTTGCTGAGTTAATTACTGATAAATTTAAGAATGATGGCATTAATGTGTTAACCGACCATAAAGCGGTTAGGTTTACGAATGATGGCGAAAAAGTTCTGCACTGTGAAACAGACGACGGCCCGGTTGAGATCCCTTTCGATAAAGTATTGATTGCAGTAGGTCGTAAAGCTAATAGTGATGGCATGAATCTAGAGAAGCTTGGTATTAAGCTGCGTGGTAATGGAACGATCGAAACAGACGAATACTTGCGTACTGATGTACCTAACATCTTTGCGGTTGGCGATATCGCTGGCCCGTATCAGTTTACTCATACTGCATCTCATCAAGCTTGGTACGCTACCGTAAACGCGCTGTTTGGCTTTGCTAAAAAATTCAAAGTTGATTACAGGGTGATTCCATGGGCAACATTTACTATGCCTGAAGTTGCTCGTGTGGGTTTGAGTGAACGCGACGCTAAAGAAAAAGGTATTGAGGTGCAGGTGACGGAATATGGAATTGACGATTTAGACCGAGCGATTGCTGATGGAGAAGCTCACGGTTTCATTAAAGTGCTTACGCCAAAAAATGGGAAAGACACGATTCTAGGAGTCACGATTGTGGGTAGCCATGCAGGAGAGCTCATTGCCGAATATGTGTTGGCGATGAAGCATAATCTTGGTTTGAATAAAATTTTGGGTACGATCCACTTATACCCAAGCATGGCTGAAGCGAATAAATTTGTTGCAGGTAACTGGAAGCGTGAAAATCAACCCGTTGGTCTTCTTAAGTGGGTAGAAAAGTTTCACACCTGGCGTCGCGGTTAAGCTTCGGTTAATGATACTGTTAATAAAATAGAGTAAATAGTTATTTAGAGGTGACATTATGAAATCATATTTCCCAAACTGGCTAGGTAGAATGCTGCTTGTAGTTACGTTAATCTCCACAGGCAATTTGGCTGTTGCTGCTCCTGACTCTGAAGCGCAAGAGTTTTGGTTAGCTCACGACGAGCAAAGCACGATCGAAGTTTCTCACGAAGCTTGGCAAACTCTGCTTGATAAATACTTAGACGCTGATCATGCTTCAGGTGTTAATCGTTTTGACTATAAATCGATCGACAAATCAGATCGAAAAGTACTCGATGATTATCTGGACTCGCTACAAGCCGTCGATCCGCGTAAGCTTTCGAAAAATGAACAGCTTGCGTATTGGATTAATTTTTATAATGCGCTAACTGCGCAGGTAGTAGTAGAGGAGTATCCAGTTCAATCAATTCGAAAGATTCGCTTTCTTACTTCCCCATTTGGGCCTTGGGATAAAAACTTTGTGAAAGTCCAAGGTAAAAAACTCAGTTTGAATGATATAGAGCACGGGATTTTGCGACCTATCTGGAAAGACCCTAGAATTCATTTTGCAGTTAATTGCGCCAGTATCGGTTGCCCGAACTTAATCGATGAAGCCTTCACCGCGGCAAATGCAGATGAGTTGATGGATGAGGCGGCGAGTGATTTTATTAACCATAGTCGAGGAGTTGAAATTCAAGGTGACACCTTGGTGCTGTCGAGTATATTTGATTGGTATGGTAGTGATTTTGGCAGCAATGAAGTTGAAATAGTGGCCTATATATCTCAATTTTTTGACGGAAATACATCAGATTTAACCGCTTTGAATAAGTTTAGCTATCAATACGATTGGAATTTAAATCAGCCATAAAGCCTTTTTCTTATCAGATAGACTTTAAATTAACAAGGAAAAGTTCCATACTAGTAATTAGGGGTGAAAATCAAGAGTGGACAGGGTGTCCATTTTTGATGGTTGAAGATTAAAAAGGTTTTTGTAATCAAGGCCAAGTTTTCATTTGTTACATTATTAAAAGAACTACGTTCGCCTTTAATAAGAGTCACACGGAAGTTGTAGGTGGGTAGTGTCAGGAGGTTAAACTGTGTCTAATATCAGATATAGACGTTGCTGCGCAGGAGTGCGTTTTGCAGCATTTTTTACGTTTTTCTTGTTTGTATCTTCAGCGAATGCTGCACCAAGAGCTAAGTTGATTGAATTTTGGGATGATAGTGAGCCCACGAGCATCATGCAGGTAAACCATGATGATTGGCAAGAAATCTTGACTGCTTATATAGATGATCAGCACCCTAGTGGGGTGAATCGTTTTGATTATTCAGCGGTTACTGCAGGTGACGCTCGGAAAATCAAAAGCTATATAGACTATATGCAGAAGCTGGAGCCCCGGCAACTTAATAGTGAGGAAGCTAAGGCATATTGGATTAATTTGTATAATGCTATTCTTGTTGACCAAATTATTGATACTTTTCAGTCCGGCTCAAATAGAGCGGTTAATCGTTTAAAAAGAGGAGGGCTTCGTTCGATGGGTTTGGGACGAGAGGTTGCGGAAGTGGCTATGCAAGAAATCAGTTTAAACGATATCGAACATGGAATTCTTAGGCCTATATGGAAGGACCCTAGAATTCATTTTGCGATTAGTCCGTGCACACTTGGTGGAGCTAGCATACAGAAAACCGCGTTTAACGGCGAAAATAATGAAGAATTGTTAGAAAAATCTAGAGCTGATTTCTTCGGGCACTCTAGAAGCGTTAGTGTAGGCCGCAATCGTATAGTTCTTAACTCGGTGTTCGATTGGTATGCAGCTGATTTTGCGTCGAATAAGCAAGAGCTTTTGGCTTACGTTCGTGAAAACGTAGGCGAGGGAACGCGGCAAGCTATACAAGGTTTGTCACGAATAAGTTATGAATACAATTGGGACCTTAATACCCCTGATGCCGAGCTTGAGACGGGCGAGTCAGAGTAGTGACTTCGGATGGTTAAAACGACACGCTTTACGTGTTAATCATTACCATAACTTTTAGCTTTTTTGTGATGGTTTTGTTGATCACTAACTATTAAACTACACGCCCTGATTAACACACAATTTATTCTAAGATGAGTAATGTATTTGTTGCCGTGCTTATGGGCTCGGATTCCGATTTGCCAGTTATGCAAAGTACTCTTGATGTGCTCGACTCATTGGGTATTACTTGGGAAGTAAAAGTAACCTCTGCGCATCGCACGCCGGTTGCCACACATGATTATGTGAAAAGCGCTGAAACTCGTGGCTGTAAAGTATTTATTTGCGCTGCTGGGCTTGCTGCTCACCTCGCTGGTGCGGTGGCAGGAATGACTACTCGTCCAGTTATTGGTGTGCCAATTGATGGCGGGCCTCTAAAAGGTCAAGACGCTTTACTATCAACAGTGATGATGCCTGGTGGTGTGCCGGTCGCAACCGTTGCTATTGGTAAAGCTGGCGCTAAGAATGCAGCCTATTTAGCTGGCCAAATTCTTGCTGTTGCTGATGACGAGCTTGCCGCCCGAGTAGCTGCCGATCGTCAGGCTAATGCTGATGCGGTAATTGCAAAAGATGCTGCATTGCAAGCGAAGTTAGGCAGAGCTTAAATTAGCCCAAATTTCCTGCTGAATAAGTAGGGGAAATATCGTGGAAGTTCAAATTAAAGATGCCGCCTCCGCCCTTCGCGCTGGCGGCGTTATTGCTTATCCAACAGAATATTGTTTTGGACTGGGCTGTGACCCACGAAACAGTCACGCTCTTGAACGTTTGCTTGAAATTAAACAGCGTAAAAAGGATCAAGGGGTTATTCTGATCGCTGCTAATATTGAGCAGGTTTCGGAATATGCGAGCCTAGATGGTTTATCTCGTATTGACGAAATTATTGGCTCATGGCCAGGCCCGAATACATGGCTATTGCCAGCAAAGGATTCAGTTTCAAGTTGGGTAAAAGGTACCCATACTTCAATAGCAATACGTGTTTCTGATCACGTAATTTGTCATTCTCTGTGTCTGGAGTTTGGGCATCCAATCGTTTCTACTAGTGCAAATCGTCACGGACATGATGCATTGCTAAACTCAGATGATGTAGCTCGAGAATTTAGTCATGAGTTAGACTTTGTGTTGGACGCACCTGTCGGAGCCAGCAATAGTGCCTCAACTATTCGAGATGCCATTACCGGCGAAAAACTTAGATAAGTTATTATCATGCGAGATCAAGTTTCTAATTATTTGGAAGAACTACAAGATGCTATTTGTGACGTCATAAGTGCTATCGATGGCGCGAAGTTCGTCGAAGACGCCTGGCAACATGAAAATGGTAGTGGAGGTGGACGTACTCGGGTCTTGTCTGGTGGAAAGGTAATCGAGAAAGGTGGGGTTAATTTTTCTCATATTAAAGGCGATAAGTTGCCACCGGCGGCAACTCAAAAACGACCGGAGTTGTCAGGTAAGCCATTTGAAGCCATGGGAGTTTCTCTCGTACTGCATCCTAAAAATCCATTCGCGCCGACGTCTCATATGAATGTGCGATTTTTTATCGCAGGCGCCGAAACCGATGACCCTATTTGGTGGTTTGGAGGAGGCTTTGATATGACGCCTTACTATGGTTTTGAAGAAGATGCTAGGCATTGGCACCAAACAGCCTATGATGCGTGTCGGCCCTTTGGTGACGAACTATATCCTAAGTATAAGAAATGGTGTGATGATTATTTTCATTTGCCACATCGTAAGGAGCAGCGCGGGATAGGGGGGTTATTCTTTGACGATCTAAATGAACAAAACTTTGAGTCGAGTTTTGCTTTTATGAAAAGTGTCGGGGACAATTTTGTGCCTGCATATCTTCCGATTTTAAAGCGACGTAAAGATTCGGAGTATTCACAGCGGCACAGAGACTGGCAATTGGTTCGTCGTGGACGCTATGTTGAGTTTAACTTGGTATTCGATAGAGGAACTTTGTTTGGTTTACAGTCAGGAGGGCGTACCGAATCTATATTAATGTCAATGCCGCCAATGGTCGCATGGGAATATAGGGCTGAGCCAGAAGCGGGTTCTGAAGAAGAAAAATTACTTACTGAATTTATCGTTCGAAAAGACTGGGTAATGGCCGATGAGGCTCGTTCGGCTGAAGGCTCTATATCGGCTGAAGGCTCTACCCCAGCTGAAGGCTCTTAAGTTGATTTGGCTATATAGAGTTCTGTTAAACCTAGCAATACCTTTTGGAATAATTGGGCTTGTTATACGAGGTTTCAAAAACCCGCAATATTGGTCGCGTTGGGGAGAGCGTTTTGGCTTTGTAAATACAGATATAAAGAAGAGCGGACCATTTGACCTCTGGATTCATGCTGTTTCTGTTGGTGAAGCCCGTGCCGCAGCACCCCTAGTAAAGCGTATTTTACAAGAGCGGCCTGACAGTAATATTTTGGTCACTACTACTACTCCGACAGGTTCCGCGATGGTGACCATGATGCTAAGAGATAGCGTATCGCATTGCTATTTCCCTTATGACCTCGCTTGGTCAATGCGTAACTTTGTATCGACCGTAGAAGCTAAAACAGTGTTAATAATGGAGACAGAAATTTGGCCTAATATGATTGAAGCGGTTAAACGGTGTGGCTCAACTCTGATTTACACCAACGTGCGTTTGTCTGAGCGTTCATATTTGAGCTATGCCAAATTTCCGAAATTAGTAAAGCGTACATTAAGTATGGTTGATCACTTTGCGGTGCAGGGTAAGCTTGATAGAAAGCATTTAGAACTGTTAGGTGTTGAGAGCGCTAAAATCTCTGAAACTGGAAGTATAAAATTCGACGTAAACGTTCCACCAAGTTTGCGAGAGTCAGCCGAAGTGATGCGTCGCCAGCTTGGTCAAGATCGCCTGATTTGGATCGCTGGTAGCACTCGCGAAGGCGAAGAAGGCAAAATCTTATCAGTGTACAAGTCTCTTAAAGAGGTGTTTCCGTCGCTATTATTGCTACTTGTGCCGCGACACCCCGAGCGATTCGACTATATGGCTCGCAAGGTTCAACGTAGAGGCCTGAGGTGTGTGCGTCGAACCGAGCACGTGCCCGAGTTAGAAAACGATATTGATGTGTTCTTGGGTGATACGATGGGAGAGTTATCTCTTATGTATGCTTGTTCCGATGTAGCATTTGTTGGTGGTAGTTTGGAACCATTAGGTGGCCAAAATATATTAGAACCATGTGCATTGGGGGTGCCTGTAGTGTTCGGGCCGCATATGTTTAATTTTCCTGATATTAGTCGTTGGACAATCAAAGAGGGCGCAGGGCGTATGGTTCAAGACGAGCAGGGTCTTAAGGATGCTATTTCAGAACTATTGGCTAACCCAAGCTTGCGAGATGAGATGGGAAGCAAAGGGCTGAGTTTTATAGAGGCACATAGAGGCGCATTAGAGAAAAATTACTCACTGATAGAAAGTTTGTCAAAAACAAAGACTTAAGATTAGTATCATTTAACTATCGTTAGCCAAAAAACCGACAGGCGGTAGACAAAACTATCCAAAAAGACTCAGGCGTTAATGGGGGCTTTATCTTTTGGTGGATTTGCAGCTGGTATGGGGATTACGCTTTGGCTTGTATAGGGTAAAGATATTAGGCCTTTAGTTTGAGCAATACTGCTAAGGTCTTGGCATCAATGATTTCACCACTATTGCACATTTCATAAGCTCTAACCAACGGCACCCAATGCGCCTCAAGTTGCTCGGCATCGTCAAGTTTGACGGTGCCTTTTTCGATTCCGCGGGCTGAAAATAAGTACAGTAGCTCATTACTAAAACCTGGGCTACTTGAGATATAACCTAGATCAGTCCAGAGAGTCGCGGTAATACCTGCTTCTTCTTCGAGTTCGCGCTTGGCTGTTTCTAAGGGCGGTTCACCCGGTTCAAGGCATCCCGCTGGGAGCTCCCAAATCGTTTTGCCAATTGCATGACGCCATTGTCGTAGTAGGCAAATTTCATCCTGATCATTGATTGCCGCGATCACCGCACCACCGGGGTGTTTGACGATATCAAAATAGGTATGACCGCCTTGCGGAAAGTCAACACGTTCGTGATGTAACTCAATTAAATTGCCCTTGTGGATTAGCTTATTCGTCATCGACTATTCTACTTAAAGCTAATTAAACTTGGCTGATAATCGTCTGGCGCTTCATAGCCTAGTAGGTTTATGGCAGTCGCTGCAATGTGTGTTAAACCTGCATCGCTAGGCGGTGTTAGTGTGTATTCGCCCTTATAGCTAGCATCAACAATCGCAAAAGGAACTGGGCTCAATGTATGACTTGTTTTTGGTAAACGCACGCCGTCTTTTTCGGTATACATAATGTCAGCGTTGCCGTGATCTGCAGTATAGATCAGTACGCCATCGTGCTTTTTAATTACCTCGATCAACTTAGCCACGCACTCGTCGACAACTTCCATTGCCTCGATTGCTGCGGCTAAATCGCCGGTGTGGCCTACCATGTCTCCGTTGGCGATATTGAGGCGCCCAAATTGAAATTCACCACTTTCGATTAAGCCAATCGTTGCATCGGTTATCTCACGTGCCTTCATCGCAGGAGCTTCGTTAAATTCAATATTGTCGGAGGGGATCTCTAGATAAGCTTCTAGATTCTCATCTAAATAGCCTGAACGATTTCCGTTCCAAAAATAAGTGACATGGCCGAATTTTTGAGTTTCAGAAACCGCAAAAGATTTAACACCTTCTTGCACCAAATACTCGCTCATGGTGCGATCAATATCGGGTGGATTCACTAGGTATTGGTTTGGGACCAAGTCGTCACCATCATATTGCAGCATACCGGCATAGAATATTTTGGGATGTTGACCGAATTCATTACGGTCAAATTTATCAAAGTCACCTCGCTCGTACGCCAACGATATTTCGATTGCGCGGTCTCCGCGGAAATTAAATAATATTACCGCATCGCCCTCTTGCATTTTACCAACCGGAGAACCGTCTTTTTCAATAACAAAGGCTGGAAGGTATTGATCATCTTTGCCGCTAGACAGGTACATCGCTTCAACCGCTTCGGAGGCGCTGGTAAAAGCTTCACCGATACCGTGAGTATGGCAATTGTAGCCGCGGCGAACCATTTCCCAGTCAGCTTCGTAACGGTCCATGGTAATTTCCATTCGCCCGCCGCCGCTGGCGATACGAAAATTAGCATTATGTTGAGTGTTAATTTTAGAAATTAGCGCCTCAGTTTGTTCTATATAGATAAGTGCTGAGCGAGCGGCGACATCGCGACCATCGAGTAGTACATGAATACAGCATTCTGTAACGCCTTGTTCTGCAGCCTTCTCCATTAATGCATAGAGGTGCTTGGTGTGAGCGTGAATATTTCCGTCTGAATGGAGGCCTAGTAGATGAAGTGTATTATCTTTACCGTGTTTAACAGCAGACTTCCAAACGTCAGTTAAATATACATCGCCACTCTCGAGAGCCTGGTTTACCAGCTTGGCACCCTGAGCAAAAACGCGGCCAGCCCCGATCGCATTATGGCCAACTTCGCTGTTCCCCATGTCGTCATCACTGGGCAGGCCCACTGCAGTGCCGTGTGCGGCTAATTCAGTGTAAAGAGTTTGATCAGCCAATGAGTCTAGAGTTGGGGTATTGGCTTCAGTGACTGCATTGCTAGGCCCTTCTGGAGCGACACCGACTCCGTCGGCAACAAGAATAACAACGGGGCCTTTTCGGCCTGAAAATGAAGAATGTTTTGTTAAAGATAAGCTCATGATACTGGCTTTATATTGGTTTTAGATTAAGTTCGTTTCCGATATTTGTAAAGCTTGCTTCAGCAATGCTAGCGCTTTTGCACGATGACTCAGCTGCTTTTTCTGATCGGCTTCAAGTTGTGCTGCGTGGAGGTCGTGCTCGGCAACATAAAAAATGGGATCGTAGCCAAAACCATTATTACCTGCGGTGCTGAGCGCTACGTGGCCTTCCCAACAGCCTTGGCAAATAATTGGCGTTGGGTCTTCTGCATGGCGCATATACACAATAATACATTGGTATCGCGCTCGACGATTTTTTTTACCCTTGAGTGCGTTTAACAATTTTGCGTTGTTTGCAGCATCGCCGCGGCCCTCAGCGTAACGAGCTGAGTAGATGCCTGGTGCCCCATTAAGGGCGTCAACTTCTATGCCCGAATCGTCTGCAATCGAAGGCAAACCGGTATGTAAGCATGCATGGCGCGCTTTTATAATTGCGTTTTCGACGAAGCTTAAACCATCTTCAATTGCTTCGGGTATGTCAAAGTCGCTCTGAGGTAATACGGTGAATCCAAACGCTTGTAACTCCCGTTGCATTTCTGCAACTTTGCCTGAGTTACCAGTAGCGAGGACAACTTTATTCATTGGTTTAAGTGTTTGCTAGTTCTCAAGAGCGGCGTTTTGTTTTGCAATTAATTCTGTGATGCCTTTGCTTGCCAAGCCTATCATAGCGCTCATTTCGTCAGGGCTAAATGGTGCACCCTCTGCGGTACCTTGAACTTCAATGAAGTTTCCATTGATATCCATAATAACGTTCATATCAGTTTCAGCGCTGCTGTCCTCAGGGTAATCTAAATCAAGTACCGGCATGCCTTGGTAGATTCCGACCGAAAC
>CAZFVP010000041.1:0-15443 GCA_964522345.1 uncultured Gammaproteobacteria bacterium | reverse complement strand
CTTCTCGCCAACATTATTGGCATGATCGGGACCTTGTTTGTGGTCGGCGCCTACTTTTTGATGCAGTTGAACAAGCTTGACCCGAAAGGGTTTGGTTTTAATCTAGTAAATTTGCTTGGTGCAATTTTTCTATTACTTAGCTTGTTGGTGCATTTCAATTTAGCCAGTTTTGTTATTGAGCTTTTTTGGATCGCGGCGTCGCTGATTGGTATTTATAGCTATTGGCGAAATAAACCTACTGCATAACGCGCATAACGTTATGCCATTGCTTAAAAGCGGGGCAATACGGCGAGTTCAATCTCACCTTCTCTTAGAGTGATATCACTTATCGATAGGTATTTAATCGGTAGGTCGGTTGTATTGGCTCGCTCGACCTCTGCGCCAAGTTGCCTTAAAGAGCTGTTAGAGATCGGGATAGCACCAACCTTGATGTGAAAATCGTCTTTGATGGCAATATTTCCGTTACGCGCAATTGGCGTGCCGTAGAGTGTTACGGCTACTCGTGAGTCATTTAGAAACGGAAATATTCGATCGAATTTCTCTACGGCCTTTCGAGCCTTAGGGTCTATTTTTTCAACTTTATCGAGGTTTATAATCGAGCTTATTTCTAACTCGCCTTCGTTTATAAATGCTTTAACGGCATCGCTTACGGCTAATAGTTTTTGGCCGTTCTCATCTGCTTTTAGACTGGCAAGCATAATGGCGTTGAATTCAACTTCACTGAAGATCACCTTGCCGTTAAGAACTTGGCCCACTTTATTGCCGAGAAACTTGGAAACGCCTTGTTGCTTGATTTTTAAGCTTAAAGCCTCGGCGGCTTGGTCTTCTTGAGACGTTTCTTCATTGAACCAACTTGGTAGAGCCTGAGCTGAATACCAGGCGTACCCCGCAACGGCAATGATGATGAGTAGTAAAAAAGCAAGAATTCTTAGCATGAGAGAGATTAGTAAGTAAAATGGTTAGGCCTGACGCGCCGGAATAGTAGTGAAAATATATTGAGAAAACCGCAGCACATTTGGTAAATACACGGCTTTAATTCTCTAATATTGGGTTATCGAGGTGCTTTTTTCGTCGGCGTGAATGCTGCCATATATCAATAGCCAACTTAAACGCCACCATAACCGCTAACAGCGCAATTGTTGAGCCAAAATTGTCAATTGCTAAGGCTCCAATGATTAAACCCGCATGCATTGCGAAAATTTGCACATAAGGTTGGCCCATCAATTGAGAAGCATCGAGTTTGAAGACCTCTGCTCGTAAAATAAAATTTTCGATAAACGATACGAAATGGCTTAAAAACAAGGCGCCAATGCCTAGGAGTATTATCGGACGATGCATGTCAATGAATGCTAGGAAAACCGACGCTCCTTCCGCGAATAATTCTATTGGGCCATTAGGTACATGACTAAAGTACTGGCTGGTATCTATTTGACCTAGGTTAAGCAGTTTCCATAGCAACAAACCATGAGCAGAGCAGAATAAGCCATAATGCACAACGAAAAATGCACCTAAGAATACACCTTTGGGTTGTTTGTTGAGCGCAGATACGGCGAGCATTTTGGTCAAATTGAAAGCGCCGATAATTAGATTTTCAATCCAAAAAATCGCTAATATTAAGGTCGCATCCCACTGATAAAAAAGCACTCCACCTAAAGGAACGAGGTTAGCGGCTATTAGCGTTAATAACGAAAATGAGCGCATTTTTTATAGGCCGAGTTTATGTTCCCGAATTACCGTCTTTGATCCGTTTTCATCAACGCAAACAAAGGTAATGTTGTTTTCAAATAGCGTTGCTTCAGATTCGGCATTATAACGTGCACCGTAAACCTTTACATTGTAGGTGACCGACGTGTTGCCGACGCGAATTTTTTTGCAACGAAAACGGAGTATTTGCCCTTCTCTGATAGGGTGTTTGAATTCTACGTGATCTAGGCCGATAGTGACAAAGTGCTGCCCCGGGAAGTCAAGACTCACGCGAATATAGGCAATTTCATCGATCCACTTGAGTAGAGTGCCACCGAATAAGCTACCGTAGTCATTTAAGTCTGCAGGAAGGACAACTTTGTAATGTTCCATAAATAGAGAGGCGTTGTAGTATTAAAGCGTCAAAATAACATGATTTGAAAGCAGGTGCTTATGTGCTTGAGAGATAAGGGATATACTCACAGGAATGCGACACTTTAAATTGCAACTGTCTAGAATTTGGGCCTCGAAATCAAGCTTATATGAATGGGCGTTCTACAATCATTAATGAGCAAACCGCGTTGCTAGCCCCTTATACGGCCGAGTACCTATTATAGCTATGAATAAAACTCCAACAGATATTCGCTTACACAGTAAATCGAGGTTGCTCGAAATTACCTTTGCCGACGAGGCGTTTATGCTCCCGTGCGAGTATTTACGTGTGCATTCTCCTTCTGCAGAGGTTAAAGGCCACGGTCCTGGTCAGGAAGTGTTGCAACTCAATAAAGAAGAGGTGAACATCGTTGCGATAGAGCCTGTTGGCAATTATGCTGTACGACTAATTTACAGTGATTCTCATAACTCTGGGCTGTATTCTTGGGACTACTTGCATGAGTTAGGAACGAGTCGGTATTGTAAATGGCAAGACTATTTGGCTCAGTTAAAAGCTGCTGGCAAAACGCGCGAGCCTCAAGAAAATGATAACTATTTAGTATAAACATGTCAGATACTCAAAATAAAACTCACTTCGGTTTTCAAGAAGTAGATGAGAACGATAAGCAAGGTATGGTTAAAGGCGTGTTTCGCGCCGTAGCTGGTAATTACGATGTCATGAACGATGCTATGTCTATGGGAGTTCATCGAGCGTGGAAATGGTTTGCGGTAGCACAAAGTGGTGTTCAAGCTGGTGACCGAGTGCTTGATTTAGCCGCGGGTAGCGGAGATTTGTCACTGAAATTTGCCAATAAGGTTGGTCATGAAGGCCGAGTGATCGTTACTGATATAAACGAAGCGATGCTTGAAGAGGGTCGCAAGCGTTTGACGGATGCCGGGGTTGCTGGAAATGTCGATTATTGCTTAGTAAATGCCGAAAGTTTGCCGTTTGAGGACAATAGCTTTGATTGCATTTCGATAAGTTTTGGTTTGCGTAACGTTACCCGCAAAGAAGTTGCATTGGCATCAATGCAACGGTGTCTAAAGCCCGGTGGCAGAGTAATTGTTTTAGAGTTCTCTCAGCCGACTAACGAAGCCTTTCGCAAAGTCTATGACGCTTATTCGTTTAATGTTATTCCAATGCTTGGTCAAATGATTTCAAACGATCGCGAAAGCTATCAATACTTGGTGGAATCGATTCGCAAACACCCTCCGCAAGAAGAGCTTAAGCAAATGATGCTCGACGCTGGTTTTGATCGGGTGAGATACCACAACTTGACTGGCGGTGTGGTTGCCTTGCATATTGCGTATAAATATTAGGTCGTAATATGCTTGTAGATTTATTAGAACTGGCCAGTAATAAAACGCTGGAGCACGATCCACAAACCTTAGAGCGACTTGTAAAGCTGCAAGGCAAGACGATGACGTTAAACGTAACGTCTCTAGGGCAGTCTTTGTCGGTAACCCCTTACCCTGAAGGTTTGGAATTTACTCGGAACATACCTGAAAAGGTTGACGTTACTCTCAATGCAAGCTTAGGTGCGATGGTAAAGATATCTCGTGACGGAATGGAGAATGCGGAGCTCGAGCCTGGCGAGCTAGAAATTGCTGGAGACCCTATCATTGGCCAACGCTTTGCTCAGGTTATATCGGAGCTAAATATAGATTGGGAAGCGTTGTTGGCAGAACAAATAGGTGAATCACCAGCGAAAGCGGTTAGCTTCGCAGCAGGTCAGGCGAAGGCGTTTGCCGATGAGTCGCGAGATAAATTCAAAGAGTTTCTTAATTCCTTGATTAAAGAAGATATGAACTTAGTTGCGGGTAAAGACGACGTTGAAGCACACCTCGATGAGGTTGACATAATTCGTGCTGATGTTGATCGTCTAAGCGCTCGAATAGATCGGTTAAAAGCGAAGAGCTAAATGAATAAAGTTCGATCACCGCTTGCCCGATTGTGGCAGATCCGCCGTGTTATTAAGAAATACGGCTTGGCATCATTGTTAAATGAACTTAGCCTGTCTCGGTCTGCAAGCGTTGCTACGCGAGCACTGTTCGGAGCAAGTGCTGAGACTAGCGAATCTCGTGGGGTTCGCATTCGTCTAGCGTTAGAAGAGCTTGGACCGGTGTTCGTTAAACTCGGGCAAACGCTTTCGACTCGCCCAGATTTATTACCTGAAGATATCGCAGTCGAACTAACCAAGTTGCAAGATCAGGTGCCGGCCTTTGCCGCTGAAGAGTCAATGAGGATTATTCAAAACGCTTACGGAGTCGATTTCGACACTATTTTTGAGTCTGTTGAGCAGGAGCCATTAGCGTCCGCATCTGTGGCGCAAGTGCATACGGCAACCCTAAATGATGGCTTATCGATTGAAGGGCAAAATGGCATCTCTAATCGAAACGTTATTATCAAAGTACTTCGCCCCGGCATTGAGGCCGTTATTAAAAGTGATTTGCGAGTAATGTATTTCTTCGCAGGGCTATTGCAAAAGCATTGGTCACGAGGTCAGCAGTTTAGACCCTTAGATGTTATACAAGAATACGATCACACTATTCATGGCGAGCTCGATCTTCGTATCGAAGCTGCTAACGGCGCTCGCATGGGCGCCAATTTTGAAGACAGTGATTTAATTTATGTGCCGCGTATTTATTGGGATTATACCAAGCGCAATGTATTAGTCATGGAGCGCATCTACGGCACGTCAATTCGTGATTTTGATACGCTCAAGAAAAATGGCTATAGCATGAAGTCTTTGGGCGAAGATGGTGTTCAAACATTTTTCAAGCAGGCATTCGAGGATAATTTTTTCCACGCAGACATGCACGCAGGTAATATTTTCGTTTCTGAAGAAGGCAAGTGGATCGCGATCGATTTCGGCATTATGGGAACGCTGAACGAGCAAGATAAACAGTATTTAGGCCAGATGTTACTGGGCTTTTTTAACCGCGATTATGCAACCATTGTGCAGGCACATTTACGTGCGGGCTGGATACCAACAGACACTAATGCGGCGGAATTCGAACAAGCAATTCGTGTCGTGTGTGAGCCAATCTTTGCCAAGCCGATCAGTGAAATTTCTTTTGGAAACGTACTCATGCAATTATTTCAAACAGTACGTCGTTTTGAAATGCCGGTACAGCCTCAGCTTGTTTTACTCTATAAAACCTTGCTCAATATTGAAGGCTTGGGGCGTCAGTTATACCCTCAATTGAATCTCTGGGATACGGCGAAACCGTTTTTAGAAAATTGGATGAAAGAACAATTATCGCCCAAGGGCTTAATCGAAGATTTGCAACGAAACTGGCCACATTGGAGAGCATTAATGCCAGAGCTTCCCCTATTATTGAAGGCGGCAGTCGAGCAACAAAAGAACCCAAAACCTGAGGTAAAGACTGGTAAGACAAGTCTACAAACCAAGTTAGGAATGTCTGCAACGGTATTGGGCATTATTCACAGCATTGCCTATCAACATCCGTCATTAGTGGATACACCCTTAGCTTTAGTTGGGCCTTGGGTTGCTGCATTCGGTATTATTTTGGTGCTATTGAAGCGATAGTGCGCTTGCACTAAGCTTACTTAGGTTGAATTTTGCGCAAGTGTTGTGCCACTGACCATCGGGCGGCTAACCAGCCGAGTATTGTGCCTATTAAAATCAGAGCTATAATTTCTAGGGACGTCACTTTATGTAAAAGCGCGTTACTGCTGTAGAGCGCAGCTAATTCAGATACTGGTTGATGAATTAGTTTAGCGGCGAGCAATAGCAGGCCCAGAGAAATGAGCGAACCAAAGAGCCCAAAGAACGCACCAAAGTAGAGAAATGGCCGCCGCACGAAGACGTCGGTACCACCAACTAATTTGGTGATTTCGATCTCATGACGGCGGTTGAATATCAATAGCTTTATTGTGTTGCCAACGATCAACATCAACGCAAGCGCGAGCAACCCACTCAGTAACAGAGATACATGACTAAATACTTTTAGCATCGCGTTGAAGCGGTCGGTCCATTCGAGGTCTAAACGTACGGTTGCGATGCCATCAAATTGACTCAGTTCTCGTTTCAATTCAACTAAGTTTTCAGATTTGGCTGACGCTTGATCAGGCATAACCACGATCGATGCGGGTAGTGGGTTTTCGCCTAAGAATGCCAATTCTTGTTCAAGACTAACGTTATCGCCAGATAACACACTAAATTCGGCTAAGGCTTGATCTGGCGTTATAAACTCAGCCAGTTCGATAGATGGATGAAGTTTGATTTCTTCAAAGATCAATTGCGCTGTATTATCGCTAACATCAAGGTCTAAGAAAATACTTAGCTGAGGGCGACCTTCCCAGCCACTACTCAGGCTTTGTGCGCTCTTAACGCCAACGTAAAGCAGGCTAGGGAGTAATAAAGTTATCGCAATAATCATCAATGTATTGATCGTTGCTATTGGAGTGCGCCGCATGTCGCCGAGTGTCGCGAAGAGTACCTGTAAATGTCGGCTTAGATAGGTGATCATTGTTGCTCACCAGAGTGGTTGTGAGCTTGATCGGCTACTAGTTCACCATTACGGAGCTCAAGAGTTCGCTTCCCTAGTCGTTCTACCTGCCGTAAATCGTGCGTAGCAATTAGCACGGTTACGCCAACGCGATTGAATTCTGAAAAAATATCTATAATTTCGTCAGATAAGGTTTCATCCAAGTTTCCTGTGGGCTCATCGGCAAGAAGTATATTGGGGCGATTGATCACCGCGCGGGCAATTCCAACACGCTGTTGCTCCCCGCCTGATAATGTTATCGGAGATTGATTTTCTTTGCCTGCTAAACCAACTTTGCCCAGTGCTGCACGTACGCGCTTTTTAATTTCGTCGTGTGGCATGCCTATTACAATCAGCGGTAGCGCCACGTTGTCGAAAACAGACCGATCAAACAATAGCTTATGGTCTTGGAATATAACCCCAACCTCGCGTCGCAACGCGGGTATCTTCGACGGCTTCATGCGACTTAAATTTTGATTATCAACAATGACTTGGCCAGAGGTGGGCTTTTCGATTCGAGTAATCAGTTTGAATAAAGTGCTTTTTCCGGCCCCTGAATGGCCGGATAAAAATGCCATTTCACCTGCGCTTAAATCGAAACTTACATCCTTAAGAGCTTCGTGCCCGTTCGGGTAACGTTTATTTACGTGGCTTAGTTTAATCATGTTAGTTTAATCATGAATATTTGAGTAATGACGGCTAACCCTACCCTTGTTCTTGTGTTAATTTATCGAAGTCGGGTACTAAGGCATCAGCAAATGCGTTTGCTTCGAATGGCTTCAAATCCATATACCCTTCTCCAACGCCAATGTAACGAATAGGAAGCTTATATTTTTGGGTTAAGGAAATTGCTAGGCCGCCTTTAGCGGAGCCGTCTAACTTTGTCAAACAAACGCTAGTGACGTCAACCGCTTTTTGAAAGTGTTCAAGTTGCGATAAGGCATTTTGACCGGTACCAGCATCTAATATCTGCATTACTTCATGCGGCATGGAGGGGTCGAGATTAGCGAGGACTCGATTAATTTTTTGCAATTGCTCCATCAGGTCAGATTGGGTGTGTAAACGGCCAGCGGTATCAATGATAAGAACTTGGCTGCCTTTTACAATAGCTGAATTTAGTGCGTCATGCGCGACTGCAGCTGCATCTGCACCATGTGATTGTGCGATAACGGGAATGTCCATGCGCCGGCCCCATTCTTGTAATTGTTCAACAGCCGCGGCTCGAAAAGTATCAGCTGCCGCTAACATCACGGTTTTGCCTTGGTCTTTGAATTGTTTGGCGATTTTAGCGGTTGTGGTGGTTTTGCCGACACCGTTAACCCCTACCATTAACATTACATACGGGCGTTGATGCAGCACGTTCCAATCTTGTTCGGCAGGCTTGAGCATGGCTGCGATTTCGGCCTTTAAGCCAGAGATAACGCCTGCTGCATCCTGAATTTTTTCGGATTGTACTCTATCACGCAGTTTTTCAATCAACTCTAAGCTTGCTTCTACACCAATATCGCTGGTGATTAGTACCTCTTCTAAATCGTCAAAGAGGTCATCATTGATGTCGAACGAGCCTTTGAATACATTGCCGATTTTATCCATGAGGCTTGAACGGCTTTTATCTAAGCCTTCTTCGACAGTGACGGGTTTAGGCGCGGGTTCGTTGTCATTTTTCTTATCACGTCCAAAAAAGCGCGCAAAGCCTGAGCGTTTTTTTTGTTTTGCTTGATCTTCAGATTGCTCTTTAGACTCTTGGGGCTCGATTGGTGTATTTGTTTCGGTCATTCTACTGTAATGCTGTGGTATTGTTTGGCATCGTCGCCATCCGGTTAACCGTATTGTAGGGATTGTCGAAAAAATCACAATGAAACAGCGAGCTAAAACAAACTCAATTCGTATAATTGCAGGTCGATGGCGAGGTCGAAGGTTGCCGGTCTTAGATATCGAGGGGCTTAGACCAAGTACCGATCGAGTGCGAGAAACGTTATTTAATTGGTTGATGCACGATGTAGCGGGCGCTAGGTGTTTAGATCTTTTCGCTGGCACTGGAGGCTTAGGTCTGGAGTGTCTGTCGAGGGGTGCGCAGAGCGCACTTTTTGTTGAAGCAGACAGGCGTATCGCATCACAATTACAACAAAATTTACAGGCACTAGATGCCGTAGATGTTGCTGAGGTGTTGGTACAAAGCGCAGTTAGCTTTTTAGGCCAATCGGGCAAAAGTCAATTTGATATCGTGTTTTTGGACCCTCCGTTTGACTCTGACCTCTTATCTCAGGTAATGCCATTGCTGGTAGAAAATAACTGGTTAGCGGATGATGCGCTGATTTATGTTGAACAGGCGTCCAAGAAAGACCCTGAGCCTACACCCAAGGGTTGGAGGAGTTACAAAGAAGGAAAATCAGGTTATTGCAGATACAGCGTATACCAAGGGAGCCCCTGATCTTATCAAAAGGGTCTTTGTAAACCTTAAGCTCTGCCTTTTGGGGTTTTCTAGACAGAACAATTTAGAACAAATCAGAGGGCCTCTAGTTTGGTGTGCCGGCGAGGATATGCCCGTAAAGCTATACGTGATGGGCCGTCGCGATGTTATACTTGCAGAATGACAAAAAAAATAGCTATCTACCCTGGAACCTTCGACCCCATCACTAATGGGCATTTAGATTTGGTCGCGCGTGCTGAGCAAATCTTCGATGAAGTAATCATAGCGGTATCAGATAACCCCCGAAAGAACCCTTTGTTCTCTACCCAAGAGCGTATTGCGTTAGTTGACGAAGCAACCAAAGATATCCCTCACGTCAGAGTAGAGAGCTTTGATGACTTGTTGGTTAACTTTGTCGCGCGTAAAAGTGCTAAGTTTGTTATACGTGGTTTGCGAGCGGTGTCCGACTTTGAATATGAGTTTCAATTAGCCTCGGCGAATCGGCGTTTAGATAATAATGTTGAGACTATTTTCTTAACACCTTTGGAAGCTAACTATTTTATTTCGTCATCGTTGGTACGAGAAATTTCTTATTACGAAGGTGACATCAGTAGTTTCGTCCCTAAACACATTGAGAGTGCCTTGGTTAAAAAGTGGGCTTCTCAGAAGGTTGATTAGCTGAGGTCAGCCGCCTAGCTTAGCGACTACTTATTTGAATTATGGCTTTATTTATTACAGATCAATGCATTAACTGCGACGTATGCGAACCTGAATGTCCGAATGACGCGATCTTTCAGGGAGAGTTAATTTACGAAATAGAAGCATCTAAATGCACTGAGTGCGTCGGGCACTTTAAGAAAGAGCAGTGCGTAATAGTTTGCCCTGTTGATTGCATTCTAGTTGACCCGGACCATCAAGAAAGCCCAACTGCGTTGCAAGCCAAGTATTCGCAGCTCACTGGTAAGCACTATGACGCTTTATCTGAAGCTGTTTAAGAAGACCTATAGCACATTATGTTCTGATTAATAGAATTTACTCACCCACTTTTTGCATCTCAATTTCTACCAGCTGCGGGTCAGCACTTGCGGCTTTGGCATTACGTTTGCGCATTTCCAACCAAAACGACGATGTTTTCTCGTAATAACCCGATTTCTTGAGCTTTAAAATAATAGTCTGTCGACTGCCGTTAGAATTTTTCCAGCGCATCGTCACCGGAGTTGTGCCGATGACACTGCCATCTTCCCCGTTAATAACTTCAGCCCCGGGTGGTGACGAAACGATTTTGGCCGCCCCATAGTGTGCTGCACAAGCTGAGAGGTTGATTATTGCTAACAGCAAGATGAATGAACGTATAGTTTTTTTTAATGTCGCTGCTTTAATCGCAATAATCAATCTATTGTGCATGTATTTGTGTGTTTGAATATGGCTATGTGTTAATGGGCTATAGGATATAGCATCGTAGAGTAGTGAGCTCTAAATAACTAAATATTAGGGTTAGGAGCCTTGAGTTACTGCTAAGCGTTTAGAAGTTAACTTTGTGGTCCCAGTAAAGAATGTTAGAACTGCTATTCTCTAACTCCGGAGGAGTATTTAATGTCTCGGCCTCAACCAAAAGGTTAACTAAGGAATTTTGACGACTGGTAAAACCGTCGTGTTGACTTAGTAATTTCTCCTGCATGGTCGTAAGCTCTTCTAAACGTTGCTCAACAGTATCCGATGCTTTGTGAATACGCTTTACACTTTCTAAACGACGGCGCAATTGAGTATGGTGCTCACGTACATAAGTTTCCATTGGAACCATTAAGTTATTGTTCCAATTTGTTGCATCTTTTAGCGCTCGCGAGAAGATTTTGCGAGACACTGTGCAAACCGATTCGTAAAACCGGTTGGTAATTGACATTTGCTCACGAAAAAATAAGGTGCGAGTTTGCTTAAGACTGCTGTGCTTTAATTCCAGTCGGTTGACTTCTTGTTTAAATTTTTCCAAGCGTAAGCGCCTAACACGAAAATTAGCAATGCCGTGATCGTGTTCAAAGTCTCGTGTTATGCCTTCCGATAAGACTGCGATCTCATTTGCTTGAGAGATTGCCGAATCAAGGTAGTGGTTAACACGTTCGAAGTACTTTGAAATTGTTTTTTGGAGAGTGATGGATGTGGCGCAGCGAGCCATATTGTGCTTGGTAATAGCAATCAATTTTTCTAATCGCTCTGGGCTAAGAATTTTTACCAGCTTTTTAGTTTCTTTTGCGTATACAGCACGTAATGCTTGATAGCGCTGCATATCCTTTTCGAGAGATGATTTCTCAGATTGCACTTTCAGCATAATGTGAGAAATTACATCAGTGTTTTTGCTGCTAAGCTGCTTTAGTTCAGCGATATGTTCGTCGGCATCTTTCAAGCGGTTATCAATAATCGAGCCCGCTGTCTCGAGAATACCCTCAAGTGAGCCTCGAACTTTTTCGATCACTATTTTGCGCTTTTCAGGGATCAACTTATCAGCAATTGCGTGTTCTAATGATTCTATATTGCTACGTTTAAGTAGTTCTTCGTCATCCGAAAGTTTAGCAAGTAAGCCCTTTTGAGCTGAAACTGGGTATATATTTTCAGCATCCAAGTTCAGTGCTTTAGAGGTCGACATCACTTGTTGCATGATTTCGTTTTCAATCTCTTGTTCGCTTCGAATGCCATCCCACAAGCCATCAATCTTATTCAGCGCGACGAGTTTGCGTTGATTTCTGTCCGCGCCGGAATCTGTATCACCGCCCAAATGTTTTTCCCATAATTCGAGGTCTGTGGAAGTTACTCCAGTGTCGTGGGATAAAATAAACACAACGGTATGAGCGGTCGACAATTGATTAATTGTGAGCTCAGGTTCAGCACCAATCGCGTTTAAGCCTGGTGTATCGAGAATCACCAAACCTTGCTTTAATAGTGGGTGGGGCAGGTTAATGACAGCATGTCGCCAACTCGGTATTTCAACCTCGTCGTATTCATTAACCGGTAGGCCAATTTCTGAATCTTCGTTGTCAATCAGGTCAAATTTTAACTTTGCTGCGTAGGCTTTACTAACCAGTTTGTTTTCAGTCATGCCCTTCATGGCGTCGCTGATGCTGGCGACATCATCGGCATCGAAGTTTATTTGATGCCATAAATCGTGATCGTTCTTGAGTTCAAATAGCGGGCGTTCATCTTGACGTGATTCGATCGGTAATAGGCGAATGCTGTTTGGCAAGTTCGGGTCATACATTAGCTCGGTTGGGCACATCGTTGTGCGGCCCGTGCCCGAGGGTAAGATACGTTTTTTATAGTTACCGAAGAATATCGTGTTAATCATTTCTGATTTACCGCGTGAAAACTCGGCAACAAAGGCAACCGACAAGTTATCATCCGTCAGGGCGCCTAATACTGTCTCGAATTGATGATGTGTGCGCACGTCAGTGACATTATTAGACTTTAAAAATGTACTCAATTCTTGCACAGCCTCGCTGACGTTTTGGCGCCATTGCGAGTATTGTTCAATTTCAATATTAAGGTTTTGCTCGGTCACGTTAATTTTGTCGTGGAATGTTGTTTTTATATTAAAATATTGGCCGCGCTAGCAAGTGAACTATTTCGCGTAATTTCGTTAATTAATGTCATGATTATTGATTCTAGCTAGTTGATCATAGCGGAGCGCTCTGCTAATTGTCAAAGAAAACTAAAGTATTTTACCATAAAGGATCTCTATCCTATTGATATTGAATTGATTGTTGTAGATTTTTGCAGACTGAATATTAAGTGACAGTTAAAACCAAGTTAGCCAATTATGATGATTCGTAGAATTGTGTTTTACTACGCAAATAACTGCTATGAGTATCGACTTTTATTATGTTGTATACCCAACTCCAATATGTAATTACCTATGAATAGGCCGTTTTGAAAAGGGCGCCTGAATAAGATTGATGGCAACCAATAAAAAAACAACTAAGAAGAAAATCAGCAAAAAGAAGCCTTCTAATAAGGCTTCTGGTAGCGCTGGTGCCAATAATCGAGTTGTAAAGCGTAAGAAGACAGCATCTTCAAAAAAAACTGGTCGGCGGACAAAAAAAGCATTAACGCGTGCGGCTAAGCCAGCGACAAATAAACCTTCTAGTGGGTCCGTGTTAAAGTTCCTACGTTTCTGGGTGGTGCGATTAAGCTTAATTATATTAGTACCTACACTGGCTTATACAGTGTATTTAGATATTACCATTCGTAAGCAATTCGAAGGGCAGAAGTGGGCATTACCTGCACATGTTTATACTCGGCCACTGGAGCTGTATCTCGGGCAGAAATTTGATCGAGTTCTAGTGCAAACCGAGCTGGATGAGTTAGGGTATGTGGACAGGCCTACGCTAGATAGGGTGGGAAGTTTTCGTTTTAGTCACAACGAATTAGCGATATACCAACGCGAATTCCGTTTCTGGGACGGTTTGCGCCCGCAACAAGTAATTCGCCTACGCCTTAGCAATGACAGTATTCAAAAGATAACGGTTGAATCTGATCAAGGTGCACTCAGTGAAACTGAGATTGTCCGCTTAGAGCCGAGACTCTTTGGTAGTGTGTCACCGTTGAGTCATGAAGACCGAACACTGATAAAATTGGAAGATATTCCCAGACCTCTTGTCGAAGGCTTATTAGCTAATGAAGACCGGCAATTTTATTCTCACTTCGGCATTAACCCTATCGGTATTGCAAGGGCAATGATCCGCAACATTCGAGCTGGTCGTGTGGTGCAGGGTGGTAGTACTCTCACGCAGCAGCTTGTGAAGAACTATTATTTCTCGAACGAGGTTACGCTGACGCGTAAATTCAAAGAGATGATTATGGCGATATTGTTAGAGTTTCATTACAGCAAAGATGAGATTCTGCAAGCGTATTTTAATGAAGTCTTTTTGGGGCAATCTGGTAATAGAGCGATCCACGGCTTTGGCTTAGCGAGTCAATACTTTTATGGACGGCCATTACATGAACTGGATCTGCATGAGCTGGCGATGTTGATTGCAGTTAATAATGGGCCGAGCTATTACAATCCGATTCGGTATCCAAAGCGTACACTTGAGCGTCGTGATTTGGTACTTGTTACCATGCTTGAGGAGGGGGTTATTGATCAGCCAGCGTACGAAGCTGCGGTATTAGCCAAGTCAACTATTAATCCAACTGCGACCCGTGCAGCGACGTTTTCTTATCCGAGTTATATGGGCTTGGTTCGTGAAGATCTCCGTGCTGATTACCTACAAGCTGATTTGAGTAATGATGGCCTGCAAATACACACAACATTGAATCCTAGGATTCAACAAACTCTAGAGCAATCTGTGCGGTCAGAACTTGCCGCTATCGAAAAACGTAAAGGTATTACAAGCGACAGCTTGCAAGTTGCGGCGGTTGTTATACGCACTGATAACGGCGAGGTTGCTGCAATGTTGGGCGATCGAAACCCGACTTTTTCCGGGTACAACCGTGCTCTAAAAGCACAACGTCCAGTGGGCTCACTACTCAAGCCGTTTGTTTATTTGACTGCGTTAGAAGACCCTGAAGATTATTCGTTGGCCTCATTGGTGCGAGACGAGCCGATTAGTGTGTCGCAAAAAGGTAGCCCTGATTGGCGGCCACAAAACTACGATGGTTTGCCTCATGGTAAAGTGATGATGATCGACGCCTTGGCTCGCTCGTATAATTTAGCCACTGTTAATTTAGGCATGGAGTTGGGTGTGCCAAGAGTTTCTGGCACTATTCGTCGCGTTGGTTATGATTCTCAATTTAGCGAGTTGCCATCGGTGCTGTTAGGAGCCGTACCGATGTCCGTCCTCGAGGTTGGTCAACTCTATTTAACCTTAGCGGCGGGCGGTTTCAAAATGCCAGTAAAGAGCATTCGTTCGGTGTTGAGTGCAGACAATGAGCCTCTGGCACATTACTCTTTGGATATTGAACAGGTTATTGAGCCTGAGTTCGTATCATTGATTAATTATGCACTGCAAGATGTGGTGCGCAATGGTACTGCGCGTAGTGTTCTGACAGGCTTTAGGTACGATTATGGGCTTGCAG
This sequence comes from uncultured Gammaproteobacteria bacterium, assembly GCA_964522345.1. Lineage (GTDB taxonomy): Bacteria > Pseudomonadota > Gammaproteobacteria > Arenicellales > Arenicellaceae > Arenicella. Next base: position 340 of record CAZFVP010000041.1, on the reverse strand, counting down.
GCAAAACAGGTACCACGGATGATTATCGAGATAGTTGGTTTGCAGGGTTTAGTGGCAATTACTTAACTGTTGTTTGGGTAGGTAGAGATGACAACAAACCAACTAAATTGACCGGCGCGAGTGGCGCTGCAAAAATTTGGGCTGATGCAATGCGAGAAATGCCATTACAACGCTTGGAGTTGGCATACAACGACTCGGTATTACGGCGCGAAATATTTTATTCGCGTGATCCAATCGAGCAAGACTGCAGCTTGTCTAGGCGATTGCCAATGCTGCTTGAGTCATTTGAAATAGAAAATATACCTTGTGCCGATCGATTACAGTATGATTTAGAACATGA
>CAZFVP010000040.1:12311-15628 GCA_964522345.1 uncultured Gammaproteobacteria bacterium | reverse complement strand
GTGCTCGGGAGACTGTTTTATTCGGCCAGTTACTTCGGGGGTTCCATAGGCATACTCTAAGCCACGCAATTGCTGCAGCCAGTCACAATGAACTACTTCTTTATTTGCTGAACGTGTTGCGAACTGTGTCATCTTATAACGCCTTAAACTTACTAAATTACAATAGTACCTAAGATTTATGGTTTTGCGAATTATGGTTTTGCCAATATTCAAGGCAAATATTGGGCTAACTGCACCATCATTCTCTTTAAAACCTAAGTATACGACTTAGTGCTAGACAGCGTATATCAAAACACACGCTGGATTCGAAAAGCACTTCAAAAGCCAAAAACCCTAGGCTTACTGAATAACAAAACTGACTCTCCATCGACCCAAATTTACAACATATCGGCTATACTCGCGCTGTCTTAGTTTCCGAACCAGAGAGCTTAATTATGCTTCCACTACAATCGACAAAAAAATCAGCTACCAACGGTAAATCTTATTTCCTTTTTATTTTAGTTGCCGTTGTCGCTATCGGCTCAGGCCTATTTGTTCAAAGCTCAAAATCACCCCCGGCCGACTTACCCGAATTTAAGAAAGCAATTCTACTACCAAACACTAAACCGCTGATCGATGTTAACTTCACCGATCACAACGGCGACACTTTCGGACTAGAGCAACTTAAAGGTAAATGGAGTATTCTGTTTTTTGGGTTCACCAACTGCCCCGACGTCTGCCCTACGACCATGCAAACACTAAAGCAGGTCAAATCAAAGGTTGAACAAGCGGGTTTATGGCATAACTATCAAGTAGTAATGGTCTCAGTTGACCCTGAGCGTGATACCACTGAACGACTCTCCAACTATGTTCCCTACTTTGACCCTGAATTTATTGGTATTTCTGGGCCTCTGGAGTCCACCACCTCGTTTGCTAAAAATGTCGGTATTTTATTTTTTAAAAGTGATGAAACAAGCAATGGTGGTTACGATGTCGATCACGGAGCCGCAATCATTCTGATTAACCCTCAAGGTCAGTATGCAGGGGTTATAACCGCCCCACACTTGGAAGAGCCGATTAGCGATGATTTAATTGCTCTAGCTGGTTATGCGGGAGTGAAACCTTCAAGCGTCAATATTGCACCAGTCAAAGCTCAGAATAAGCAAGCCTCATCCAACGCGACAAACGTTGAAAGCAATCAAGCTCTTGTGTTTGATAATGCTTGGGTACGCCCGGCTCCTCCAGGAGTACGAAGCATGGCGGCTTATTTCGATTTGCACAATAATTCCAACCAAGACATTGTTTTGGAACAAAGCAGTAGTCCAGAATTCGCTATGACGATGATTCACACGACTCTCATCGAGAACGGCTTAAGCAGTATGCAACACCTAGATTCATTGGTGGTACCAGCGAATGGCACGGTAAGCCTTGCGCCCTTAGGTATTCATATGATGTTGATGGAGCCAAAGCAAGATTTAAAATTAGGTGGTCGTGTTGATATAAACTTGGTCGATATAAACGGCGTACGCTACTCTCATACAGTCACGGTGCGTCAACAGCCTAACTAATAAAACACCAAAAGAAATCACACAAGCCAGCTACGGTCGTCGTTATTTAACATATAACGACTCTCGAATTTAAAATTATTTTCGTCGTTACATTTGCTCAGAGTTGCAGTGTAGTTATGGGTTATAGTGAGCTAGGAATTCATCGCCGAGTTGGGCATAGAATGAGACAGCCTTTGGTTCATTCTAAATTACTCTCTGGCTTGCAAGCTACTAATAACCCACCACCGAGGCAGCGCTTTGAAGTTCAGAATGAAACTCTCCGCGTTACGTAAACAGAAAATGAAACTCCCCGCGGCAAGCAGCGGGGTATCTTTTTGCATGCAAAAATCTATTTCGTGGCAAGCCACTGGGAATTTAACCCTCGCAAGCGATTAAATACTCGCAACACAATAAAAAAGCCTGCTATTTAAGCAGGCTTTTTTATTAACTTTGTATTTTTAAATAACCGTTGAATTAGATATCCCAATAAATGGCTTTTTCCAATTGGCTATCTGCATTCTTCACAGCTTTATTACTACGACTCACGATGATTAAGTTGCCGCCTCGCACCGGTTTAACACGGCTGATATAACCTTCATAACTAGCATCTAATAAATCACCAACCGAGTCGCCTTTAATATAAGCAAAGGTAACTTGGCCATCTTCAGTGTCAAGATTTGCATGCAAACCTCTATATTTGCCCATCGCGCATATTCGACTGAATTGTAAGTTGCTCAAAAACTTTAATTTCATCTCAGGTTGATAACTCGCCAACAAAACATTAGCATTTGAATTTGCTTTTCCAGCTCCCCAAACCGGAGTTATCGTACTGTCATTCATGTGGTCAACAACGCCTGATAACAATGCCTCGTAATCTTTGCCAATACTATCGCTTACACCAAATTGATTACTTGCCATAAAACCAGCAACAAATAATGCTAGTGCAAAACTAGCAGCGATAGCATAACGACGTATAGGCTTAACTTGCGTTTCGGCTTCCTCTGTTAATTCTTGATTGAGCTGCAAGCGAGCCATAAAGTCAGATGGCATTTCAACATCGATACTACTAGATAAATCAGCGTCCATCTGGCGTATACCTCCGACATACTTCAAACAATCGGGGCATGTATCGCTGTGCTCAATAAAGTTATGGTCATGGGAATTCGGGTCCGATAACGCTAACCTTTTAAAATCTAAACATTTCATTTCTTAATAAACTCTATATAAATATTACATCATTTGAAATTCGGTAAATTAACCGGTTTATTCTCCGACCACACCTAATTGAGGCGCAGTTTCATGCCCCAAAATTTGACGCATCTTTTTACGCGCTCTAAATAATCTTGTCATTACTGCACTTGAACTAATATCCAAAATACCAGCAATTTCATCACATGAAAAACCACCCAACACTTGCATTTCAAGTGGTTCACGGTAATCTTGTGGCAATCGTTTTAACGCATTGCGAAGAGCAAATGCTTCTGGACGATCGTCGTAACCCATATGGTTGTTGTCTTCAATGGTATCCATTGATTCAACATCTTTATACTGAAACTGTTTGCGCTCAAACTGACGCGCATGTTCACGACGGAAAATAGTAAATAGCCACCCTTTCGCTGCTTTAGCTTCGCGAAGGCTGTCTAGAGACTTCCACGCTCGTAAAAACGCTTCTTGCATCACATCTTCAGCCATATTCTTGTCTTTACAAAGCCACAATGCATACTTATATAAATCTTTAGAATGCGCCTCAATTAAAAGGGCATATTTTCTCTTTTTATCCATCATGTTGTA
>CAZFVP010000040.1:3225-12211 GCA_964522345.1 uncultured Gammaproteobacteria bacterium | reverse complement strand
AGTAAAACAGGCAAATTTAATCGCCAACTAAAATTGCCTTTACTGCCAACCAAACTCTGTAGCAAAAATAACCTCGTCGAGGTATCGGTTATGTCATCGCTCAGCTGTTTATCAGCGGCGCTTCTCGACTCTAGAGCACTTAGATCAAGTTCAATCATTTTTTCTAGATGAGGTGCGTGGGTATGAGTGTATTCAACGGGTGCAATATCTAACACTGCCATACGCTCTACTCTCTCTGGGTTACGCAAAGCGAATGCCATCGCAGCTTTGCCGCCCATACTATGCCCGCACAATTGAACCATGCTTAAATCTAGGCTATCAAATAATTTAAGCAAGTCGGAAGCCATATCGATATAAGTATGAGATTTCGCATGCGCAGAGCGGCCATGGTTACGTTGATCAACTACAATAACCGGGCAATACTTACTCAATTGTTTCGCAAAACTTCGCCAATTCACTGTTGAACCAAACAAACCGTGAATAATAATCACGGGTATACGCGAATCCTCCACCGGCGAGTATGATTCAGGGTATTTTTGGAAAAATAGTTGCATAACAGTGAGTTTAGCAATTTATTTAATACTAAGCGCCCACTATTAACTTAGCTTTAGTTACAATCTCGTGATGTTAGAATTAATTTTACTTATTGTTACTGGCGTCGCTACGGGCTTTCTTAATGTGATGGCAGGAGGTGGCTCGATGCTATCAGTGCCAATAATGATATTTTTAGGTGTACCCGGCACTGTAGCCAATGGGACAAATCGCATTGCGATCCTGCCGCAAAACATTTCAGCAGTTATCGCATTCTATCGAAAAGGTTTCTCGAACTTCAAACTGAGCCTAACCTTGGGAGCTTGTACCATACCCGGCACTCTTCTTGGAGCCAGTTTGGCTACTCGCGTTCCAAACGACCAATTCAATACCTTGTTAGCGATTATTATGGTGTTGGTGTTGATTGTGATGGCCTTACCTCAACCTAGAACCATCGAAGTGAACCAAAATCCGTCAAAGAGTCGATTGATTGCTGGGCACGCTTTAATGGTCTTTATCGGTTTTTGGGGCGGCTTCATTCACATTGGCGTAGGCTTTTTACTGATGCCAGTACTAAATAGAGTAATGCAGTTTGACCTAGTCACTACCAATGCGCATAAAGTATTTATTGTATTGTGCTACACCACTGTAGCCTTAGGCGTCTTTGCTTCGCAATTAGAATTAGTGTGGAAGTATGGTGTGGCGCTCGGCATTGGCACTTGGGTTGGCGCCTGGATAGCCGCGAATATTCAGATAAAGCAAGGGGTCGGCACTATTAAGCTGACACTTAATATCGTTATCGTTGCGTTCATTATCAAACTGCTTTTTTTCTAACCTCTTGCTTTTTCTGACCATACACTCATTCTGACTAGTTTCTAATCTCCATGCCTTACAATAACGATGAAACCGTTCTCGCGTTCGATAACGAACACATCTGGCACCCTTACACCTCGGCAACGCAGCCGTTGCCCACTCAGCTTGTTGAAACCGCAAGTGGCGTGCGTTTAACATTATCGGATGGCAGAGAGCTAATCGATGGTATGGCGTCTTGGTGGTGTGTCATTCACGGCTATAATCACCCCCGATTAAATCAGGCAGCCAAAGATCAAATTGATAAAATGGCGCACGTCATGTTCGGTGGTATTACCCACCGGCCCGCTGTCGAGCTTTGCCAGTCACTCATCGAAATTACTCCTGAAAAACTACAACATGTATTTCTAGCCGATTCCGGCTCTATTAGTGTTGAAGTAGCTATTAAGATGGCAGTGCAATACTGGCAAGCAAAGGGCAAGCCTAGAAAAAGCAAAATGCTGTCATTACGTGGCGGCTATCACGGGGATACGTTTGCCGCAATGTCAGTGTGTGACCCCGATACCGGAATGCATCACTTGTTTAACGACACCGTTATTCAACAACATTTTACTCAACGTCCTAACTGTCGCTTTGATCAGACCTTTGACCCAGCCAGCACTGCCGATTTAGAACAAAGCTTCATACAACACCATCATAACTTAGCGGCCGTAATACTTGAGCCTGTCGTTCAAGGCGCGGGAGGAATGTGGTTTTATCACCCAGACTATCTACAACGAGTCAGAGAGCTGTGCGATAAATTTGATGTATTACTCATCGCAGATGAAATAGCGACCGGCTTTGGGCGAACGGGCAAACTGTTTGCTTGTGACTGGGCGCGTGTTGAACCCGATATAATGTGCCTTGGCAAAGCGTTAACCGGTGGTTACATGAGCTTAGCCGCAACGTTAAGTAGCTCCGAAATTGCTAATGGAATTTCGTCTAATGGTGGCGTATTTATGCACGGCCCCACCTTCATGGGCAACCCGCTTGCATGTGCGGTTGCAAACGAAAGTCTTAACTTGCTAATTAACGGCAATTGGGGGAAAAGTGTCGCTAGAATCGAGAAGATACTTAAGCGGGAATTATCACCAGCATCACTTAACAATCGCGTTAGTGACGTCCGAGTCTTAGGGGCTATTGGTGTTATCCAAATGCATGATGCAATTGACACAGTTGACGCACAAGCATTCTTTGTAGAACACGGCGTCTGGGTGCGCCCATTTGGCAAACTTCTCTACGTGATGCCACCTTACATCATTAACGATAAAGACCTCAGTAAGGTGTGCAAAGCAATGGTAAAGTTTACTGAGTCTAGGATTTCTTTTTGAGCTCGCTGTAGTAATCAACATTGGTCGGCAAACCTAAAACGTCACGCCGTGCGAGGTCCATTGCTAACGCGGTTGCGGTGCGTTGAAAACCTACGCGGCCCATAGGTAAAAAGAACTTACGCGCACGCATTCGCTTAGCTCGTCCCCAAGCGATCCAAACAAGGCCGACGGGCTTTTCTTTCGTTCCTCCTTCTGGCCCAGCAATGCCTGACACGGATATCGCAATATCCGCCCCAGATTTTTCTATCGCGCCTTCAGCCATCGCTACAACCGCCGCTTCGCTAACGGCTCCGTTATCAACCAGAATTTGTTCAGGCACACCTAATGATTGCTGTTTCATACGGTTGGAATAAACCACATAACCGCCTTCGAAGACAGACGAAGAACCAGCCTCACTCGTAATTCCGGCCGCAATCTGACCGCCAGTACAGGACTCAGCAGTGGTGACAACCAGGCCTTTATCATGTAATGCCTTGTTAAGCGCTCGACTTAGGCTAATCCCATCACGCCCAATTATATAATCGCTGAAATGTGATTCAAATTTCTCAGACCAGTCGGCGTTTAACTCAGTATACTCATCACCAACCGTCGTTAATTTCACTTCGATAACCGGTAATTGCACGCGAAAACCGAGCTCCACCTCGGCTGGCCAATTAGGGAAAATTTGATTGACCGTGTCTTGTAAACCCGATTCAGTAATACCGAATAATCGTAGTCGTGTGATATGGCTAGTAGCGTCAATATTCCCGTGTTTACGAATCAGTGGCAATAGATGATTTTCAACCATTGGCTTAAGCTCGCTTGGTACGCCGGGTGTACACATAATTAAACAGTCGTTAAAAACACAACGAAAGCCTACCGCCGAACCATTAGGGTTATCAATAATCTCGCATACGTCTGGTAATTCGGTTTGCTTGAGGTTCGATTCAGTCATTACGAAACCGCGCTGAGTGGCCCACTCATCTAATTTTGCATGCGCGTCCGCGTTACGTATCAATGGCGAATCGACCGCTTGAGATAGAGCTAGCGCGGTTAAATCATCTACCGTTGGACCAAGGCCACCGTTTACGATCAATACATCGGATATTAGCGATAACTCTTTAATAGAGCTGACCAATAACGATGTATCATCGCCAACTACTTTTTTAATATAAGGAACTAGGCTCAAATCTTTAAGAGATTGGGCAATATAGGCTGAATTAGAATCAACCGTGTCGCCACTCATTAGTTCATTACCCGTTAGAAGCAGTGATATTTTCATATGTGTTATTTAAGCCTAGTTAAATTATCGTCAGAAGCTTCATTCAAAAATGAATACAGCCATTAGTGTTGTGCTAACAATTCCTTAGCGGCGTGTCGCATTCTGGTTCTCTCCCATACTAGGCGAAACTTACCTCCGCCTTTTTGTTGCCATAACACTGCTGAACGAACAGCGGCAAGTAGCATTGTCCTTACTTGCTCTGGTACGTCGTGGCGTTGCAAGTGTTCTTGTTCTCCTTGAACAATAATTTGCGGCCGTAGAACACTAATGTGTGTCTGATAGGCATCGGAACAAGCACTCGCTAATTCATCATTAGAAAACGCACTTAGGCGTTCAACGGCTTGACCAAAAGCACTAAATTTTTGCTGATCTTTATAAAGCTGATTCTGCAATTGCAAAATCGACATCATGTAACGCAAAATTTCTAAGTCGGACATCTCGGGAGAATTTAGTACACCGCTTTCAAGAAGTTTCAAGCCTGAGCGAACCCCGCCTAAACCACCAAACACGGCAGGAGTACTAACCGCATCAAGCACCAACACCGATTGAAGGCTACTTGTGTATATAGACTCATTGGGTGCTCCGTTGCGCGCCAAGTTTTGTACTTGTTGGCATGCTTGCAACACTCCGGCGAGAGCAATAGTTCGTTCTTCGATTATGTTCATAACGTATTCACAACTTTAAATTTGGATTTGTCTACAAAGAATTTACACGAAAATCTATTTACTTAGCACACGTCGATAAAAATCAAGCTCTCTGGCCCACGCATCAATGTTATTTTCAGGCAGCTTAAAGCCGTGGCCTTCATTGGAGTATTCAACATACTCATGATCTATCTTTGCATTAATTAGCACTGAAATAATTTCATTCGCAACTGAAGGTGGTACAACGCGATCAAGCGCACCCTGAAATACAATCATTGCACTATTAAGTTGGCTCATTTTATTAATAGGCGAGCGTTGATAAAATTTACTACTTGTTGTGCTCGCTATATCGACATCAAAAACTTCGTCGATCAAACGATCTGTATAGTGCTTTTCAAATTTATGAGTAGTCTCGGCGAGGGTGACTAAATTACCAATACCGTAATAACACGCACCTACTTTAAATAGCTCTGGATACTCAGTCAAAGCTCGTAACACCGCATAACCTCCAGCGCTTTTCCCACGAATACAAATACGGTTCGCATCTACTTTCCCTCGCTCGATTAAATAGTTTATACCATCGACGATATCGCTAGTATCACGCTCTCCCCAATGACCATACAAAGAGTCTCTAAACCTTCTACCGTAACCAGAGCTGCCGCGATGATTAACGTCAAGGATAGCGAAGCCTCTCGAGGTCCAAAATTGTTTCTGTAAATCAAAATGACCGTAGGCGCGCGCAGTTGGCCCGCCATGCACCATCACCAATAATGGCGGCAAGGTATCTGAGGAGGTTAGTTCTTGTTGAGAACGATTGAGAGGCGCGTAGTAAAAACCATACGCTTGCGCCTCATCTCTAGTGTTAAAACATATAGGTGTGGCCGCGCTTACTTCGGACTCTAGTTCAGCTGGTTCTAACAACACCGTTATCTCGTCATTCTCTGGGTAACTAAGTTTCACTAAGCTAGGATTGTGATCAAACGGCAATAGCTCGAACACGCAATTACCCAAACCGTCACTCTGCAAATGCTGAACGCTGCAACAAGATTTCGTAATACTCACATGCCGATACTCGAGGCTATGCTGGTCTATCAAAACGAGGCGGTCGCCCGCTGGATCGCTGGCAACGACAAGTAGTTGCGTATCGTCAAACTGGACGATTCGATGGTCTCCATATACCCAATGGGGGTAGCCGTGCTCTAGCTTGTCCTTGGTAACTTTAACAACTTCTTGGCGCAGAAAATCGTAAACATGAACATTCCAGTAATCGTCTGTATTGAGTGACGAATCATGTTCGAGTGAACGTTCAGCGCCCACACCTGCTCGGTAGTCCGCGGAGAAAAACAGACGATCATTACTACTAAACAGCAACTGGCAAACGCTAGAGCCCGCGTTTTTACCTACTGAAAGGTCGATATGAACTTGGTTTTGCAAGCGTAAATTACCAGCATCATTGATCACATCAGCAACCCATAACTGAGTATCATCCCAAGGCATATTGGGGTGGTTCCATTGCACCCACGCAGCCTTATTCTGAGCTTTATTTAAAACTAGATTACTGTAGAAATCTGCACCTTGAATAAGCGAAACCGGGTCAGTATCTGGGTGTCCGATTGCTCCAATAAACATACCGTTATTGGCATGACAAATGTCCGAACGCTCAAGTTCAATGATGGCCAAGTAGTTGCTTGTGCTTAGCTTATGCACATCGGTATACATATAGCGCTTAGTATTATTGGGTTTAGGGCTAACTCGTATCGGCTCACTTACACCTGAAGGCAAAATATCCTGTCGATAGAGGCATTGGTCAGCTTGGTTTGCGAACACAAAGCTCGAGCCAGAAACCCAGTATGATTTGCCACCGTATTCATTTACTCGTGTTTGCAAACTGTATGGAGCGGGCGTAAGGCACCTTGTCGCTTCATTGCCAAGCAGTTTCAAAACCGATCTATTGTCGTTTCTATTTTTACTTAAGTAGAGTGTCTCTTGATCATTCAAAATACAAGGATACGAGAATGAAGTACCCCCTTCGAAAACTTGCTTAAGGGTCAAATCAGATTGCCATTCAAGATAGTCCATTTTCAAAATTCAGAGCTATTTTGGGTGTGCAAAATCACCAGCTAATTCGAGCTTGATTGCGCCCACTGCATTTTCGTGGTCAATGAAATTTTGTGCTTTTCATAAAATCCTTTATGAACTTCCAATGCATACAACACCGGCCGTTTAGGGCTATACGTAGGTTTGTTAACTTCGAGCACCGAGTATGGTTTCATTGATTGAATACTTTCTAGCTGACCTACTTTATCAATAAACGCAATATCTATTGGGGCCACCACATTATTCATATGGAAACTAGGTAGACTCTCATGATCGAATATAAACAAAATCGGCATCGCTTCGATAGTCGACTCGCAAACCCGTTGAAAACCGGCTGCTCGAGTCACATTATTACTGGCCATTTTGGCGCGCATCGAATGTGTACTACCATCTTCGCGCACCAACGTAATTTCGATTTCAGGCATCGCCCGCAACGCTTCATTATCAGTTTCACAATCAACTTGCGCGTGCACGCAAGAGATCAAAGAAAAGTAGAGAAACACAATCAACGGGCGACTAAACATAATTTTCATTCCTTTAAACATATTTTTATGACACAGAATCACGCATGATCGCCTGAATCTGCTCAGCAAGCTGTAAGGCTCGTAAGCCTTGCAAGCCGGTTACCATTGGCATCGCTTGACCTTGTGCAACTTCAACAAAATGAGCAAGCTCTACTTGCAAGGGTTGCTCCGCGTCAAACTTGATGTGATGCACATCCAAATCAGGAAACTCACTACCTTCAGGTGCCTCACCTTTAGTAACAATATCAAGTTCTTGGTCCATAAGATTTACACCATAGTAACCTTCTGGTCCAAAAACACGAAAACGACGAAAACGCTTATTCGACACACGACTCGCCGTAATATTGGCAACAGCGCCGCTAGGGAATTCGAGGCGCACGTTGGCTAAATCAACATGATTCGTCACAACCGACGAGCCAATCGCTTGCACATTGCAAGGTTCTTCATCGACCAGAGACAATACCAAATCTAAGTCGTGAATCATCAAATCGGTAATCACATCAACATCCGTAGCGCGCTCTACAAACGTGCCTAAGCGATGCACTTCTATATACTTAGGCTCAGCAACTTTACTTGCAACCGCCCTCAGCGCTGGGTTGTACCGCTCTAAATGGCCAATCAAAAATGGCGCTTCATTTTGAGCTGCCAAGTCAACCAATTTACTTGCCTCTTCGACAGTGGCTGCAATCGGCTTCTCCATCAAGGTCGCTATTCCTGCCTCTAGAAACGGCTGTGCAACGTCAAAATGCAATGAGGTTGGCACCACAATACTAACGGCGTCGACCTTATCTATCATATCGAGATAGTTGGCGGTGTACTTACAGTTGTAGCTCTCGGCCAAAGCTGAGACTGTATCTGCATGAGTATCAGCCAACATAACTAACTCAACGTCATTCATTTCATGATAAATTTTTGCATGGATTTGCCCGAGATAACCTACCCCTACCACGCCTACTCTGGTTTTTCTGCTCATAACCTTTTAATGTCGTTGACGGTCACTGCCTGTATACCTATTGTTTTTAGGCCAATGATGTCGTTGATTCATACAAAATTGAGTTCCGATAGTAAAGTGGGCTATCGTTACCGCAACATAGCGTTTCAGCGATTATACGTTAATTTACGTGTTTATGAGGCAGTCGATCAAGCTATTTAAATTACGATCTATTGACCATTAATATTTCAAGACAGTGCTGCGTAAGTTTTTGTTGCTATTTCTAATAAAACTCCCCGCAGCACCAAAAGTAAACGCTTTTAGGCGAGCAACGGGATATTTTTTGCATGCTAAAATCTATATGACCCTCGCCAGCGATTAAACAATCGCCAAATCATGTTAAGTCACTGAATGATAGTGTGTCGCTTTAGTGTAAACTTGAAGCATTAATTATTCTGACCTGCTGCGGATAAAGCTCAGCTAATCAACGTGCCTAACATCATTCTACTCAATATATCAGGTGAAGACCGAATAGGCTTATCAGCCGACTTCTATTCAGTTATCGAAAAAATCGACGTCCGCATTTTAGATATTGGACAGTCGGTAATTCATCAGCACGTATCTCAAGGCATGCTCCTGCAACTGCCAGATGATCAAAATTCAAGTCAACTAAAATGGCAGCTTCTACAGCAAGCCGAATCGCTTGGCTTAAAAGTTAAAATTCGCGATATTGAAGAGCAAGACTATCAACATTGGGTCACACTTCAGGGCGCAGACCGTTATATCCTGACTCTATTAACTCGTGAGGTCAGTGCTGA
>CAZFVP010000040.1:0-3125 GCA_964522345.1 uncultured Gammaproteobacteria bacterium | reverse complement strand
ATGCAAGGTGAAATTGATTTTAGTGAGAGCTTTACGCAACGCATGGCATTACTTGAAGGCTTAAGTGAAGATGTGCTTGAAGACATCGCCGCCAACCTTCCTATGATGGAAGGGGCTGAAAAACTGATTCGCAACTTAAAAGCGTTTGGTTTTAAAACCGCTATTTTATCCGGCGGCTTTAATTACTTTGGAAATTATCTAAAAGATAAATTAGGTATCGACCATGTTTATGCTAATACGCTTGAAATTCGAGATGGAAAGCTTACTGGCCGAGCGATTCATCCCATTGTCGACGCAAAGCGAAAGGCCGCGTTGCTAAGGCAAATTGCCACTGATGAAGGCCTAGATCCACAACAAACCATTGCCGTTGGCGACGGCGCTAATGACTTGCTTATGCTGAGTACAGCCGGCCTTGGCATTGCCTTTCGAGCCAAACCGTTAGTACGTGAATCGGCTAAACAATCACTATCGACTCACGGCCTTGACAGCATTCTCTATCTATTAGGTTTTAAAGATCAGGATATTCAGAGCTAAGCATCTTCACCTAAGGTTACTTCTAAATTATCAATCAAGCGCGCCTTGCCTATCTGTGCAGCAGCTAGAATAACCAACTCCTTATCCCCTTTCTTTGCCGGTTTCAAATCGTGACGACGGCAAACGGTTATATATTGAGGTTTAAATCCTTTTTCCTTTAACATAGTTTTTGTCTGATCTTCGAGCGCCTTTAGTGCGCTCTTAGAGATAACCGCTTGCTTTTCTTTAAGCACATCCGCCATGTGATGCAAGCCGTGTTGTAGACTCGGTGCAACTGACATTTGTTCCGCAGTCAAATAACCATTGCGAGACGATAGAGCTAAGCCACTCTCGGTGCGAACAGTGTCTACTCCGACCACTTGAATTGGGTATGCCAAGTCTTCAACCATACGACGTATAATTGCAATTTGTTGGTAGTCTTTATTACCAAAGATAGCGATATCAGGTTGTACCATATTAAACAAACGGCTAACAACGGTCGTCACACCATAAAAATGTTCAGGCCGGTCTTTACCACAATACAAATCGCCAATTTTGGGAACGTAAACGACAGTTTGGTCATCTAAATCACCCGGGTACATAGTCTCTTGCTCAGGAAGAAACAAAAGATCTGAGCCAAGCTCCGCAAGCCGGCGGGCGTCTTCTTCAGGCGTAGATGGGTAGTTACCTAGATCTTCATTTTTACCAAATTGAGTCGGGTTTACGTAAATGCTTACGACCACAAAGTCGACTCGGCGTTTGGCAACACGAACTAATTCCAAATGACCTTCGTGTAAATTGCCCATGGTTGGCACAAAACCAATCGTTTTTTTATCTTTACGCGCGGCTTGTACCGCGGCGCGCAGTGATGAAACTCGTTGCACTTTATTCACTTGTAAAACCTAAATCATTATCTAAATCTATACATTAAGGTCTGCCGACAATTCACTCTTAACTAATAAATTACTCGCTAAAACTATGCTCTTGCGATGGAAATTCGCCACTTTTAACCTCGCTCACATAGTGCTCTACCGCGCGACTGATGGTGTCAGCTCCGTCCATGTAATTCTTGCTAAACTTAGGGCTTTTCTTGGGATAAATGCCCAACATATCTTGTAAAACCAACACTTGCCCATCACATGAGGGACCTGCTCCAATGCCTATCGTAGGAATGCTCAAACGTTCGGTAATTTCCGCTGCTAACCCTTGAGGTATTGCTTCTAAGACTACGCCAAAAGCTCCCGCTTGCTCAACGCCAATAGCATCCTCTAACAATTGTTTGGCCGCAACGCCACGACCTTGAATTTTAAATCCACCTAATTGATGAACGGATTGAGGTGTAAGACCAATATGCGCACACACGGCGATACCACGCTCTACCAAAAACTTAATAGTCTCGACTTGCAACTCACCTCCTTCGAGTTTGATTGTATGGGCACCAGCCTGCATCAGCTTAACCGCATTCTCGTAAGCTTGTTCTTTACTAACCTGATAACTACCAAATGGCAAATCTCCCACAATCATTGAGTTTGGTGCACCGCGCGCAACACACTTCGTATGATAGATACTGTCTTCTATCGTTACGGGGATCGGTGTCTCATGTCCCTGCATCACCATGCCTAGTGAATCTCCAACTAAAATTGCATCAACACCCGCAGAATCAATAAGACTAGCAAAACTATAATCGTAGGCAGTAAGCCAGGTAATTTTATCCCCGGCGTCCTTCATTTTTTTAAGCGTGGTAACCGTAACCGACATCAATACTCTCCTAAAACTTCTCTCTTTAGAGTCTACCTGAAACTCGTTAAAACACCGAGCATCAATCTCTTTTAAAACTAATTCCTTGAAAACGTATAATGTAGTCTAAGCTAGAACTCTCAGCCTAGGGGGTTAAAGAAGTGCTTTCCAGCTTCAATTTGCTGAATATGCGCCAACAACGATCGATAATGATCGTCATTATCGATCGGGTTAATATCAGCGGCATTCACAATCAACAAAGGTGATGCCGAGTAATGATGGAAATACTCGGTGTAGGCATCACTCAACTCAGTTAAGTACCTTCCTTCAATTTTTTGCTCGTATTTAATGTTGCGTTTTTTTATACGCTTTTGCAGCACTGGCACTGGCGCTTGTAAATAAATCATTAAATCGGGCTTTGGTTCATCAATACTTAGAGTGTCATAAACTTGTCGATATAACTTAACTTCATCAGGGTCTAGTGTTAATTCTGCAAATAATGGATCTTTAGCCAACATAAAGTCGGACACCTGTCCGACTGTGACAAGCGTATGTGCGTCGATTTCTGTTAATTGTTGCACACGTTGAAATAAGAAAAACAATTGCGTAGGTAACGAGTAACGCTTAGGGGATTTGTAGAAACGCTCTAGAAATGGGTTTTCAGCCGGCTTTTCAAGCAACAACGACGACGCAAAGCTGGCAGCCAACTTGGTACTCAAACTAGACTTACCTACTCCTATTGGCCCTTCAACAGTTATGTTTTTGGGCGTATTTTTTAGTTCCATATTAGGTAATAAGTAAGTCTGTGGTAGCAAATTATAATGCTAAAGAGCTTCTGATTTAATCTAAATTGTCTCTGACTTGCAAGCAGGTTC
>CAZFVP010000039.1:11216-15699 GCA_964522345.1 uncultured Gammaproteobacteria bacterium | reverse complement strand
CCTAGGTCAGAAAATGGCCAGCGCCGGAAGATCAAGAAACCTAATTTCTCAGGCTTAGACAGAGCTTTAGAAAAAATGGGGGAAATCTAAGCTCCTCGTCCAAAAGTAGCACTATTTCTTCTCCCCGTTATCGTTAAGAGTATTACTCTTCAGTCTCTATCAAGTACTCCTTGTACGAGACACACCAAGTAAGCCTAGAATAAACACCAACGACAAACCTATCACCCAATTACCATAGTGTTTAAACGGGGTGTCACCGGTGTGTGGCTGTATCTCTCTACTGAGAATCGCGACCTCAAACTGAGCGCTAGCCTCCAGTAAACGGCCTCGTTCACTTATAAATAACGATGGCCCCGAATTAGCACTTCTTATCATTGGCCGGGACAATTCTCTCGCCCTCATTTGAGCCATTTGTCTACGCTGATGTGGTGCAAAGGAGTCTCCAAACCAAGCGTCCTCACTAATGTTAACCAACACTGTCGCCTCACCAACAAACTCGCGGTATTCAGCTGCAAAAGCGTCTTCATAACAAATAGACAAACCAATATTAATAGCTCCACAACTTAAGCTTTGCGCCCCCTCCCATGACGAAAAGTCACTCATAGGCAGTTCTAAATATTCAAGCACCCAATTAAATAGAAATCGCAACGGCAGGTATTCGCCAAACGGTACCAAATGGCGCTTACGATAAACTTGAACTTCTCCTTCACAACTTAGAACCGCAGCATTATAACTTTCATCCAGATTACCTTGAGCAATGCTCGGGCTATCCATGATCCCAGTCAACAACGCCGTATTTTTTTGAACAATATCGCCCCAAAATTGAGCATCGGTTTGTTGCAGGTATAATGGCAGTGCTGTTTCTGGCCAAACCACTAAGTCAAGATTCTTTTGTGCCTGAAGTTGCTCACTTAATGATCGATATTGAGCAATAACTTGGTTTCTAACTTCTGGTTGCCATTTTTGGTCAATTGGCACGTTAGCCTGCACAATACCCACTTGAATCGGCGTTCCAACTGGGGTCGACCAGCTCATACGATCGTTCAAAAATGAGAGCAAGACAATCATTGTCAACAAGCCAGAAGGAAACAACAAACCTGAAGCACGCTTAGTGCTAAACCCTGTCGCGAGTAAACTCGATACTATTACAACAACTAGGCTAACAAGGTAGATCCCCCCAATAGGAGCCCAGGAAAGCAGCCAGGTTGGTGTCTGCGTGTAGCCAATATCCAACCATGGAAAACCTGTTAACACCCAACTTTTCATCCATTCAAAAATCACCCAAATAAATGGCAAGGCGATAAGCCGGAAATGAGACGGAAACAAGCGTGACGCCAGAGCTAAGGTAACAGCGATAAACAAGGCCAGTAGCCCAGAAAAACCAAGCACAGCGATGATGCCCATCCATAAAGGCATACCTCCGTAAGTAGCAAGCGATACGTAAACCCAGGAAACCCCTACCCCATATAAACCGTACCCAAATGCCAGCCCTGCGATAAACGCGGGTTTAGGTGTCAGGCTTTGCGTGAGATAAAAAAACAGCCCTAAACTAACAAACGAGATCGGCCAATATTCAAACGGAGCAAATGCAAAAACTTGCGTAGCTCCTAAAAAAAAACACGTGATTATGAGAAACCAATTCCTCACTTTAGGGCTATTCAAAGTGTCGCCTCGTTAGCACCGACTAGTTGAGTCATCGACTTTGGTGAAAGGTTAATCTAAGACTGGTTTTTTAACTCTCGATAGGTTTTTTTCTCATAGGCAAAACGCTCAATAATCGATGCTTTTTGCTCCATTAACTTTTCAAGCTCTACACTCGATTCTTTTATACGCTCTTGCGCTTCGGCAATTCGCTCTATATTAAGATCCTTTGCAACGCCCGTCAGTTTAGTGCCTCTCTCTTTTAAGCGTTCAACTCGACCGCCAACAGACTTTAAATAGGCTTTGTGTACTGCGATATTACCTACCACAGAATCGATCTGATTATCACGTTGACGATCAATATCCGCCTCAGTTTCATAAATGCTTAAAATGCGGTTTCGCTCATCCTCCTCAGCTTGCTCACGCGCCAGCTTTGCCTTCATTTTTTCTTCGATTTCTTTTTCTTTCTGCAACTGTTCAGCTGTCTTTGGAGCGTCTTTTTGGTCTTCAATAAAACCACGGTCGTTTAAGGTCGTAACCTTAGAATTATTGCATTGAGCGACAGCAACATCACCATAGTGCCACTTACCATTGGCGTCCTGACATTTTTTAATCGCATGTACAGGAGAAGAAAAAACAAGCCCGCAGAACAATGTTACTGCAGTGAATAAAAAAGTAATATGTTTCATAATGTTTTCCACAAAATTGACTACCAAAAAATAACGTTAACGCTGCAGCCGTAGCGCTCGCATAACCAAGTAAACCCCAAGTAAAATCATCGGCAAACTTAGTAACTGGCCCATAGTCACCCAATCAAACAGCAGGTAGTTTAAATGCGCGTCAGGTACTCGTACTAACTCTATCGGAATCCTAGCTAAAGCATAACCAATCAAAAATAGCCCCGAGAGCATGCCTACAGGCCTAGGTTTTCTTGCGACCACCCAAAGCACAACCATCAATACTATGCCTTCTAAAAACGCTTCGTACAACATAGAAGGGTGACGAGGCAGTGAACCACCATTGGTAAACACCATCCCCCAGGGCGCGTCAGTTACCTTGCCCCAAAGTTCTTGATTAATAAAGTTGCCCATGCGCCCAAAAAATAGACCAATTGGAGCCACCGGCGCGACGAAATCACCAACTGATAAAAAACTTAATTTAGTCTTACGACTGAATAAGAATATACCAACAATTACGCCTAACAAGCCGCCATGAAAAGACATGCCACCTTGTTGCACATAAAACACCTCAACAATATGGTTTAAATAATATTCAGGCTTATAGAAAAGCACATAACCTAACCGCCCACCAACTACAGCACCAATCGCACCATAAAAAATCAAATCTGACACAAGGTCAGAGTTCCACTTCGAGTCGACCAGTTCTGGGTGCTTATTAATTCGGCACACCCAAAGAAAGTAGACACTCAAAAAAGCCGCTACGTACATCAGTCCATACCAATGCACCTCAAAGCCAAAAATAGACACAGCGACAGGATTAAAATTAGGGTGTACAAACATTATAGAGCCATTAAATATGAGTTAACTATACGGCATAGAGACTGAACACTAACTGAACAGCGATATTGTTTACAAAGTTTCACCAAACGCTTCTTTATAACGTTGTGCAAAGCTTTCTGGTGTGAAGCTATGATTTTGCGTACCAGAGTGCTCTATCTTTATAGCGCCACAAAGTGCCCCTATTTGACCACAGGTTTTCCAGTTTCGCCCAGTGCTTATGCCAAACATCACACCCGCTCGGTACGCATCACCACATCCTGTGGGGTCAACCGCACCGCTTATTGGCGCGCTGGAAATCTTCATCATTTCTCCAGCGTGATAAATTTCAGAACCTTCGCCACCTCGAGTCACAATCAGTGTTTCTACCTTTTCAGCAAGTTGCTCTAAGGTTAACCCGGTTTTCTCTAATAACATCTGACTTTCATAGTCATTAACAATCGCATAGTTCGCTTGAGTCAAAAATGTTAATAACTCGTCGCCGCTAAACATTGGCAAACCTTGACCAGGGTCAAAGATAAACGGTATTTCAAGTTCGGCGAACTGCTGCGCATGCTCAATCATTGCATCACGGCCATCTGGGCCAACGATACCAAGTTCAATATCTTTAGCATCACCAATTTTATTATGGTGTGCAAAATTCATAGCGCCAGGGTGAAACGCAATAATTTGATTATTGTCTATATCGGTGGTGATAAATGCCTGAGCGGTAAAGGTGTCGTCAACTTTAGTAACGTGCTCAGCGCTAAGACCTTGTTGATCAAGGTAGCGATAGTATGGGTCAAAATCTTCGCCAACAGTTGCCATAATAACAGGGTCACCGCCTAACAACTTTAGGTTATAGGCTATGTTGCCAGCACAACCGCCTAAATGGCGCGTCATATTCGGCACTAAAAATGCAACATTCAATATATGAGTTTGTTCGGGTAGGATGTGGTTCTTAAATTGGTCTTCAAACACCATAATGGTGTCATAGGCCATAGACCCTGTTATTAGAGTTTTCATAATTTTAATTTAGCTATTTTATAATGTTAAATCACAAAGTCGTCTTATTACCAAGCAACAACCACGACAAGACACTTATCACCTTTTTTGACCTTCAAATTCGCTCAAAATGACATCATTTAAAGGAGCTGCTGGTAACCAAAAACCTGAAATCTGTGAACCAAGGCTTGGAAAACTTCCAGACAAATTAATAGCATTACCTTTGAGTGTGATCTGCATAATGCTCTCCGAACTTAATCGTCTACTTGCGCTAGGTAACCTTCAGACGAAAGTAAACTCTCTAGCTCAGACACATCACTCGCTTTAATTCGAAACATCCA
>CAZFVP010000039.1:8342-11116 GCA_964522345.1 uncultured Gammaproteobacteria bacterium | reverse complement strand
TCCTCTAATAATCGAGCCCATTCGTGTGACGCTGCGTACTTTAATTCACTTGGTGTTTCGCTCATGCTTTTCTCCAATAAAAATTAGGGGAGCCGAGTTCAGCACGAACGCGGCCACAAAACGCTACGCATTATAAAGCAAAGCGAGCCACATCCAAGAACAGCTTCAACTCATTTCGCAAAAATAGGTAACTTCAGGGCTTGCATTAGATGCCTTCATCAAAGAAAATGAGAATCATTCTCATTTGTAGCATTGACACCCAAATAAAACCATGAAAAAAACGTTCATTCTAGTCTCTGCGTTAATACTTAGTGCTTGCCAACAACAAACCGTCGAAGAGGTAAACCTCTACTCAGCTCGCAAAGAAGCACTGATGCAACCATTACTCGATGCGTTTACTCAGAAAACCCAAATAAAAGTAAACCTAATTAGTGGCAAAGCGGATGCCTTATTAACACGCATCGAAAGTGAAGGCGCCAATAGCCCTGCTGATGTACTGCTGACTACCGATGCTGGCCGCTTACATCGTGCTAAGTCAGCTGGGATTTTCTCTAAAGTTAGCTCTAATGAATTAACCAACGCGATTCCCGTGCAGTATCGTGATTTCGATAATCAATGGTTTGGCCTCTCGGTTCGTGCCCGCCCTATTATGGTGACAACGGCGGCGACTCAAATGGAAATTAGCCGCTATGATGACTTGGGGGACCCATTGCTCGTCAAACAGATATGCATTCGTTCATCGGGAAACATTTACAATCAATCGTTAGTTGCCGCCAGTATTGAGGCAACTAGCGAAGCTGAAACCGAAGTTTGGGCAAAAGCATTGGTCGCAAATTTTGCTCGTAGCCCTCAAGGCGGTGATCGCGATCAAATTCGAGCGGCGGCGGCAGGACAATGCTCTATTGTGGTAGCGAATACTTACTACCTTGCAAATATGTTATCCAATAAAGATAAAACTGATGACTACCAAGCAGCATCTAAAATCCGAGTTATTTGGCCAAATCAGGATGGCCGCGGAACACACGTTAATGTGAGCGGCGCTGGCGTGCTAACCAGCTCACCTAACAGAGATAATGCCGTCAAGTTAATCGAGTTTCTTGCTTCCGATACCGCTCAAAAATTATACGCCGATGTTAATTTTGAATACCCTGTAAAACCTGGTATTGAGCTACACCCTATTCTGGCAGCTTGGGGAGACTTTAAAGCCGATCCATTATCACTAACGAAGTTAGGCGAGAATAATGCCCGCGCGGTCGAGCTTATGGACAGAGCTGGTTGGAAATAACCACAATCATCAAATTTTTCTAATTGATTAGCACAGCAATGACTCGCCACTGGAATTGGCAACTTACCAGCGGTGCTATTGCATCCTTGGTGTTTCTGCCACTTGTCACGTTGCTGTGGCTCAGCGCGAACCCAACGAGTGACTTATGGACTCACTTGGTTGATACAGTATTGGCTGACTATATTGTTAGCTCACTCTGTTTGGCATTGGGTGTTGCGGTACTCACTCTATTGCTTGGCATCGGGTCTGCCTTTTTGGTCACGCAATACCATTTTAGAGGAGTTAATTTCTTCTACTGGGCATTACTTCTGCCATTAGCGATGCCTGCGTATATTACAGCGTATTCTTACACTGGGCTTCTAGATGTAGCTGGCCCGATTCAGAGCGCGATACGCGATCACTTTAGTTTGCAATTTGGCGAGTATTGGTTTCCCGAAATACGCTCCCTAGGTGGCGCTATATTCGTACTGTCGTTTGTGCTTTACCCCTATGTTTTCTTAATGGCCCGTGCATCTTTTATGGAACAGTCTCAACACCTTAGAGACGTTGCACAGCTATTAGGCTATGGCCGTCGCAAAGCATTTTTCAAAATAACCTTGCCAATTGCGCGCCCAGCAATCATTGCGGGCCTCTCATTAGCACTCATGGAAACGCTAGCCGACTTTGGCGCTGTCAGCTACTTTGGAGTGAGTTCATTCACTACTGGAATTTTTCGCACGTGGCATGGACTGGATAATGTAGAGGGAGCTGCGCAACTTGCTCTTATGCTACTTAGCTTTATTATTATCCTGGTAGCGCTTGAAAAAACATCTCGAAAACGCGCTGCCTATCATGATAAAAAAACAACAACGCCGATAGAACCCAAATTACTTAGTGGCAAAAAACAAATAGTCGCAATAGCATTAGCGTGTACACCGTTACTATTAGGCTTTGTGATTCCCACAGCGCAACTTATTTACTGGTCAATTGAAAATGCAACTCAGCTTGCCTCGCCTGCATTCTGGGAACTCGTCGGAAACACAGTATTGCTTGCCAGCGTAACATCAGGTTTGGCTTTGTTTTTAGCGCTTCTAGTGGCGTATAGCCACCGAATCAGTCAATCTAAATTCACCTTAATGGCTAAGAGTATAGTCGGTCTTGGCTATGCCGTTCCGGGGCTCATAATTGCCGTTGGCACACTTATTCCACTGGCGTACTTTGACAATTTTGTCGATTCGTGGATGCGCGCAAACTTTAATTACTCCAGTGGCTTAATACTCAGTGGCACGATCATCGCACTGATTATTGCTTACTTAGTGCGCTTTCTTGCTGTAGCGTTAAACTCTGTTGAATCAGGTTTACAAAGTATTCGCCCAGACATGGATCAATCCGCACGTTCCTTAGGCTTATCGCCGTTTAAAGTGCTCCGACAGATTCACTTTCCTATTATACGCGGCAGCGTCGTTACCGGTTTGCTAATCGTGTTTGTTGACGTAATGAAAGAACTTCC
>CAZFVP010000039.1:4814-8242 GCA_964522345.1 uncultured Gammaproteobacteria bacterium | reverse complement strand
AACCGCTGACGCTCTTCAATCTCAGAATCATAGAACTCGGTAACAGTATTACACTTTGCACAGACCATATGGTCATGATGTTCGCCGTTATCCAATTCGAATACTGAACGCCCACCTTCAAAGTTGTGACGCAGCACTAAACCCGCATTTTCAAACTGGGTCAACACACGATAAACGGTCGCGAATGCAATTTCTTCACCGGCATCGAGCAATTCTTTATAAACATCTTCAGCGGTGTAATGACGGCCTTTACCTTCCTCTAACACCGATAAAATCCGCAATCGAGGCAAGGTGGTTTTTAATCCAGCGTCTTTAAGTTCTTTACTCGAAGGCATGATGAAGTTCTCAAATTGACGCGTTTGACGCGTCGAAAAAGTGGAATAACAAGTTATGCCTAGTTTAGCAGTTTTCATCAACGGGTTAGTGGTTTTAAAATGATGATTTTACCGGCCCAAAAATGAGGTTAAAATATCGCCAATGCTATTATATAAGATCATGCGAAAAGTGTTACTTTTATGCCTAGTTGCATTCGACTCGAATACTGGTGTGATCGTATCAAATGCTAACGCTCAGAAGGCTGATCTGGTAAAAAAAGAACCTGAAATACTACTGTACCTGCCAATACATCAGGAGCAGTTCCCGCAACTAGTTCAGCAATTGAAATCGGAGTTAGATAACTCAGGCTTACATCATCTCAAGATTGTTACAACGGAGTATTGGCATCCATACCAAAACGGAATTCGGCAAGGTCGACCAGGGATATATTTCACCGCACCTCATTTTTCTGCTTGGTTAGTGAATAAGCACAAATTCACTCCATTACTAAGGCTTGCGGGTCAATTACAATATGTTATAGCAGCGAGACGCTCTGATTCAGATATCTTTGAAGTCGGCGACCTAGCCAATAAAACGGTCTGCACTAATGCCACTATGGACCTCAGTTTCCTGCTGGTTAGAGAATCTATGACCCGCAGTGTATTGTCAGCCCAAACTAAGAACGTGCAGAATGTTGCTAGAGAAATGAGTAACAACAATAGGGCTTGCGATGCGTTCTCATTAAGTGAACATTTGTTTCTAGAGTTTGCGGTTCAGGAACCATTTCGATTCATTCGGCTACAGCAAAGCGAAACGTTTTCAAATTATGCCTACCTGTTTTCACCAAATATTTCTTCAAGTATCAGAGTTAGGGTAAAAAAGGTTTTGACCAGTAAAAAAGTCAACACAATATTACACCCTATGTATCGCTTATACGCCCAAGAACCAATCATCACCAATGGCTCGCCAAACAACTACCCTCCCGAGCAAATGAAGCCTCTTAACATTTATTGGGGAGCGACGCGTATCAAAGCCCTGTAGCTCGTCGAGCCAAGGCATTAGTTAAGGTATCTGAACCACTAATAAAATTCATTCCAAAACCTCGCGCAAGTGACCAAATCGGCAAATCGAGTTTATACGCTTGATGGAGCGCACTCATTAGCGAATCTGTTTGATTATTATCAGGTTGACGCTTCGCTTGATATGCGGCCAATAATCTTGGGCTACCCAATTCAGATGATGTGGCACTTGCCAACAATTTCCCTAAAGTGTTTGCATCTTTAAAGCCAAGGTTTGCACCTTGACCTGCTAAGGGATGAATACTATGCGCCGCATCGCCAAGCAGCACTAAATTACGCTTAAAATAAGTTTCTGCTCTAAGGCTTCCTAACGGAAATGCTTGACGTTTGGATAGTAGTTTTACCGAACCCAAACGCGCTTGTACGACAGTGCTCAGGGCCTTAGCAAAGGCACTATCATCCATCGCCAACAACTCCTCTGCCAAGGCATTATCAGCGCTCCATACGATAGAGCTTTGGTTGTTCGCAAGCGGCAATATCGCTACCGGGCCCGAGCTTAAAAAACATTGCCATGCACAATCTTGGTGTGATTTTTCGGTTTCAATGGTCGCAACGATACCTCGCTGCTCATAACTATGATGGTTGGCGAATATCTTCGCTTGTTGCCGCACCCACGAACGGCTACCATCGGCTGCGATTATCAACTGGCTTTTAATAAGGTCATTATTTACCTTAATACGTGCATGTGATTCGTTCAAATCCAAGTCACTGACAATCGCGTCAAAATGACATGTCAGCTGGCTTTTCGATACCGCGTGCTGCAATTGATAAGCGCACATTTGGCTGTCAATCATATGCCCTAGATAAGATTCGCCTGCCGAACTCGAATCAAAAAATAGCTCACCGTCAGAGCGCTCATCCCAAACAAGCATTCTCTTATACGCATGACAATAATTCTCATCAAGCGCTTCTAACACTCCAACATCATCAAGAAAATTAGTCGCAAGAGCACCCAAAGCTACCACTCGCTGATTTGCTTCTTTTGGACGACTCATTATGGAGTTACGTTCGAGCAGCGTAACCGAATAATCAGTATTTTTTGCAAGCCACAGGGCCAAGGCCGAACCAATAAGTCCAGCTCCTACGATAGTGATATCTGATTTAGTAGTAGACAAAATTATTCGACGAACAGAGTTAAGCCCTCATTAGGGCTTCTATATCGTCAGGCTTTTTAGGTGCCGCTTCGGTTAGGTTTTCGTAACCATCGCGACGAACCAAAATATTATCTTCAATACGAATACCAATATGATGCCAACGTTCGTCAACATCGTCAGCAGGGTGAACGTAAATACCAGGTTCGACAGTAAAAGCCATGCCTGGCTCTAACTCACGCCAAACTTCATCGACTTGATAGTCGCCAACATCGTGAACATCCAGACCCAACCAATGGCCGGTCCGGTGCATATAAAATTGTGTATAGCTCTGTGTTTCGAGCACTTGCTCTAAAGAGCCTCTCAGTAAACCTTCGTCCAAGAGGCCTTGCGCGATTACTTTCACAGCCGCTTCGTGAGGCCGGTTCCAGCCATTACCAGCGCTACAATACTCAAACGCCGACTCTTGCGCCGCTAAAACGATGTCATAAAGAGTTCGTTGCTCCGGGCTAAATCGGCCACTGACCGGAAAAGTGCGACTAATATCTGCGGCATAGCAACCATATTCAGCACCGGCATCTATCAACAAAAGGTCGCCGCTTTTAAGTAAATTTTCATTCTCAGTGTAATGTAAAATGCACGCGTTCTTACCACCCGCCACAATCGAGGGGTATGCATTGTAACGACTGCCTGCTTTGCGAAACTCACACTCCATCTCAGCCTGAACTTGATACTCATACATTCCAGGCCGGCACACTTGCATCGCTCGAGTATGCCCGGCAGCTGACATTTTTCCCGCTTTGCGCATCAACGCGATTTCATCTTGGCGTTTAATAAGCCGTTGCTCATGAAGAATATGATTTAAATCAACAAATTCATACGGCGCATGTTTACCACGACGTTTATCTTGTTTGATTTTATTCATCCAACCAAGCAACTGCGA
>CAZFVP010000039.1:2713-4714 GCA_964522345.1 uncultured Gammaproteobacteria bacterium | reverse complement strand
GACTCAGCGAAACCACTCAAGTAATAGAAGTCACTATCTGGTCGAAACTGATAGTCAACATCACTATTACGCGACTTAACCGGGGACGTAGCCACAATGACGATATCATTCGGGCCTATTTGATTAACTAACTCAGCACGTCGACGAGCGTAGGTTTCTTTATTCATTTTTGAGTACATTGACGGGTAAATAGTTTCAAGCAAAGAGTCATTTATTCAGCTTCATTATTTGAGCTCTCTGAATAAATAAATTCAAAAATCAACTGTGAACCTACTTTGACATATTCATGCAACTCTGCCAAAGCCCAATCTTCTTCGTTTTCATCTCCCGCACCAGCCGCCGCTTCAGCGATCTCCATTAAATCACGCGCTATCTCAGAACCGCTCTCAGGCAGTTGGTCTATACTAAATGCGTTGTTGTACAGTAAACCCAAAAGATAACCTTTACACCAGGTAGCGACACCATCAACCCGCACATCGATGGCCTCATCGTCGCTAGGTAATATCAAGTCAAAACCATCTTTAGTTTCAATTAGTAGCTCACTGTTTTCGCGATACAATTCGTATAACATTGCGCTAAGTTGAGTAAAACGACCGTCGTTTGCATCCGCCGTCGGTTCAATCAACTTTAATAAATCAGGCGTAACTCCCGACTTCATGTGATTCGACATAGCCCCCACAATGGTGCCATGAACCTCACTCGGAGTTAGCTCCACAATGCCCGCTAAGTCTAAAGTGGCTTCAATTTGCGTAAAACGGTCTACTAAATTCGTCATAATCTACTTTAATTGCAACCAAACTCGATTGCGTTTCTGGGGGAATACATGATTAGGCTTACTCTAAATGCTATTTAACAAACAGTTTAACAATCAGAGATAAGCCAACATTTAAAAGCTAGATTCTACCTCGATGCACCTCCCTTGTGCCACTACTGCTACTCTTCTCGTAGTCACAACGAATTGGCACTAAAACAGCAAAACCATCCGTATCCAGTAAATTTAGGCGACATAAACCTAATTTCTAAGCGGGAGCAAGGTTCGCGAGTTGACGTGCTCACACTGCGCGCCTAATATAGCGTTGATAACAAACACAAGGGGTCTTTCGAATGGAAGCCAACATCGTCAGTCTAGAACAACGCATTGAAACCTTAATTGGCGAATGCAAACGCTTGGTTAGCGAAAACCGAAACTTAAAAACCGAACAACATTCTTTATTGAGTGAAAAAACTCAACTTAAGGAAAAAAATCGCCTTGCCTGCAATCGCTTGGAAAAAATTGTTGAAAAGCTTCGTACCCTTGAAGATCAATAAGCTGTTATCAATGTACCAAACATTAATCAATAGCTGGTCCTAATAACTACAATTGAACCACTAATACCTCATGTCGAGTTCTATGCAATCAAAAGGCATTAATATATCCATTATGGGCCGCGACTTTTCTGTCGCCTGCCCTCCCGAAGAGCAAGAAGACTTAATGGACGCTGCACGATATCTCGATAAAAATATGAAAGAGATTCAAAAAACCGGCAAAATCATCGGCGCCGAGCGCTGTGCAATTATGGCGGCTCTCAATATTACTAATGATCTACTTCAACTTCGCCGCGCGACCTCAGGCCAAGAACAAGTGCAGCAACGCTTAGACACTCTACAAGAACGTATCGACGAAGTCTTACGCGACGCAGAAACACTTTAAAAAACGACTATAAAGTAGTCGTTCCTCCCGAGCGATTAAATATTTTTCACTACTGAGATAAATTGCGCTGTTATACTCTTAGTTTAGGCGTTACCTGTGGTGTTCGTAGGCTCTTTCAATCCCTTAGAACCTAATATTTGTATCCGGGAGTCAGACCACGTTGCTGTTGTGAGTTCTCGTTAGAATTAGTTCGCCTAATTCCACGAGCGCACCTGATGCGACCTGTAGATTCCCACTTGAACCATTGGTTCAAGGCACCAAGAACTTACGGCACATATGGGTAACGTCTTCTTTTTATTAGGCGCGCGCTT
>CAZFVP010000039.1:0-2613 GCA_964522345.1 uncultured Gammaproteobacteria bacterium | reverse complement strand
CTCTTGCTTTTATTAGGTGTGTGTTTATCTCTTACAGGTTACGCTTCTCAACCCAAAATACATCTCGGCTTCGCTCGCGAGACCAACATCAAGCGAAATCAAAATGAATCAAGTTCTTTCAAAACGCCAACTACGCAAATCAATACGCAAACAAAGAGCTAGCTTAACAAATATGGAGCTTGTGCAAGCGGAGCACAATCTAGCGATACAGGCAAAAACATCTAATCGTTTACTACAAGCTAGGCGAATTCTCAGCTACGCACCATTCGCCGGCGAAATATCGCCGGCCAGCCTAGTTAATACGATCGCAAGTAAGTCCATTCACTACCCTCGAATCACCAATTTTAGGCTCGGGCAAATGCAATTCTATGCAGCGGATAAAATCTATAACCTCAATAGATACGGCATTGAAGAACCGAAAGCAATCGGCAAGCCTAGACCAGCGAATTCGTTTGATCTTCTGTTAATACCATTAGTGGCGTTCGATCGTTCTGGTACTCGCATGGGCATGGGAGCAGGCTATTACGATAGAGCGCTAGAGGCGTTGGGCCACCAAACAAGTACCAAACCTTATCTAGTAGGGTTAGCGCATCATTTCCAAGAGGTTAAATCTCTCGAGCGCGCACCATGGGACGTCCCATTGGATGCTATACTCACCGATCACGAATTTATTCATATATAGCTGAAAAAATACAGAATGACGAAATTAGTAAAATTAATGGCCAGTAGCATTGTGGCGCTTTGCCTAATCAGCAGCGCGGCATTCGCCGAACACCACTCCGAAAAAAACACAACAACGACAAGCAAAACTACTATGGTTACACTTAAAACAACCCTTGGCGATATTCAAATTGAATTAAACGCTGAAAAAGCGCCTAAGACTGTAGAGAACTTTCTACAGTATGTAAAAGAAGGCCACTACGACGGCGTTATCTTCCATCGTGTCATCAGTAACTTCATGATTCAAGGCGGCGGTTTCGATGCTGATATGCAAGAGAAAAAATCTCGCGGCCCAATTCCAAACGAAGCAAACAATGGCTTAACCAACGATAAGTATACACTGGCAATGGCACGCACCAGCGAGCCGCATTCAGCGAGCGCACAATTCTTCATCAATACCAAAGACAACGGCTTCTTAAACTTCAGTTCCGAAACGCAAAGCGGCTGGGGCTATGCGGTCTTTGGCAAAGTGACCAGTGGCACAGAAGTCGTTGATCAAATTGAGGCCGTTAGAACCGGTCAAAACGGCCCTTATGGCGACGTACCACTAGAGCCAGTCATTATTGAATCAGCAACGATTACAGAGTAAATAATAAGACACAGCTTATGCCTACTCAAAGGGATTTAGCATAAGCACAAAACGGCTCTCATGGCGAGGGTCGTTTTTATATTTGCTAGCTAAGGATGCCCTTGTTCGTGGCTGATATTCAACGATCAGTAGTCCACTCCGTATTCAAGGACAAGAAAAATTGAACTGAGGGCTTTACCACAACCTAGATCAAGTACTCTAAGCAGTCGTTTCAGATTGAAGCACAACAATTCATCGAGTTTACGATAGGGATGATTAGTTTGAACTAGTGAATTTAACGTAAGAAATAGTTGGCTTTGGTCTCGTTTACTCATAAAAAATCCCCATCAACAAAAAATTATTATCTCAAATTCGATGGGTCTTGCGTGAATTATCCGAAAGGCCCATGATCGTTTCTTCTCATTGCCCCCTGGCAACGACAGCCAAGCGGTAAGTAAAAGCACCGGCTTAGGTTTAAGCTTTGTCAAAGAGATTATGAAGCTGCATAAGGGCTCTGTTGAAATTAAAAATATTAGCAATGGTGTTGTGGCAACTCTTTATTGGTAGGACTTCACTAATCTAGGGAGTCTCCAATTTAAAGGTAAACATATATCGTTGACCATCAGTACTAACAGGCCGCCCATTTACCTTTCGAGCTCGGTATTTAAATTTAGCGATGGCCTTGAGTGACGCACGATCAAAAACCCCTTTTGGCTCTGATTCTAAAATATAGGGATCAAAAACCGAACCCGCAGCACTAACACTGAAACCAACCACCGCGTAACCTTCAATACCGCGGGTCAAGGCTCGATTCGGGTATTCTGGCGGAAAACCAATCGCGATTACTAGTTGATTGTCAATTGGCAAATTACCTCCTCCTTTGACCACCGGCGGGTTATAGCTAGGCCATATCGTCGGCCCAACAGGGTCATCATTAGTTAGTTTGGCTACTTTAGGTAACGCAGGAGGGAGTTCAACTTCCTTTGGCTTCTTAATTCGTTCCATTATAGGCGTGGGCGGCTCTTCCTCAGGAATATTACTAATCTTTATCGCAGGCAACGTTATGCTACTTGACAATTCAGGCTCTTCCATATCAATAAGTGAATACATAAAACCAAACAAAACAGTGGTGATAAAGAGTGAATTTATAAAAGGCAAAGCTACTCTATGAAGTACGGTCATGGTCTCCTCCAGGGCTGCATCAGCAACCAGTTAAGTGTTGTAAAAAGAATGACTCTTAGCGTTACGCTGATTCGCTAAATTCCTTGCACCGTTACGTCGAACAATTTAGTCGACGATTGTCATCCTGTTTTGGGGCTATCAGC
>CAZFVP010000038.1:10413-16102 GCA_964522345.1 uncultured Gammaproteobacteria bacterium | reverse complement strand
TTGATGTTGATATTGAGTTAAGCGTTGTGCTTCCAATTGCAGTGCGTTCCAAAGAGTCCCTGTTCAATACTGATAACAAAAATAGGCTCTCGTATATATTATTGGATGTGGCGCGTCGTGCAAAGTACTTAGGAAGGCCGCTTTCCTTTCCTGACCCCGACCCAATAGTTCAAAGTCTCGATACGTTTGAAGTTGCCGAGGAACAGCCTTATATATTTTGGGTTAGCAAGTTAGGGGTTGAGGCAAACCGCCAAGGTAAAGGTATTGATTTCGCTACAAATGTTTCCCGCCTAATTTGGGGCGGCACCAAAAATTGGGATCAAGGGGAGCATATGAAATTGGCTGCTGAAAAGGTAGGGTTAGACCTAGCGCAAATGGAGAAGTCGATTGAGGGTTCTGATCACCTGGAAGAAATAGAACAAAACCATGAGTCATTAGACAAGGCGGGTCATTGGGGCGTTCCAACATTGGTTGTTCGAGGAGAGCCCTTTTTTGGCCAAGATCGAATCAAGACACTTGAATGGCGACTTGAGAAATTAGGTCTACGCAAGAATACTTAACTTAACCACACAGAGGAATTTAAAAATGGATCTAGAGATTCGCGGTAAAAAGGCGATTGTCGCTGGCGCTAGCGCTGGCATGGGTAAAAGCTCTGCTCTGGCACTTGCTCACGAAGGCGTAGACCTTTATATCTCTGCACGAGGTGAACAGCGGCTTGAAGCTGCAGCAAAAGAGATATCAGATTTAACTGGGGCTAACGTAGTTCCGGTAATTGCAGATCACTCCAAGGAAGAGGGCAGGCAGGCATTAATTGATGCCTGCCCTGAGCCGGATATTATGGTGACAACCATCTCTCCACCGCCAATACGTTTTAACTACAAAGAGTTAACTCCCGAAGATTGGCGCGAATCAATCGATCTAGGTTTGGTTGGGCCGATAGAAATGATGAAGCATTATACCGAAGGTATGGCTCAGCGAAGATGGGGCCGAATCGTTAATATAGGAACAGTTGCGGCAAAAATGCCGCTTGAAATGCGCCTACTTTCTGGCCCAGCCCGATCCGCTTTGATTAATTACACGGCGGTGGTTTCTCGTCTACTCGCAAAAGACGGGGTTATTATCAATAACGTGCTGCCGGGTATGATAGAAACTCCGGGTATGTACACAGCTGCAAAGCAATGGGCGGGTGAGCAAAGCCTTTCAGACAATGAAATGGGTTTAAATGATCGCCAGAAACTGCTCGATAGAGTGGTAGATACCTTTTCTATTCCCACAGGCACGGTTGGAAATTCTGATGACGTTGGCAAAATGGTTGCCATGTTCTGTGGGGAGCCAGCTAAGTTCACAGTGGGTCAAAGTCTTATTGTAGATGGAGGGATGGCTCCACTAATGTAAATAGAGGGGTGTCAACGAACGTTAAACATAACGCGACGATAATCTTGCGTTGCGCCTTTTCTCGATCCAAGGGTGCGTGCTCTTTACGTACCTAATAGCGACAGTCTAGGGCTAGGATTTTTGTCCGAATTATGCCGATGGCGAAAGGTTTTGATAATCTAACGATGTATTTTTTTAGAGAATTGGGCACGCAGATTTGAATCGAATTGATCGCATACTAAATAGAAGCGCAATAAATGTGAATTTATATTAAACCGGGCTAAAATAAGTCTTGCTATTCGTAATTTCATTCATTATATTACGCCTCCACTTGATGTTGCGGGGTGGAGCAGTCTGGCAGCTCGTCGGGCTCATAACCCGAAGGTCGTAGGTTCAAATCCTGCCCCCGCTACCAAGTGAAACTTTTTATAAATGTCTTAGGGCTGGCTATATAAAGTTAGATGATTTAGCTGAAAAATTAATCAACTGCTCGATTATTTTTGTTAAGCTGAATATTAGCGGTGATAAGAGTGTCGTAAGACATTCCCACTGCGACCAAATTTGTTCGATATATTTAACGATATGTTGAGCTCACTGGAAGCCCCGCTTTATGCGGGGTTTTGTGTTTTTACTACATGTTATTTTGAGCTTATTGTGAAAAATTAATTTT
Source organism: uncultured Gammaproteobacteria bacterium (assembly GCA_964522345.1). Classification (GTDB taxonomy): domain Bacteria; phylum Pseudomonadota; class Gammaproteobacteria; order Arenicellales; family Arenicellaceae; genus Arenicella. Next base: position 14,058 of record CAZFVP010000038.1, on the reverse strand, counting down.
TAAATGTTGAATTGAAGTTTTGATGGCCATGGCTATCGATTTCGTTCAATGCGTGTAGTGAAGTTTGATTATGGTCGAAGATCTTAATCAGTATTAGGTGAGCAAGTGCTCGCCTTTTTGTATTTTGGGTGACCAGAAACGATTAAAAATAACCGCGAATAAAAAGCGGTAGCAAATTAGAGATTTAAAGAATGGCATTAACAGTTCCACATATTGAAGAGCTTCTTCTTCCCGGCGCAGAAACGTTGGGGCTCGAGCTCGTGGCTGTTGAGTTAAGCGGCGGTGATACATCAATAGTACGAATTTACATTGATACGCCCGATGGCATTACAGTTGATGATTGTGCGAAAGCAAGCCGTCAGTTCAGTGCAATTTTAGATGTCGAAGACCCAATATCAAACAAGTATACGTTAGAAGTATCATCCCCTGGAATGGACCGCCCATTGGCTAAGCCACTCCATTTTAAGGCAGTTGTTGGGCAAGATGTGAAAATCAAAATGGCCACACTAGTAGATGGCCGTCGTCGTTTTACCGGAGAGCTTATAGAGGCAACCGATGAGTTTGCTGTTGTCGAAGTCGATGGCGAGCAATCTGAATTACCTTATTCTGATATGGACAGAGCGCGTTTAATTCCTGTCTATGACTTTGACCAAATTTAATTATTAACCCGTTTATTTTTTAAACAGAGAGCTTAAGAACATGGCAAGCGAACTTTTAATGATGGCTGAAGTGCTATCAACAGAAAAAGCAGTTGATAAAGACATAATATTTGAAGCGATTGAAGCTGCGTTAGCAACCGCTACACGTAAGCGACACCGTGAAGATATTGATGTGCACTGTACTATCGATCAGACTGATGGTTCGTATATTCCTTACCGTGTTTGGGAAGTTATTGAAGATGACGCTGAGTTGGAGTTTCCGACAAAGCAAATGTGCGTTAGTGCCGCTAAAGAGCATGATGCGGAGTTAGAAGTAGGCGATTTTGTTAAAGACGAGTTAGAGGCCGTCCCTTTTGGACGAATTGCTGCCCAGGCGGCAAAGCAAGTCATCATGCAAAAGGTGCGCGAAGCCGAGCGCAATAAAATCAGTGAAGAGTTCGAACCTCGAGTTGGCGAAATGTTATCAGGGGTTGTTAAGCGTCAAGAGCGCGGAGACACAATCATCGATCTAGGTGGTTTAGAAGCGGTGCTGCCTCGTAATAAAATGATTCAACGTGAAGGGCTTCGCCCTGGCGATCGTATTCGCGCTATTTTAAGCGAAGTTAAACAAAACAATCGTGGCCCACAATTAGTTCTAGATAGAACAGCGCCAGCTCTAGTGTTATCGTTGTTTCGTACAGAAGTGCCTGAAGCGAGTGAGAATATTATCGAAATATTAGGCGCGGCACGCGACCCAGGTTTACGCGCTAAAATAGCAGTAAAATCAAACGATTCGAAAGTTGACCCCGTTGGTGCATGCGTCGGCATTCGTGGTTCACGTGTACAAAGCGTGTCAAATGAAATTAATGGCGAGCGCGTGGATATTATTAAGTGGTCTGAAGACCCTGCGCAGTTCGTGATAAACGCCTTAGCACCAGCCGAAGTCGAGTCAATTATGGTTGATGAAGACAAAGGCGCAATGGATGTTATTGTTGATGAATCACAACTTTCTCTCTCGATTGGTCGTGGTGGTCAGAACGTGCGTTTAGCAGCCGAATTGACAGGCTGGGAAATCAATATCATGACTTACGAGCAAGCTAATGAGAAGCTTGAAGAAGAATCTTCTGACGTTCGTGAAATATTTATGGCTAAGCTAGACATAGATGCTGACGTGGCAACAATTTTGATTCAAGAAGGTTTTTCAAGCCTTGAAGAAGTCGCGTATATCCCGCGTGAGGAAATGCTCGAAGTTGAAGAATTCGACGAAAACCTAGTTGACGAGCTACGTAAGCGTGCAGATGATGCGTTGGTAACGTTGGCTATTCAAAAAGAAGAATTACTGAAAAGTGCCGACCCAGCCGAAGATTTACTCACTATGGAAAGCATGGATGAGATTACGGCGAAATTCTTGGCGATTAATAACATAAAGACGATGGAAGACCTAGCTGAAGCGGCAACCGATGAGTTGCTTGAAATAGAAGGTTTGAAAATCACAGAAGAGCGCGCGCAAGAATTAATTATGATTGCACGTCGCCCTTGGTTTGAAGAAATGGGCATCGACCCAGATGCGACAGATGAGGTAGCAGAGGATAGCTAGGTAAGCCTAGATATAACCCTTAAGCAACTCAATCTAACTATAAAGAGCACATATTATGTCAACCATTACTATCAAAGCCTTTGCACAACAAATCGGCATTGAATCAGAACGCGTTGTTAAGCAACTTGCCGATGCTGGCGTTGCTGGCAAGAGTGTCGATGATTCACTGACCGATCAAGAAAAGCGTCAACTGCTGGACTTTCTTCGTGGCGGAACAGCGGCAGCACCAGCGCCGACCCCTGCGTCAAGTCGGGGAAAAATTTCGTTGAAGAAGAAGACCACCTCTGAAATTCAGCAAACTTCTAAAACGGGTATTGCTCGCACGGTTCAAGTACAAACTAAAAAGCGGCGTACTTTTGTTAAGCGCGAAGTATTAGAGCAAGAAGAAGCGGAGCGTCAAGAAATTGAGGCGCAACGCCAAGTTGATGCAAAAGCTCAAGCTGAACAAGAACGTATTGCCGCTGAGGCCGCTCAAAAAGCTGAAGAAGAGCGACAACGCCTTGAAGCTGAAGCAGCAAAAGCTGAGGCTGAAGCGCAAGCGGCGGCTGAGCTGGCCCAAGCTGAAGCGGAGAAGGCGGCTGCTGCAGCAGAGCCAGTTGTTGAAGAGGAGGTAGAACCAGTAGTTGAGCCGAAGGCTGTCGAAGAAACGCCTGTTGAGAAAGAGCCGGTCGAGCAGAAGAGCGTCGAGCCAAAAGCTAAGGAGCCTACTCCTGCCGAGCTGAGCAAAATGAAGAAAGCCAAACCCGAGCCTGAGGTTGATGCTCGAACAGCGGCTATACTCAAAGCGCGCCGTGAGGTCGCAATGCCGTCGATTATTCGTAAAGCGTCGGAACGCAAGCGCGTATCGCCAATTATTAAGCAAGCTGAACCAAAGCCTGCAGCCCCAGCACCAACGCCAAACGCCAATAAGAATGATAAAGGCAAGCGCAAACCGTTTTCTGGTCGTGAAGAATTGCATGTTTCAAAAGGCCGCGGCAGAAAGCGTAAAGAGAAGCGTCGCCCATCAAATATTAAAACCAGCACCGGTGATCAACACGCGTTCGAGCGACCGGTCGCCCCAGTTGTTCGCGATGTTGCGATCGGCGAAACCATTAGCGTTGCTGAACTCGCGGCACAAATGTCCGTGAAGTCAGCTGAAGTGGTTAAAGTGCTATTCAAAATGGGAACTATGGTGACCATCAACCAGACCTTGGACCAAGATACGGCGATGTTAGTCGTAGATGAAATGGGGCATAACGCGGTTGAAGCAAAGCAGGATAATCCTGAGGCATTTCTAACCGCTAGCCAAGAAATTGAAGTTGATGAGTCAACCTTTGAGCCTCGTTGCCCTGTGGTAACGGTTATGGGTCACGTTGACCATGGTAAAACATCGTTGCTTGACTATATACGTAAGGCTAAAGTAACTGATGG
>CAZFVP010000038.1:8823-10313 GCA_964522345.1 uncultured Gammaproteobacteria bacterium | reverse complement strand
GAAACGATTAAAGTTGCTGGGCCATCGATGCCAGTCGAGATTCAAGGCTTGAGCGGGGTTCCTGCAGCTGGAGATGAAGTTTTGGTGGTCGAAGATGAGCGTAAAGCTCGCGAAGCTGCAACCTTTCGTTCGAACCGTGATCGTGAAGCTCGTTTAGCGCGTCAACAAGCCGCTAAGTTAGAGAATATGTTCACGCAAATGAACGAAGGCGACGTTAAGAATGTTAATGTTTTGATCAAAGGCGATGTGCAAGGCTCAATTGAAGCCCTAAGCGAATCCTTGATCAAATTATCGACACCTGATGTAAAAGTAAGTGTGGTTCATAGCATGGTAGGCGCGATTAACGAGTCTGACATCAACTTAGCGATGACCTCTTCAGCGTTCGTAATTGGCTTTAACGTTCGTGCCGATGCGCAAGCTAGAAAGTTAGCTGAGCAAGAAGATGTACAGATTCGTTACTACAGTATCATCTACGAAGTAATTGACGACGTGAAAGCAGCAATGGAAGGCCTACTTGATCCAGAAATTCGCGAAGACGTTATGGGCTATGTGGAAGTACGCGAAGTTTTCCGTGCTCCGAAGATTGGAACCATTGCGGGTTGTTTCGTAACCGAAGGTGTCGTTAAACGTAATGCTAATGTGCGTGTCTTGCGTGATAGCATTGTCATTTTCGAAGGCAATATTGATTCACTACGCCGTTTTAAAGATGACGTTAGCGAAGTTAAAATTGGCACCGAGTGCGGCATAGGCGTAACCAATTACAACGACATCAAAGAAGGTGATCAATTGGAAATCTTCGATAGGGTTGAGGTTAAAGTAACGCTTTAGGGCGTTACTTTTTGTTACGGAGTACATAAGGTTGAAAGATGCCTAAAGAATACGCTAGAAGTGAACGTGTCGCGCAAACAATTACTCGCCAGCTGGCGATGATTTTTCGTAATCAAGTAAAAGATCCGCGTGTTTCAAATTTGACTATTACTGACGTTGAAGTCACTAAAGATTTACGTCAAGCGAAAGTCTTTGTTACCTCGATGTTTGAAAATAAAGTCGATATTGAAGACACGATGCAAGCCTTAGATCGAGCCAATGGTTTTTTACGTCGAGCCTTGGCATCAGTGATTGATATGCGACATTGCCCAAATTTATTATTTAGCTATGACAATTCAATTTCTGAAGGCGCAAGAATGTCTGCTTTGATTGATAAGGCACTGGGGCCGAAGTAAACGGTACTTAAGCTCTAAACCCTAGTGTTCAGACGTAATGAAATATATCTATATTTTGGGTTTAGAGCATAGTGGTACAACCTTAACCGATCATATGCTGAGTGCTCATCCGAGAGTTACCGGCGTTGGTGAAGTAGCACAGTTTTTCTCTGTTGATCATATGCGCCATTATTTGAGAAAGTGGGGTGAGCTGGATGATCACGATGTTTGTTCGTGTGGACAACGATGGAGCGAATGTGAGTTTTGGCAAGCGATAGTCCACCTCAA
>CAZFVP010000038.1:0-8723 GCA_964522345.1 uncultured Gammaproteobacteria bacterium | reverse complement strand
TTCGTGGGTGAAATACCCTTGGCTTCGTATTGCCTATATGTGCCATTGGAAAGCGCGCAATTTATATCGCTTGTTAGAAAGAGGATTTTAATGTCTAAACGCGCGAACAGTAAAATAAATATTCATGGCGTTATTCTCCTTGATAAGCCGACTGGCATGACTTCGAATACCGCTTTGCAGAAAATAAAGCACAATTTCAATGCAAAAAAGGCTGGCCACACAGGCAGTTTAGATCCGTTAGCAACGGGCTTGCTTCCAATTTGTTTAGGTCAGGCAACTAAGGTTTCTGAGTACCTTCTTAACTCGCACAAAAAGTATACCACTGTCCTCAAGCTTGGTGAGGTTACCGACACGTTGGACGGCGAGGGTGAGGTTACTGTCACTAGACCGATTGATGTCAGTAATGAACAACTTCAAGAAGCGTTAACTCAATTTCGCGGAGAGATCAAGCAAATACCGCCGATGTACAGCGCCTTAAAGAAAAATGGTCAGCCTCTTTACAAGCTAGCGCGTAAAGGCGAAGTTATTGAACGGCCTGCTCGCGACATGGTTGTGCATAGCCTTGAAGCAACACGCCTTGACCAAGCCCATGTTGAACTTAAGGTGCATTGCTCCAGTGGGTTTTATATTCGTTCTCTAGGTCACGACCTTGGGCAAGCTTTAGGTTGCGGAGCTCATGTCGTCGAGCTTAGGAGAACGGATATTAAAGCCATCACGGTGGACGTCGCATATTCTCTCGAACACGTATTAGAAGCCGATTTAAAAGACGTCTTACTGCCGCTTGACGTATTGATCGAACATATGCCCAAAATTGAAATATCAGATGCTCAAGCATTGAGCATGATTCAAGGTAAGCCAACGTCAGCAAATGGCTTAGTGACGAGCGAACTAACGCGTTTCTATCAGCCAGATGGCTACCTTTTTGGAGTAGGGGAAGTTAGTGACAATGGCTTCATTAAAGCGCGGAAAACCTTCGTAGATGCGACTAATTAAGGCTTCTCGGCTTAAAACCGAAAAAATAGGCTTAAAACGCTAAAAAACAAGCAGTTTTTATTCAAATAAACGTGATTTCTATATTCAAACGGTTAGAATACGCGCCTACCTGAGGGCTATCGCTTTTAGGCTTAATCGCTTCATTTTCCACCCTTCAGGGAATTGAAGCACAACTAAATTCTGAAGAGGAATAGTATTATGGCATTAACCGCCGCAGACAAAGCTGCCATCGTTGCAGAATATCAAGTAAAAGAAGGCGATACCGGGTCTCCTGAAGTCCAAATCGCATTGCAGACAGCTCGTATCAAAGACTTGTCTCCGCACTTCAAAGACCATATTCATGATCATCATTCGCGCCAAGGTTTGCTGCGTTTGGTAAACCAGCGTCGCAAGTTGCTTGATTATTTGAAAAATAAAAACGTTGAACGTTACAGAACACTTATCGGCCGACTTGGTCTACGTAAGTAAGATTCTTTTTCAGAAGCCTTATCAAGTGATAAGGCTTCTGTCGTTTTAAGGGTGTCTCTACCCAATTTCGTGTTCGTTTGGAATCGTTGTAAATCAGAGAACGCAACACGCGAAATGGTTCGGGTGTTGTGACAATGTAGGAAAACTCTCAAGGCAATAGGGCCAAAAGAGTAATAAATATTTATAGGTAAATTGTATGTCAAAGGTAACGAAAACCTTTCAATTCGGTGAGCGTGAGTTCACTTTAGAAACTGGCGAGATCGCTCGCCAAGCCGATTCGGCTATCATCGCCAGCTGTGGCGATACCACTGTTATGGTCACTGTCGTCAACAAGATGTCAGGTGAGCCAAGAGATTTCATGCCACTAACGATTGATGTCGAAGAGCGTACTTACGCAGCCGGCAAAATCCCTGGTGGTTTCTTTCGTCGTGAAGGTCGTCCTTCAGAGAAAGCTATTTTAACCTGTCGTTTAATCGACCGCCCGTTGCGCCCATTGTTCCCGAAAGGTTTCGGTTATGACGTGCAAGTGGTTATCACAATTGTGTCTATTGACCCGAACATCGATACCGAAGTTGTTTCTTTGGTAGGTGCTTCTGCGGCTCTAGCAACCTCAGGTATTCCATTCAACGGCCCTGTTGGCGCAGCACGCGTTGGTTACATGAATGGTGAATATGTATTGAACCCCGATATGGACCAACTCGTTGAGTCTGATCTAGACCTAGTTGTTGCTGGCACCAAGGACGCGGTTCTTATGGTTGAGTCAGAAGCAAACATTTTGCCTGAAGACGTAATGTTAGGTGCAGTAATGTACGGTCACCGTGAATCGCAAAAAGCGATCGCGGCAATCGAAGAACTAGCCGCTGAAGTTGCTAAGCCAATGAAAGAGTGGACTCCTCCAGTAGAAGACACATCTGTAACGGCTAAAGTTGCTGAAATTTCAAAAGCTGCTCTAGAAGATGCTTTCTCAACGGCGAGCAAGGTTGAGCGTGTTGCTAAGATTTCTGCAGCGCACAGTTCAGTTCTAGCTGACTTGTTGAGCGATGATTCATCTGTTGCTGAAATCGATGCGGTTAATGCCGCATTTAAAGGCTTAGAAAAAGACATCGTTCGTGGCCGCATCATCGCTGGTTCACCTCGTATCGACGGGCGTGATACAACAACGGTTCGTGGCATCGACGTGCGCACTGGCGTATGGCCTCGTACTCACGGTTCTGCAATGTTTACTCGTGGTGAAACTCAAGCGGTTGTTGCCGCAACTCTGGGCACCGAACGTGATGCGCAGCGTATCGATGCACTCGAAGGCGACATCACTGATCGCTTCATGTTGCACTACAATTTCCCTCCATACTCAGTTGGCGAAACCGGTCGCGTTGGTTCACCTAAGCGTAGAGAAATCGGCCATGGCCGTTTAGCTCGTCGCGGCGTTCAAGCGGTTCTACCAACAGCTGAGGAGTTCCCATACGTTATCCGCGTAGTCTCTGAGATCACTGAATCTAACGGTTCGAGCTCAATGGCCTCAGTATGTGGCTCGTCTTTAGCGATGATGGACGCAGGTGTTCCTCTTAAAGCACCGGTTGCGGGTATCGCAATGGGGTTGATTAAAGAAGGCGACAACTTTGCTGTATTGACCGACATCCTTGGTGATGAAGATCATCTTGGCGACATGGATTTCAAAGTGGCAGGAACGCCAGAAGGTATTACGGCATTGCAGATGGACATCAAAATCGACGGTATTACCGAAGAAATTATGACCCAAGCATTGTCGCAAGCAAAAGACGCGCGTATTCATATTTTGGCTGAAATGGCGAAAGAGCTTGAAACGCATCGCGAAGAAATGTCTGATCATGCACCACGCATCATCACCTTCAAAATCAACCCTGATAAGATTCGTGACGTTATTGGTAAAGGTGGCGCGGTTATCCGTGCTCTTTGTGAAGAAACAGGCGCGACGATCGACCTTGAAGACGACGGTACAGTAAACGTAGCATCGGTAGACGGTGCAGCGGGTGCAGAAGCACGTCGTCGTATTGAAGAGATCACCGCTGATATCGAAGTCGATGCGGTCTACACAGGTAAAGTTGTTAAAATCATGGAGTTCGGTGCATTCGTAAACGTACTTCCTGGCAAAGACGGTTTGGTACACATCTCACAAATCTCGCAAGAGCGTGTTGAGAATGTGGCGGATCATTTGTCAGAAGGCGACGAAGTAACGGTTAAAGTGCTTGAAGTTGATAAGCAAGGTCGTGTGCGTCTTTCAATGAAAGCCGTTGACTCTTAATTAGGCGCGCGCTTTGACGCGCTTGGGCTCAGGGCTGCGGCTTTGAGGTCAAATTAAGTTGTATAAAAAAGGCTCGCTTTGGCGAGCCTTTTTTACGCTGAAATCGGTAGACTCACAATTGCTGTAGGGAGACAATAAGGCTTATTGGAATACACACCACTACAATTAATATGAACGATATACCCAATACGGCGGCGGATATTATTCAGAAGATCATGCTTACCGCTAAGGCGGCAGTGCCGGATTCTTTGAGTAATGATGTTCGTGAAAATGTTAAAGCGGCTATTCAAGATGTCATTAGTGAGCTAGATGTAGTGACCCGTGAAGAGCTGGATACTCAGAAAGCGGTTTTGGAAAAAACTCGTGCTAAGGTCGATGAGATGGAACTGGTTATTGCTGAGTTGGAGAAGAAGTTGGATTTGTAGGTTTTTTGCTTTCTTTGTTGTTAGAAAGGACGGTTATCTTCAGGTTTATCGTTCTTATATAAATTACCCCTCGCTGCGGCGGGCCTTCATTGTTTCAGTTCGCTATTTCAAACTATGCACTTTTAGTGTGAGGCTTTAGCGGCTACACATTTATGCCTAATCTGATTTGATGAAAGATCACCGACGCGGTAGTCATACAGTAAGTCGCTTAACAGCACGTGTGGTTTGGGTTACAAAATATAGTTATGCAGTTTTACAAGGTGATGATGAGGTCTCACGAGCGCTAAATAGACATGGCTAATTCAAAGCCTTCTCTTATTGCTCGCTTAGCATCTAATTCACCAGCAAGTTTTGAACCACCGATTAAGTGGGTCGTGACCTGCGCGTTTTCTAACTCTTCTAACAGGTCTTTACGTGAAAGCTGGCCTGCACAAACCACTACGTTGTCGCACTCGATTACTTGAGTTTCTCTACCTTGAACGGTGACGTGTAGACCGCGGTCGTCAATTTTAGTGTATTCAACGCCGCGAACCATTTCTACGCTCTTCATTTTTAACGAAGCTCTATGAATCCAGCCTGTGGTTTTACCGAGCCCTGCGCCCATTTTGCCTTCTTTACGTTGTAACATAGTGATTTGGCGCGCAGGGGCTTCAGGGTCAGCGTGTCCATACGCACCTCGCTCTTCATAGCTAGAATTTACTCCCCACTCTTTATTGAATAATTCGATATCTAAACTTGGTGATATGCCTTGATGCGCCAATAGTTCTGCGACGTCAAAACCAATACCGCCAGCGCCAATTATTGCGACTCGTTGGCCGACAGGTTTCTGATCTTGAATGACCTCAATATAGGAAAGAACCTTTGGATGGTCGGCGCCTTCGATGGTTAGCTTACGCGGCGTAACGCCAGTTGCTAGTACGACTTCGTCGTAATCTGCGCTGATCAAGGCAGTAGCATTCACACCTTCTTCTAATCTGAGGTTAACGCCTGTCTCCTCGATCTTGTTATTGTAATAGCGTAAGGTTTCGTGGAACTCTTCTTTACCGGGAATCTTCTTAGCTATATTAAATTGACCGCCAATTTCGCTGGCTTTGTCGAACAAGTCTACTTCGTGCCCGCGTTCGGCTAATACGGTTGCAGCAGATAAACCTGCAGGGCCCGCGCCAACAACGGCCACTTTCTTTTTGTGGTTGGTTGGTGAAATATTTAATTCAGTTTCGTAACAGGCGCGTGGATTAACGAGGCAGGTGGATCTTTTTCCTCTGAAGGTATGATCTAAACAGGCTTGGTTACAAGCAATGCAGGTATTAATGCTTTGTGGTTTTCCTGCAGCCGCTTTGTTGACGAAGTCTGCATCGGCTAAGAACGGGCGCGCCATTGATATCATATCAGCGTGTCCATTTGCAATGATGTCGTTGGCTACTTGAGGATCATTAATTCGGTTTGTCGCAACAACCGGAATTGATACGTGATTCTGCATACGGCCAGTCACCCAACTGAACGCCGCGCGTGGTACGCTAGTCGCGATAGTTGGAACACGAGCTTCATGCCAACCAATACCCGTGTTAATGATTGTTGCGCCAGCTTGCTCGATGGCTTTGCCTAACCGAACTACTTCTTCCCAAGTGCTGCCTTGCTCTATTAAATCGAGCATGGATAGGCGGTATATAATGATGAAATTAGGGCCAACCTTTTGTCGTACAGCGTTAACTATCTCAACAGGTAAACGCATGCGGTTTTCAAACTCGCCACCCCATTCATCCGTTCGCTTATTTGTATGAGTGACCAGAAATTGGTTAATAAAATAGCCCTCCGACCCCATGATTTCTACTCCGTCGTAACCTGCCTGTTGAGCAAGTTCAGCCGAGTTAGCATAATCTTTGACGGTGCGATAAACACCTTTCGTGCTTAGCGCTCGAGGTTTAAATGGAGATATCGGTGACTTAACATTAGAGGCCGAAACACAAAGGGGGCTATAACCATAACGCCCAGCATGTAGAATTTGTAAGCAGATTTTCCCATCTTCATCATGTACGGCTTTGGTCACCTGTAGGTGGCGTTTTACTTCGGATTTTTTGCTAAGTTTACTTCCAAAGGGAGATAACCAACCTTCGATATTTGGGGCGAACCCACCGGTTACCATAAGACCTACACCACCACGAGCACGCTCTGCGAAGTAGGCTGCCAACTTAGGAAAATCTTTTGCCTTATCTTCGAGCCCTGTATGCATAGAACCCATTAAGACTCGGTTTTTTAGCGTTGTAAAACCTAGATCTAAGGGTTCGAGTAAGTTTTTATATGGCAGTGACATCGTTGGTTTCCCGTTTCGTGGTAGCGAAGAATAAATAACGCCGTTATATGTATATGAGTACATTGTATAAAACACGGCAGATGACGCAAGCTATTTGAAATTTTATTTGGATTTTGCGAGGCGTTAAATTCTCTAGAAATTAACAAAAGTGGAGCTAAGAGATTAATTTGTTTATAGTTGCCGCATCGACTTTTATTGGAGATGTATTGTGAAGCTTAAGCTAATTTCGGCGTGTCTATTCATTATGCTTGGTGCGTCTTGTTCAGAAGCGCTACCACCAGAAAAAAATGTGCGTAGCGAAGCTCAAACAAAGGTTTCAAAAGTTGAAGGTGAAAGGCTTGGCACACGATCGGATGACGTAGCCGTTGAACCTTTGGTTAGCGAAGAAAAGGTATTGGACCAGAATCAAATTTTTGCTGAATTTAAAGAGAATTTATTGAATAAAACATGGGAGTTAAACCCCAGTTTTGGTGTTTATGTTGGCTTCTATAAACACGATGGTAAATTAGTGGTACCAAATGGAGAGCACCGCGCATTACAGCGAGAGTTTTTTGCTACTGAGTTGCAAGCGCTGAAGCAGTTCGACGCCAATCAATTAAGCGTTAATAATGCAACCGACTTGGCGATTATAGAAGGGCAGCTACGTTCTCAGATTTGGTACATCGATGTATTTCGCGCATACGAATGGAACCCGGCACAATACAACCCCGCTGGTGCATTTGGAGTTATTTTAAACACCAACTATAAGCCGTTAGCTGAGCGCTTAGTTGCTATATCCAGTCGGTTAAAGTCGGTGCCAGATTATTACCAAGCAGCATTAAATAATTTGAAAATACCGACGCTCGAACATCTAGAGTTAGCCATTCAACAGAGCGCTGGCACACTCAACATGTTCGAAAAATTGATCCCAGAGAAAGCTCAAGAAGTTGAGCTGACACCTCAGCTAACGAGCGAACTCTCGTCGGGCCTTGCAGACGCTGTAATAGCAGTGAAAGGGTATATCGAGTCACTTGAGTCTAAAAAGGCTGAGTTGATCTCTAGCGGAGAAGCGAGAGATTTCCGCATTGGCGGAGAGTTGTATGAGAAAAAATTCAAGCATGATATTCAATCGAGTTATACCGCCGAAGAGCTTTACAACCTTGCCTTGAAAGCGAAACAGACTTTGCATCTTGAGATGACTAATATCACCGAGGAGCTTTGGCCAAAATACTTTAAAGATTCGCCAATTCCCGATGATAAATTAGTCGCGGTAAAACAGATGATTGATCACCTTTCATCACGGCATGTTGAGCGTGATAAGTTTGTCGACGAAATTCGTAGACAAATACCGATTATTCAAAAATTTATGGACGATAAACAACTGCTCGATTCAGACCCTAGTCGGCCGCTTGTGGTGCGTCTTACTCCGGAATATCAGCGGGGTTTTGCAGGTGCGTCGGTGAATGCGCCGGGGCCGTATGATGCGACTGCGAATACTTACTACAATGTATCTCCGTTAGACGGCTATACCGAAGAGCAAGCTGAAAGCTATCTACGTGAGTACAATCATTGGATATTGCAGATATTAAATATACATGAAGCGATACCGGGGCATTACACTCAGTTGATGCACGCAAACAAGAGCCCGAGTAAGATTAAATCAATATTTTCCAACGGTGCGATGGTAGAGGGTTGGGCAGTGTATTCTGAACGAATGATGCTCGAGAATGGCTATGGTGATAATGAGCCGGAAATGTGGTTAATGTATAGCAAATGGAATTTGCGCGTTGTGGTGAACACTATTCTTGACTACCGCGTTCAAGTATTAGGGCTAGAACGACAAGCGGCATTAGATTTGCTGATGAACGAAGCGTTTCAAGAACGTACTGAGGCAGAAGGGAAGTGGCGCAGAGCAACAATCTCTCAGGTTCAACTGACCAGTTATTTTACCGGTTACTCAGAGATTTACGCGTTCCGCGAAGAACTTAAGCAACGGTTAGGTGAGAATTTCGATTTGCGAACTTTTCATAACAAGTTTCTGAGTTATGGTAGCGCACCCATTCCAGTAATTCGTAATTCAATGCTTATGGAGCTAGGTTTGGACCCACGAGGTTAGATACACCATCGTTATTCTAAGCTAACGTAATCTGAGTCGTTTAGCATTGACGCCATAATTCGCCTTAATTGGCTGGTAGATGCTGGTTTATGTAAAAGTAGTGCGTCAGAAGACTGTGCTTCAGAAATTCTATTTGAAGCTGTGTCTCCAGTT
>CAZFVP010000037.1:14847-16314 GCA_964522345.1 uncultured Gammaproteobacteria bacterium | reverse complement strand
GAATGCCGCCGTTTCTTCTCGATTACCCAACATAAATGCATCAGCAACTAACTTTAGCGGCGTAAGGTCTACATCTGACACCCCGGCTTGAATAATTTCTTCAAAACGCGCGTATATCGCTTCGTATTCGCCATGCTCCGAATGAGCTGGCACCTCAATACTCCGGCCGTCATGCAATAGACGTGAGCCTCCATCCTTAATTTGAATTAAGCCGTCGTCAGTCTGAAAATCAATTTGCCAAGCTTCGCCACCGATAATATCCCAATCAAAATCACCGGTTATTTTAACGTCACTATCAGTCCTGAATTCAAGTTGCGCAGCAATCGGCGCCGCCTTATTCGAGGGAAAGACCAGCTTAGCTTTATCAACATAGGCCGGTGACTGTAAACAATGACTGAGAATAGATAAACCATTTATACCTGGGTCGAAAACGCCTAACCCCCCAGCTTGCCAAATCCATTCTTGACCAGGGTGCCATTTTTTGACATTTTCTTTCCAAACAAGTGATGCCGATAGCAACGTTCTTTGCGACAATAATTTCTTTGCAGCTTCTACTGCAGGCCCATGTCTCGAATGCCACGTGGTGTAAAGAGAGACGCCATTTTTAACAGCGATTTTAGCTAATTGCTCTACCTCTGACACGGTCGCACCGGGCGGCTTCTCCAGTAACACGTGTTTACCTTTTTCAAGGGCTAGCTTAGCCGCTGCTCGACGATATTGCGGTGGCATACATAACGCTACTGCGTCTAATTTTGCCGATTCAAGCATAGACTCGATATTAGTAAACGCTTGAATACCATCGACTGTCGCATTACGACTGGCCGTTGCTACTAACTCAAACCTTGAATTTTTAACAATTGATGGCAAGTGCTGATCACGAACAATCTTGCCAACGCCGACAACTCCTAGGTTTATAACTTTATTCGACATAATTATTTAATAATTCGCTAAGTAATCGATAAAAAGGCAACATATCATATTTATCATACAATTAATCTCGCTTTTTCAAACTCTCGAGAGGAATAACTGGACCGGTATCGAAAACCGCGTCAACCAAGTTTTGGTGACGTTAATCATTTTAATCGCGATAGGTCGACACCAAAACGTAATCTCCGCCGCGATACTAATAAAATCACTGACATATTTACGATGAATACGCTAAGTAGAGCTGCGCATCAACGTTTTAGGCGCGTCGTCTATTAGTGCATCCATGTGGGTATTATCGCATAATTAGCAAACTATCAATTTCCTAAATTTACCGCTTCGGTTCCGCCTTATGCCAAACCCACGCCTAATACTCGGCTCGTCATCGCCTTTTCGAAAAATATTACTCGAGCGCTTGATGCTACCATTCGAAACGGCCAACCCGAATATTGACGAAACTCCACTTGAAGGCGAAACTCCAATTAAGCTAGTTGAGCGTTTAGCCATCGCAAAAGCACAAGAAATCGCTAAAACGAACCCTAA
>CAZFVP010000037.1:0-14747 GCA_964522345.1 uncultured Gammaproteobacteria bacterium | reverse complement strand
AAACCTTATAATTGTGCGGGCAGCGTGCGCTCTGAAGGCTTGGGCGTAGTATTGTTCGAGAGGTTTGAAGGTGATGACCCAAACGCCTTGATCGGCTTACCCTTAATTCGTCTCGTAGCCATGCTCGAAAATCAAGGCTTCGATGTATTCGCAAACTAAACAAGCGCTCATCAACGGTTGCTTAGAGACATAATGCTAGATCAAATAACCCCCATTATCGCAACGTATAACGAAGCACCGAATATCAAACGAACCTTAGATGCCTTAAGGTGGGCCAAAGAGGTTTTGGTTATCGACAGTTTTAGCGATGATGAAACACTTGAAATTTGTGCCTCATTCGACAATGTGCGCGTCATTCAAAATAAATATAACGGACCTACAGAACAAAGTAACTTTGGACTTGCTCAAGACATTAACACTGAGTGGGTACTGTCAATGGACGCTGATTATATTGTCACGCACGAACTACACGCTGAGCTAGACAGACTGACACCTAGCGCTGATGTGAAAGGGTTTGAGGTTGGCTTTATCTACTTGATTAATGGACGCCCTCTTAAGGGCTCATTATATCCGCCCCGAACGGCTCTTTATCGGCGAAAGACTGCTCATTATGAGCGTGATGGCCATACGCAACGAGTGGTAATTGATGGCCTAGTCCTACCACTCAAACAGAAAATGCAACACGACGATCGTAAGCCTTACTCTCGTTGGCTAGCGTCTCAACGTAAGTACGCACGCCAAGAAGCACAAAAGTTATCTGGTGCAGACTGGCGAACATTGTCGTGGCCTGATCGTTTGCGTTATTGGGGTGTTGCGCCAGTTGCCGTCATGCCTTATACCTTGATTGTTAAAGGTCTAGTTTTAAGTGGCTACGTGGGGTTTGAGTATACCTGGCAAAGAGTGATCGCAGAGGTATATTTACAAATAGCCCGATTAAATCTCAAATTCAGTAAGTAGCGACCCTTAAAACAAGTGAAAGCTAGAGCCGCTAGACTCATCTGTGCGAAATCATTGCAGCTTAAAATTTCCAGCGAAAACAGCGGCGATACTACTGCCGATTGATACACCAATATCTTGCGAAAATTGTTCCCAGAAGTCAGGCTTGAAGGAATAATCAACGATAGACTCTTCACCAATTACATCACGAGCAACATAATCGAGGCTACCGAATTCGTCTATAAGACCGAGCTCCTTGGCTTGTTCACCACTCCAATATAAACCACTGAACAAATCTGGATTATCACTCAGACGCTCACCTCGACCGGCCTTAACTCGATCAATAAACTGTTGATGCACAATACCTAGCATCTGTTCAGCATGAGCGCGTTGACTTTCTTTTATTGGCAGAAAAGGGTCCAAAATAGCTTTATTACTTCCCGCCGTAATAGAACGTCGTTCTACACCGAGTTTTTCTAAGGTGTCTACAAACCCGAAGCTGTCCATTCGTACGCCGATAGATCCCACTATAGACGATGGGTTAGCAAAAATTTGATCGGCCGCCGCCGCGATATAATAACCACCTGATGCACAAACGTCTGAAATGACTACATGCAGACGCTTATCTGGGTAAATACTGCGTAAACGAACAATCTCAGCATTGATCTGATCTGATTGAACTGGAGAACCTCCCGGGCTATTAATGCGCAATACAATGCCCTTGGACATCTTGGCTTCGAAGGCCCGTCTAAGGCTGGCATTTAACCTATCAGCAGACACATCGCCCTTACTTAAACTAATGACTCCGTTGAGTTCAATAAGCGCTGTGTGAGGTTTGCTTGAGTTAACCGCTCCACCTTTATTGCTAGCTAAAATAATCACGCTAAGGATATACAACACAAACAAACCCAATAGTAAAAACTTGAATATGCGTCGCCATTTTCGGTCCTTCATATAATCTTCAGCCAAGCGCTCCATCACTTCACTTGGAGTTATTGGCGCGCTGTTACTACCAGGCAAAGCAGCACTATTTTTATTTCGTCCTAACATTCTATAAACCTCATATTTTTTTATTACTATCTACGCCCTTAATGTTTACTTCTCAAGAACATCTAAGTCATCACCTTCAAGAAATAGTTGCCCATCTAACTCGGATATAGCTAATGGCTCAAGGCCCACGCCATAACATGGGCCGCCTTGGCATGCGCCGGTATCCGGTGCGTATTCAGCTCCATGAGTTGCGCAAACCAGAGTTTGGCCATCATCGCTGAAAAACTCGCCAGGCATGTAGTCTAACTGCACTGCAATATGACCGCACTTATTTAAATAGGCAAAGTATTGATAATCATAGTTGACTACAAACGCCGGCATTACCTCGCCTGCCACATTTTTAACATCAAAACGTAAACCTTTACCACCCTCTTCAAGGCCTTCGACCGAGCCGATTAACTTGTTATGCATACGCTTTCTCCACTCGACCATCGAGTAACCACATTACTACGTCATTAAAATTTTTCTCAACTGATAACGCCTTTGCATCAAATAGCATTTGCTCTGAGTGAACACCGTATCCGGCACCAAGCCCAGCCATGTTAGCGTTTGCAGCCATATCTAAGTCAAACGTTGTATCGCCTACCATAATAGCTTTGTCGGGGTCGATCGCAGTAAAATCAAGGATTTCATGCAACATTTGCGGGTGCGGCTTCGATCGAGTCTCATCGGCGCAGCGCGACGTAATAAAATGATGTCTAAGGTCCAAGGCTGCAAAAGCTCGATCTAAGCCAGCACGAGATTTCCCGGTTGCGACGGCTAATACTGCTCCGGCCCTCTCTAATGCGTTCAAGCCCTCAACAACACCCTCAAACAACTTTTGTTCGGTATCATCAGCGGTCACAAAGTGATGCTTGTAAGCATCTACCATCGCCGCGACCTTTGCGTCGTTAGCATCGGGGAAAAGCTGATGCATCGCCTCAAAAAGGCCTAAGCCGATAATACTTTTAGCCTGCTCGGTGCTCGGTTCAATCAAACCAACATCACGAGCTGACGCCTTGATACAATTAGATATCTTCTGAGCGGAATCCATTATGGTTCCATCCCAATCGAAAATTATTAGTTGATACATAGTACTCAGTTAGGTTCTAGCGATAAGTTATTCAACACCGAGAGCAGCTCGTGTGGCAGAGGAGCCTCGATCGTTAGCGGCCGTTGGTTGAGCGGATGAACAAATTTCAGACGCGCGGCATGTAAAAACAGTCGAGAGAGGCCTACAGACTTCATCTTTTTGTTAAAATCATCATCACCGTACTTGGGGTCACCAGCGACCGGATGATTCTCTGATTGTGCGTGCACTCTCACCTGATGGGTTCTTCCAGTAAGTAATTTAACCTCAATTAACGAGGCCTCTTTTGAGACCGCCTTAGGAGTCATGATAGAACTCGCATAGCTGCTATCTGCATCAACGACAACATAACGTTCTCCATGACGTCTAGCGTTTACGTTTAATGCCTTGGTAACGCGGCGTTGACCATGTTGCCACTGCCCCTTAACCAAGGTTAAATAACGTTTATCTAGGCGAGGGTTTTTCAATGAGTTTGTTTTAAAATCATCGTGTAAAATTTTGAGAGCGCTGGCTTTCTTAGCTAAGACTAACACTCCTGAGGTCTCTCTATCGAGCCGATGCACTAGCTCGATATACTTTAAGTCATTTCTATATGCTCTTAATGCCTCGATGACGCCGACCGTAATCCCACTTCCTGCGTGAACCGCCATACCACAGGGTTTGTTAATTACCATCAGCGCATCATCCTCAAACAAGATAGCATCCCCCAAAAAGCAATATTTCTCTCCATCTAAATTACTATTTTTCTCGTCACTAAGACGAATCGGCGGTAGCCTCAAAGAGTCACCTTCTTTAAGGCGTGTTGTCTGCTTCACCCGCCCCTTATTAATCCGCACTTCTCCCTTACGAATAATTCTATAGATATGCGATTTAGGTACGCCTTTAAGGTGGGTTATCAAAAAATTATCTAAACGTTGACCATCGTGATTCTCATCTATCTCCACAAAAGTAACTTTGTTTGGAATCCGCGTTTGTGTATCAACTGATGTCACCTGACGAGTTCTACGGCCAGATGAATCACCAGGGCCTCTTCGCTTGTCGGTGCTCGCCTTTGAACTAAATTTATTCGGCTTAGAGGCTGAACTCGGCGTTGTTTCAGGCTTACGGTGCCTAGACACACGTGTACGAGGTGCATCTTGCTTGGAGCTAGATTTAGCTCTTCGAGCTCGACTAGCGTCACTGGCTTTTGAACCTCGTTTGGCTTTTGAGTTCGACTTTGAATTATTATTCTTTGACACAATAATGCTCTTACGTAATTGTCGGCGATTATAGAGCAGTTTGATGGTTAACCCAAAGCCTAGAAAAGGCAATAATTATGTGCGTTTTAGTGCATTGCTAAGAGCAAGACTTACTGTTAGACTCCCTCGATCTAATCGAGATATCGAGTAGATATAGCAGTATAATAAACAAAAGAATTTCAATAAGTTACGAAACAAGGTGATAATCTGCCTATTTTCGATAATTATTAAGATACTACAGACGTTTATAGTTAATGAAATTAACATGAAGGCATAGTTCAGAAATCGGTTTAAAAACGCGGTTGGCTTTTAAAATAATAATACTCAATAGAGATAAGGATTATTTTTGAAACCCACATAAGTGTCTTGCGAGAGTGATTTGAATGGGTTTAACCATTTAGAAAAACAATTCAAAGCAAGTTTTAGCAAACCGATCGGGCAACACACGGCCCATTCGACACGACTACGATTTCAGTTGGTTTATTAACAATCAATGTGCTGTATAACAGGGCAATGTACCTCACCCTGATTTATGAGGTACAAAGCTAGTTTTTGATGCTGAGTCATTTTCACGAGAGCAAAATGGGTTTAAACCCGCACTCAATATGACCGCTGGCCAATACTAGCAGACAGCTACTACTCTGCAATATATAGAGGCGTAGTGACATAGCGATTAAGCGCTAACAAACGCTAGCTTTAATACGATTAGCCTCTTTGACCTAGCTCTCGCAGAAAGAATTTAGCTTATGGATTGACACACAAATGTCATATCAATTTTAAGCAAAAGCATTTGATTTTTAATAAATTTATATTGGTTAAGCCTAGTTATAAATTCAATCAAATAGCTGATTTTCACTAAGGTAACTGGATTATGGAAACATCTAAATCCATGTTTTTGTTGACTATTCTATATATCAACTCACTACTTTGTAGCTGAAGAAAAACGATAAATTGAATAAGTAAAAGACCTACTTTAGACCTTATTGTTGCATTTCTCGCACAACTAGAAAATCATACTTTTCTGTTAATCACTATTCACTCCATCGCTTTATTGAACAAGATCAAGAGGCTGTTTTCGTATACTTGCCGATAGTCGGCATGGAGAGAACATGAAAAGAATGTTATTTAACGCAACGCACTCGGAAGAGTTGCGGGTTGCAATTGTCGACGGCCAAAAATTAATCGATTTAGATATCGAGTCAGCCAGCACCGCTTTAAAGAAAGGCAATATCTATAAAGGTAAAATCACTCGTGTTGAGCCTAGCTTAGAAGCCGCGTTTGTTGAGTATGGCGGTAATCGCCAAGGCTTCTTACCAATGAAAGAAGTGTCGCGTACGTATTTCCAAAATTACAATTCTGATACACCAATTTCTCAAGTCAAAATTGCAGATGTACTCAAAGCCGGCCAAGAGTTGTTAGTTCAAGTTGAGAAAGACGAACGCGGAAATAAAGG
The DNA here is from genome assembly GCA_964522345.1 of uncultured Gammaproteobacteria bacterium. Classification (GTDB taxonomy): domain Bacteria; phylum Pseudomonadota; class Gammaproteobacteria; order Arenicellales; family Arenicellaceae; genus Arenicella. The sequence continues at coordinate 9,001 of CAZFVP010000037.1, read as the reverse complement.
CGCAGCTTTAACAACATTCATTAGCCTTGCTGGCCGGTATTTGGTATTCATGCCAAACAACCCCAAAGGGGGTGGTATTTCACGCCGAATAGAGGGTCAAGAACGTCAAGAGTTGCGCGATGCCATGGCCGAGCTTGAAATACCTCGTGAACACGCGTTAATTGCACGAACAGCAGGCATTGGCAAAAGCTCTGAAGAACTTCAGTGGGACTTAGACTACCTACAACGTTTATCAGATGCTATTCAAGAGGCCTCAGAGTCAAATGCAGCACCATTCTTGGTTTACCAAGAAACCAATTTAGTTGTAAGATCAATCCGCGATTACTTTCGTAGTGATATCACTGAAATCATTATTGATGATAAAGAGATTTTTGAACGCGCTACGCGTTTTATGAATCAAGTAATGCCGCATAACGTCATCAAATTAAAGATGTACGAAGACACTGTTCCACTGTTCTCTCGTTATCAAGTAGAGCATCAAATTGAGTCGGCTTATGCACGAGAAGTGCGCTTACAAGCAGGCGGCGCGTTGGTCATTGACCCAACAGAAGCACTCACCTCAATTGACGTTAACTCAGCGCGTGCGACAAAAGGTAGTGACATCGAAGAAACGGCCTTGCAAACCAATATGGAAGCAGCCGAGGAAATCGCTCGCCAATTACGTATTCGAGATTTAGGTGGCTTAGTTGTTATTGATTTTATCGATATGCTTGCCAATAAAAACCAACGCGCAGTTGAACAATGCCTACAAAAAGCCCTAAAAGCTGACCGTGCTCGTGTACAAGTCGGTCGTATCTCACGCTTCGGCTTACTGGAAATGTCTCGTCAACGCTTACGCTCGTCAATCAGTGATTCCAACTATCATGTATGCCCGCGTTGCGAAGGCAATGGCCATATCCGTAGTATCGGTTCGTCGGCATTAAGCGTATTACGTATTATTGAAGAGGAAGCTCTAAAAGAAAATACAGAAGCAATTAATGCACACCTGCCTATCAAAACGGCAACTTATTTACTAAATGAAAAACGTCACGAAGTTAGTTTATTAGAAAACCGTTTGGGTACCAATATCACCATTGTTCCGACGATTGAATTAGAAACACCTCACTTTAAGATTCAGCGTTTGCGCAGTGAAGATTTAGACGAAATGCCTAATCTTCCAAGTTACAAAACTGAGATTCAAGAGCCTAAGGAAGATCCGCGTAAAGCCAAGTACCAAAAGAAAAACCAAACAAGCAACGTGGTTATCGCCCCTAATACAGCTCCAGCGGTAGCTATTGAATCAATTCAAATGGGCGACAAACCTGTTCCAGCCGCTAAACCTGAGCCTGTTGCACCTATTAAGCCTGGCATATTTGTTAGGTTATGGCGTGCCCTATTTGGCACTGGCGAAGAGGAGCAGCCCAAGCAAGATAAGAAACAGAAAAGCGGTAAACAAAACCATAACCGTGGTCGTAACAATAATCAGCGTGGTGGTAACCGCAACAATAACCGCGGTCGCAACAACAACAACAACCAACGCGGTGGCAACCGTAATAACAAACAGAAACATTCAAACAACGATAAGAGTGGCGATAGAAAACCGCATGACAATCGTAATAAGCCTCAAAGTAATCGAGGCGAAAATAAAAATGAGAATGCGAATAATAACGAGGGTAATAACAACAATAATCGCAACCGTAATCGTAATAGAAACCGCAATAGAAACCGCAATCGCTCAAACAATAAACAGCACCAAAATCAAAGCGAAAACAAGGGCGGCGAGAAAAAACAAGGTAAGCCTAATAACAATAAGGACAACAACAAAGGCAATACAAAACCTGCTGAGGGCAATAAAACCCAATAACATTAAATGCGCTAGCTAATTTGCTGTTTTTCTAGGGAGAAACTATAGTATATCCAGTGACGGAGAGAAGTGTAGTTCTCTCCGTCACTACTACCCTACAAAAACAACAAACCTAATTAGCAAACTATGTGTGGCATCGCAGGAATACTTTCACCTCAGGTACCTGAACAATCGCAAGCTCAAGATCAGGGAGCAGATGGTAACAACGATCAAAAGCAAAACTTGACCCTCGACCCATCAATCATTAAAGATAGGGCATCTAGGCTTAAGGCCATGCAAAATGCATTGGCGCACAGGGGGCCTGATGATAAGGGCGCATTCTTCTCGCCATCGTACCAAGCAGCCTTAACTCATACCCGCCTCTCAATCATTGATTTATCCGACAGCGGTCATCAACCGATGAGCAGCGAGGACCAGCGGTATACAATCACCTACAATGGTGAAATTTATAATTATAAGAAACTTCGTACCCAATTAGAGCTAGAAGGTGAAGAATTTAAAAGCAATTCTGACACCGAGGTCATTCTTAAACTGTTTATCCAAAAAGGCCCTGCCTGCGTTCAACTTTTACGAGGTATGTTCGCTTTTCTTATTTGGGATGAACAAGAAAAAGAAGCGTTTGCTGCTCGTGATGCATTAGGCATAAAACCATTTTATTATCTAAAAGTAGATAATTCATTTATTTTCGCATCCGAACTACGTTCGATTCTAGCTTCCGGCTATAGTTCAAAAAAAATCTCATCCCGAGGAGTAATAAGCTACTTACTCAAAGGCACAATTGCCGAACCTGACACCGCCATAAAAAATATAAAGATGCTTCCAGCCGGCACCTACCTTACGTGGAAAGCGGGTAAGAATAAACTTCAGAGACACTGGAGCCTCGACTTCGTTCTCAAACATTATAGTCGCGCAAAAGCGGTAGAAATCACACGAACCGCATTAGAACATAGTGTTCGAGCCCATTTAGTCGGAGATGTTCCGGTTGGACTATTCCTCAGCGGCGGTATTGATTCGACAGCCTTAGTCGCAATTGTGAGCAAGCTAAGCAAAAAACCTATTAACACTTATTCAATAACTTTTGAAAACCCCGAGTGGAACGAGGGTGATATTGCTAAGCGGGTAGCTGAACATTTTGGCACTAATCATACTGAATTTCTAATGACGCCAGAAATTGCGAAACCACTTTTTGATCAATTTTTATGCGATATAGACCAACCAACCATCGACGGGTTCAACACTTATTGTGTATCTAAACTGGCGAGTGAAAATGGCGAAAAGGTAGTACTTTCAGGCTTAGGTGGTGATGAGCTTTTCGCAGGTTATGAATCATTCGAAGTGATACCTGAAATGATGAAGAAAAGTCGCTTTCTCAAAAAGCTTCAGTTTTTAATCAAGCCGTTAACAAAAAGATTTTATAAACTAATGACACCTCGCCAAAGGCGAATAGGCGATGCGATCACCAACCCTAGTTCACTAACCGCAGCCTACCAAAGTTTCAGAGGCATATTTTCAATTTCAGAAGCATACGAACTCACCAATATCTTTTGTAAAAAGGCGCCTAAAGAACTCGTCATCACCGAACCGAATCATCCCTACCCTGCTGATAACATAAGTCACTTAGAACTAAGCAACTACTTGCGTAACCAACTACTAAGAGACAGCGACGTTGCTAGTATGGCTTGGGGACTCGAGTTGCGCGTGCCGTTCATAGACCGAGTGTTTGTCGAACAAATTAGTTCAATTCCCGCTGATCTTCGGTTGAAAAAAGGTAAGAAATTACTGATCGATAGCGTTCCAGAGTTACCTTCTTGGGTAGTTGAACGACCAAAGCAAGGTTTTCGATTCCCTTTCGATGAATGGTTTGAATCCAGCTGGGAAAGTATGCCAATGCCTCGCTCACCAAAATGGATTCCTCTGACACCATGGTATCGCCGATGGAGTTTATTAGTATTAAACGATTGGAAATCGCGGCATGCGAGATAGGCTACAACGCCTAAAAGTATTGCATGTTATACCATCGGTAGCCTCATGCAGAGGCGGACCGAGTAAGGCTGTCATCGACATGGTTTCAAGCCTTCGTAAGCAAGAAGTAGACTCCGAAATTGCCACCACTAATGACAATGGCCGTATAACACTCGATATCAGCTTAAATAGTCTTATAGTCTACCAAGGTGTTCCGGTACGTTTTTTTGAGCGGTTTTCTCCACCGATCCGCGCCGTTCGTGAATTTGCGTATTCGGTTAGCTTCTCTAATTGGTTGTCGAAGAATATCGACAATTACGATGTGCTTCATATACACGCTATCTTTTCTTATTGCTCTACTTACGCGATGTCTCTAGCGCGAAAAAAACGAATTCCCTATGTAGTTCGCCCGATCGGGCAACTTCAAAAGTGGTCGTTAGCACAGTCGCAAACTCGAAAAAAGTGGTACTTAAAATATATCGAACGCTCCAATATTGAATCAGCCTCGATGGTGCACTATACCGACGATAGCGAGCTTATTGAAAGCTCTGAGGTTGTACATGCAAAAGGGCAAGTAATACCGTTGGGCATCACCCCTCCCGTAGAAACATGTCTATCTGAACGTGAGGCAAAAAAACAGTGGGGAGTTAATAGCAACGACTTTATAGTTTTGTACTTGTCACGGTTGCATGAAAAGAAGGGCCTAGAACTATTGATGCAAGCGCTCGCACTCATAGACGAACCCTCGCTTAAGTTATTGGTTGCTGGCGACGGCGAAGCAGTTTACAAACAACATTTAGATAGCTTATCAAAATCTCTAGGACTCAATGAACGCTGCTCGTTTTTAGGTCACGTTGAGGGGGAGACAAAAGCGGCTTTGTTACAGCACTCTGAGCTATATGCATTAACTTCATACTCAGAAAATTTTGGTATCTCAGCACTAGAAGCAATGGCCAACGGCCTAGCGCCCTTGGTCTGTGAAGGCGTTGCACTATCAAACGTTATTAAAAAGAATCAATTAGGTTTAGTTTGTGAAACTGATATTAAGCAAATAGAAACTCAATTGCGTTTCGCCGTTGAAAATCAGCAACAAATTAAGGCGTTAGGCCAACAGGCTAAGCAATACACAGGTCACTATTATTCATGGACACACATCGCCACCCAGTTGAAATCACTCTACCAATCAATTATCTAAAAAAGCAAATAAAAAGACTTAGTCAAATCTTTGACCAAGCACCATTCGACCCACTAAGGCTCGGCTCGAATGATGCTTAAGAATTACTAAGCGCTTCTCGATACTAAAGTCGGAGATGTTGCAAAAACAAACCGGCTCACTGCAAGCGACAAAAGAACGCAACTAATCAACGTCACGAACATAGAATGAATGTAGTGAAATGGTGCGTTAAAAAATAATATCCCATAAAAAGCTACCCCAAAAATAACGGCTATGATCGCTGCTCTCGAATCTACGTCATTAAACAATAAACACACTAGAAACGCCGACAGGATAGGCATGCTCAGCAAACCGTAGAGCTGTTGAATAGTTTCGATAATACTCGCTGATTTAGCAAAAAACGGAACTAATGCTAGGCCAATTAGTACAATACTTATCGTAATAATAGCGTTCAGCTTTCGAACATTAGGTTTAGTCGACGAGTATTTTTCATGGATATCACACACATATAAAGCAGTTGATGCATTCAATATGCTATTCACGCTGGTTAGTACCGCAGCCGCGATCGCCGCTGCAAAGGCACCAGATAACCATACAGGCAGAACATCGCCCACGATGCGACCGTAAGCACCGTCATTTTCAATACGCCCGTAAAGCTTATATGAGACGATACCAGGGATAACAATAATTGCTGGAACAATGAGTAATCGTATAACTGCCGCCGCATACACACCTTTTTGGCCTTCTTTTACCGTTGGCGATGCCATTGCACGTTGTGTGATTGTCTGATTAGTACTCCAATAAAAAATTTGAATAAACAACATTCCGGTCAACAAGGTATGCCAAGGTATTGCTGAGGCATTATCACCAATAAGCGTTAAACGCTCTGCCGGAATACCAGAAACATCAAAACCAATCGCTTTAAGGGCCAAATATACGACCACTAAACCAAGACTAAGTAGCAATACACCACTATAAGCGTCGGACACCGCGACGGCGCGCAGGCCACCAAAAACTGCGTAGGCGGCACCAGCAATCGCAAAGCCTATGGCTATATAGATGATCGAACTTTCAATGCCAAGAATCATTGAAGAACTTTCGATACCAAACATGGTAACCATGAACTTCGACCCGCCGTACAACATAGCGGGTATAAAAATACCAACATTACCCATTAAGAAGAGAATGCTGATCACGGCTCGAATATGCTTGTCGCCATAACGCTTTTCTAATAATTCGGTAGTCGTAGTGCACTCGTACTTGTAGTAAACCGGTAAGAAGACCTTTGCCAATACAATTAAACCGATAACCGCCGCAAATTCCCACCACGCAACCAGTAACATTTGATTGCCATTCATCCCCACCAATTGATCGGTACTTAGGTTAGTAAGCGTGATCGAACCCGCAACAAACAACCAAGAAAGCCCACCTCCAGCTAGAAAGACTTCTTTATTGTCAGCTTCAACAGAATGATCGGTCGACTGAACCGCGGCCCGGCATTTAAGATAGGTTAGAAATGCGATTAACGCGGTGATAAAAATGAAAATTCCGACTTGAATAGTCGTAGATGACATAGAGTACTCTCCTAATAAGTGATACTGAAATCGAGCACCAGCCCTCGGGCTCCTTTCAAGTTTATAGTAGCCAAACACCTCTATGAATAATTTTCGAAACGTTTAGCTTTGTTATTATTTTAATAATCATATAAATAATACCAGTGAAAATAAACGCCCTCCAGTACTTTTATCCAGAACATAGGCAACAACATAGTGATATTGCTAATATCGCTATGTCCTGAGCGATAAGCGCTCAAAAAATTAGGATATTTGCGCCTCTAAGGAACTAACTAACTCAGCATTTAAGCCCAGGGCTGTTACCAAACTATCTTTGTATAGAGTTTCAGTTAAGCTGGATCTATCATTAATTAATAAGCGCGTAGCGATATAGACTTCACTGGCTTCAGCGGTATTCTTGACTTTTTTTGCAAGTTCGCCAGCACTTAAGGGGGAATCTATTATATTTTCAAGCATCATGGCCATTTCGCCTGGCAGGTGCATTTCAAGTATTTCATGCTTAATCGCTTGCTGTTCTTGACCATCAATATTTCCATCGGCATTAGCTGCTGCCACCATCGCTTCAATCAGCAGCAGTCCCCGTGATTCAGCTGATTCAGAGCTAAGATGGTGCACAGATTCGTTCGCGGATACCATCACATCACCGGTCTCTTTCCAGTTTTGATATCCTTTGTATGCCGCAGTCCCAAGAGCCGCTAAACCACCTACTTTGATGGCAGTTCCGGTTAACTTCCTCCCGCCTCGGGTACCTAATAAGCCAAGTAACAATGCCGACGCTAAAGCGCCTTTTTTAAGCCCATCGAGCATCACATCGCGCTCTTCTCCTTGCTCGGGAATATCTAATTTTTTTTCGGCAAGAGCCTGCCCTTTATCTACATACTCCTTACCAGTATTTAGTATTTTCTCTAACAATTCACTCGCGCTAAAGCCTGAATCTTGTTGGTCGTTATTCATAATAAGAGTCTCGCTTTTATAATCAATTCTCGTTAGTAACACTCCTATTTAAACACAGTTTGCTTATTTCTCGAAAACTGCGATGGATTCTACGTGCGCCGTATGCGGAAACATATCGATCACACCGGCATAGGTCATCCGATACCCATGCTCATTTACCATAACGCCCGCATCACGAGCTAAGGTCGCGGGGCCACATGAAACATAAACAACTTTTGAAGCGCCAAAGCTAGGTAAACGCTTAATCATCTCTGCTGCACCTGAGCGCGGTGGGTCTAATAGTATTTTGTCGAACTTCTGATCAAGCCAGTCTCCATGCGAGCCAGAAGACATGTCTTCCTTAAACAGGTCACCAAAATTAAAATCTAAGTTATCTAGGCCATTTAACTCTCGATTATGAATCGCCCGATCAACCAAGGCTTGATCCCCTTCTACACCAACGACGTAATTTGAGCGCCGAGCCAATGGTAGAGTGAAATTACCGACACCACAGAATAAATCTAATACTCTGTCATTTTCTTTAATATCTAATAGTTCAATCGTTCGGTTAACCAGCTGATCATTAATGCCGCCGTTAACTTGAATGAAGTCGGTCGGCAAAAATTCGACTTTAATATCAAACTCTTTAAATTCGTAAAACAAAGCATCGGGCTTTACTGGGTATAGCGGGTGCACACTCTTTAGGTTGCCAGGCTGAAGGAATAACTGCACCTCATTACGCTTAGCAAACTCGGTCAGTAGTTCCAAATCATTCTGGACAAAGGTTTCTAAATGACGAACAATCATCACTATCGCATTATCAGCAACTGATATTTCCACTTGAGGAATTTTGTCATGACAAGACGTCTTTTCGAGAGTTTCGCGTAAATCTGGAAACATTGCTGACACTTCTGGGTAAAGCACCTCACACTTATCGGTAGGCTGAATATAACTGGTATTTCGTTCCCGAAAACCAATGATCATACCGCCTTTTTTTGGCACATATTTGGCACCTAATCGAGCTCGACGACGGTAGCCCCAATGCTTACCAGTCATCGACTCTAAGAGTGTCTCGGGCTGAACACCGCCAATTTTTTTGAAGTTCTCTAATAGTTGCTGTTGTTTGTATTTGATCTGAATATTTTCATCCAAATGTTGTAATACGCAGCCTCCACAGTCCCCAAATACAGCACACTTAGGTTCGATCCTATGTTCCGAGGGTTCCAAGACCTCAATAGTAGTACCAAACAAATAACTTTTTCGATTCATCACCGGGATGTAACGCACTTTCTCGCCAGGTAAGGCGAAATCGACAAACACAACTTTACCGTCTTCGCCTCGGCCAACTCCTCGTCCGTCATGAGCCATCGATTCAATTCGAATTTCACGTGGAGTTAGATCTAATTGTTTACGTTTACGACGACGTCTGGCCATGTTGGGTCTCAAAAAGTAGTATCCAAAAATGAGAAGCTCTCTATCACAAGCAAAGCTCAAGCGGGCGCTATTTTAGTGCAA
>CAZFVP010000036.1:10820-16449 GCA_964522345.1 uncultured Gammaproteobacteria bacterium | reverse complement strand
AGTTTTTATTCAACTCTATGTTTATTGTTAAGCACAAGAACTAAAAAAGGAGCTATTTAGCTCCTTTTTTAGTTCTTGTGCTTAATAGGCTGGGGTAAAACCAGCCTCAATTCAATTGTCGATTAAGACGCGTTCGGCTTAACACCCATGCGACGAATTAGCTCAGCAGATGGAAGGTACCCAGGCGTTAAAGTTCCATCGTCAAAAATGATTGTTGGAGTGCCGCGAACACCAACTTGTTGGCCTAAATTATAAGTCTCTGACACCGGATTTTCACATGTTGCAGCTGGCACTGCACCGCCAACTTTAGCGGTAGTTAAGGCTGATTGTTGGTCATCATTACACCAAACTGAAACGTATTTTTTATGGCTTTCAGAGCCAACACCAGCACGTGGAAATGCAAGGTAGCGAACCTGAATACCAGCCTCAGTTAGATCAGCGACCTCGTTATGTAACTTACGACAATATCCGCAATCAATATCAGTAAAAACTGTGATATGACGTTTTGCGTCCGGCGGACCAAAAACGATCATTTTACTAGTTGGTACTTTATCGATTACTTTAGCAACCTTTTCAGATTGAGCGACATCACCCAGGTTCACTTGATCTTTAGTGTTCAATAACTCGCCAATTAGAACATGATCTCCCGATACATAAACATAGGCAAAATTACCTTGGAACTCCATACGGTATACATTATCAGCTTGCGTAGCAATGATCTCAGCGCTTTCCGCAGGCGGGATCATTTTCATTAATTCTGCTCGCACACGCTCTATCTCATCCGATTGTGCGTTCGCAGAAAAGGCTATCAGCCCCAATGATGAGGTCAATGTTAACAATAATGCTTTTAATGGCTTGTTCATGATTATTCCATCTCTTAATAATATAAGTTGGTGATACTCCAAAAAAGAGAGCAACCCCGATTGTTTAAAATCCAAAAACTAGAAATACACTAATCTCTGAAATTGTTGAATTGAAGCGGTATGCCTACATCAGATTCACGTAAAAATGCGATTACTTGTTGTAAATCATCTCGCTTCTTGCCCGTAACGCGAAGTTGGTCACCCTGAATCGCGGTCTGAACCTTAAGTTTTTTGTCTTTGATCTGTTTTACCAGCTTACGGCCTAACTCAGAATCAATGCCCTCTTTTAACTCGATTACTTGTCTAGCCTTTCCACCGCCAACCTCTTCGATTTCTCGATAATGCAAACATGTTAAGTCTAAACCTCGTTTAGCTAACTTTTCGCATAAGACATCAGTTGCTTGGCGCACTTGAAAATCATTGTCAGCGAACACAGTTAAGGTCGACTCAGTTAATTCCACTCTCGCATCAGTGCCTTTAAAGTCAAAGCGAGTACTCAGTTCTTTATTGGCTTGATGCAAACCATTTGCAAGTTCTGGTTTATCTATCTCGGATACAATGTCAAATGATGGCATAATAATGGTTAATACATCGTAAATGGTTAATTAAGCAGGCTTAATAAAGTTTTTAAAATAACGGTTATCTGCCATATTTAATAGCATCTAAAACTATAAAAAGCACTTTAACACAGCATTAATAACTAACCTATGAACGAATACCTTAATTAGACCTAGTTATATAGCCCATTCTTACAAAAACAATATGTTGTTACGAAACTTAACGATCATCGTATTTATCATCACGGCCATTTGCCTAGAAGGCACTGCACATGGAGCCGTTTACGTGTACGAAACGCCCAATGGCAGTAAGGTAATTACGGACAGCCGTATAAAAAAACCGGGATACAAACTAAAAAAGAGCTATAAGACAAAGCCATACCGTTCGGGCGGCCAAAACTCTCCTTATCACTCAAAAACCATAAAATCTAAATATGATGCGTTAATCGTTAACACCTCGTTAAAGTACGATTTGGAACCAAGCTTTATTAAAGCGGTGATACATGTTGAGTCGGCATTTGATAAATACGCACTCTCACATGCTGGCGCTATGGGGCTAATGCAGTTAATGCCTGCCACTGCGTCAAGTTACCAATTAGTGCGAGACCATTTTAATCCCAATAGAAATATAGAAGCGGGTGTACAACATATCAAAGATTTGATGGAGCGTTACGACAGTGATAAGCGTCTATCACTAGCAGCGTATAACGCGGGTGCTGGTGCGGTCAGTAAGTACAAAGGTGTACCTCCTTATGAAGAAACAAAGAATTATATTAAGAAGGTAATGAAACTTTATAACCTCTACAAGAAAGAAATTTAGACAAGGTAAGTTCTGATGACTTAGAGAGCCTACGTTCCCTTTCCTTCTGAATCGAGGCGCGCTCCAATCATGATTTGCTTCATCGCGAATACAGCTTCATAAAAACCAGTCATTGATGCACGCGCTACAATCGAATGACCAATATTCAAACAAACAAGCTCTGGAATTTGTGCCACCTTAACGACATTTTGATAGTGTAATCCATGACCAGCATTAACCTGAATGCCAAGGCTGTATGCTAGGTTTGCAGCTTGCCGAATCCGCTTCAACTCAAACTCTCGTTGATCTTCCCGACAGTCGGCATAAGTGCCGGTATGCAACTCTACAATATCGGCCCCTAATTGCTTGGATGCTTCTATTTGCTCACTTTCAGGGTCGATAAACAGCGATACTTTTATGTTGTGTTCCTGCAAAGCAGCAATAAAATCACTTAATTCAATACTATTCTTAATGACATCCAAACCGCCCTCGGTGGTCAATTCCGCCCGCTTTTCGGGAACAATGCAACACTCGTAAGGTTTGACCGTTTGAGCAATTTTTAACATTTCAGCAGTCGCTGCCATCTCGAAATTCATTGGCAAATTAACATTACCACGAATGCTATAGACATCATGATCTTGAATGTGACGGCGATCTTCTCGCAGATGCACCGTAATACCATCAGCACCCGCTTTACGCGCGATTTCAGCCGCTTGCATCGGATCAGGGTAGCTCGTACCGCGGGCCTCTCTTAACGTCGCGATGTGATCTACGTTTACGCCTAATTGAATGATTTTATGTTCAGCCATTTTCTGTTTAGATGGTTATTAAGGCGGTCAGTATGAGAGGTAAGTTATATAATAGCGATGTTGTGCCAAAAAACACCACTCTTTCAGCGTTGAAAAACTCAACGCGCTTTAGGGTAAAACAATTCTCGGCTAACAATAGGTTTACGGTCTAGGGTTTGACCCAATATATCACGCATTAACTGTTTCCCTTGATAGACTTCTTCATTACTAAGTTGAACGCCACATTGGGAGTTTAACGATTTTATAACTCGTCCACTAAACGCTCTGCGTTGTGGGCCACCCAAGCGCACAAAGCCTTGGCTTGACTGATACTGATAAACGCCATGATCTTCTATGGAGGTTTTACCATCCGCTTCAAAATCAAAATTGATCTGATAACCAGTTTCCTTCATAACTACTTGCTCAAATTGTCGTAGCACTAAGGGTAAAACATCTTCGCCTTTTGCCTGAGACAAAGCCATGATTGTAGAGTGGTAACGGTCGAAAAGAGCAGTGTGAGAGTCATGTCGGTGCAACAAATTAACAATTAGCTCATTACAATAAAACCCACACACCAAAGCATCACCACACAACTCATGGTCAATTAAGTTGTAATCAGTTTGATCTATCTCGGCTGAGGTGAGCGTGGGCACTTCACCTTTACCAGTCCAACTTACGAACAGCGGCTGAAAAGGCATTAAAGTGCCTTTCAACTTAGATTTGATACGCCTAGCCCCTTTGGCCATTAAGCCAAGTCGCCCATACTCACGTGTAAAAACTTCAACGATCCACGAAGTTTCGCTGTAAGGCCGATTAACTAATACGTACGCCCTTTGATTATGAATACGCATAATAATCCATCATATATTAGTCGTTATTTAAGGTCTTCGTCGTATCCGAGACTGTAGAGATCACGTGCATTATCTGACCAGCCCGAACGAACCTTTACAAAGAGTTCGAGAAATACTTTTTTCTCCAACAAAACTTCGCAATTTTTTCGTGCGTAAGTACCTATGTTTTTTAACGCCTCGCCACCCTTACCGATCACCATAGCCTTGTGTGAATCTTTTTCTACCCATATGTCAGCACCAATTTGTGCTTTGCCATCTTGAATTTGAAACTCGGTAACTTCAACCGCAGTCGCATAAGGTAACTCGTCCCCTAAGCGACGAAATAATTGTTCGCGGACCAACTCCGATACTAAAAAACGAAAGCTTCTATCGGTTATTTGATCTTCATCGAAACCTGCTTCTTGATCGGGTAAATATGAGGTCAAAACCTCCATTAAACGATCAATATTGTCGCCACCAGACTTTGAAATTGCACATATTGGTACTATTTCGGCAAAATCATACAATTGTGATGACTCGGCAATCAGAGGCAACACTTCATTAACTGATTTTAGTTTATCTAATTTATTAATCACTAATATCACCGGCATATTGATATCTCGCAACGCTTGAAGAACGTGCTTGTCACCGTCAGTCCAACCAGTCGCCGTAATCATAAAACAAATTGCGTCGACACCATCGATACTCGAGATTGCCGTTTTATTGATAACGCGATTAATAGTCTTACGGTTCGACTTTTTCATCACCGAGTGAATACCAGGTGTATCGACAAACACGATTTGCTTATCGTCGTCAGTATGAATACCCAGAATACGGTGCCGTGTCGTTTGTGGCCTATGCGAGGTTATGCTTATTTTCTGCCCAATAATGCGGTTCATTAGGGTAGATTTACCAGCGTTCGGTTTTCCAATAATAGTAACAAAACCGAATTTAAAACCCTTGTTCATCAAACCTTTCTCAATTTATTGACACTCGACTCAAGAAATAAGTCGAGTACTTGCTCTGCTGCAGATTGTTCCGCACTTCTACGCGAGCTTGCAGTAGCACTACTGACCAAATTCAGCTCTGCCAAGGAGCACTCTACAGTAAACTGTTGCTCATGCTGCTCTCCAAGCGTTTTCACAATTTCATAATTTGGTAAATCGTAACCCTGTTTCTGCATTGCTTCTTGTAATTTACTCTTAGCATCCTTAAACGTTGATTGTGCTGAGATACTATCGAGTTGAGATTTGAAATTAACAAGAATAAAATCTCTTGCTACATTGAAACCTGCATCTAAATACAACGCGCCAATGATACTTTCTACCGTGTCAGCTAAAATCGAATCGCGATTAAAGCCCCCGCTTTTTAATTCGCCCTCGCCCAATATCAGAAAATCACTCATGCCTAATTCACGCGCCACAGTCGCCAAGGTTTCCTTCCTAACCAAACTAGATCGCATGCGACTTAGCTTACCTTCAGCTAAGTTAGGGTAACGACGGTATAGCCAATCGGCAACCACGAAACCAAGAATACTATCGCCCAAAAATTCGAGTCGCTCGTAATTATTCGAGCCTTTACTTCGGTGCGTCAAAGCCAACGTTAATAAATATTTATCGGCAAACTCATAACCAAGCTTGCGTTCTAACACATCTAACTTATTCAAACTCAACAGCTCAACTCTAATATCCTATTAAACGGGACTATTTTTTGGTGCATTTACCGGAAAAATCGCACTCGACGATAGGCGCAAACGACACTACTAAGTTGATATTTCCAGCAATGGGAACTT
>CAZFVP010000036.1:7561-10720 GCA_964522345.1 uncultured Gammaproteobacteria bacterium | reverse complement strand
GTTCTAAATGTTGATGTGATTTTCATTTTTCTCTCCGAGATCAGTTATTTAGATAGAATAACACTTCGTGTATTCTATCATCATTGCTAGTTGCTCTGAACTTCGATTTTTCGAGCCTTAATATTAGTTCCTACGCGTTCAAAATCTGGGTCCAACAGCCCCCCTCCGCCCGCAGCTGTACCAAAACTCAACCAAACAAAAAAGGCTTCCCCGACAATGTTTTCATCTGGCACAAAAGTAAAATGTCGACTGCGGCTATCGGCACTATTATCTCGATTATCTCCCATCATAAAATAGTGACCTTGTGGAACAGTCCAACGGCCAGCATTAGCACGGCGACTGGACTGTTTATTAAGTAGCGTCGAAAACGCAACTGACGGCCCATCTTGCTCTCCGGTCAGCAAAATTTGCTCAAAGCGATTTTGCGGTAAGCTTTCCCCCTGTTGAATATAATCATCCATCGATGTCGACTGAATTTCTTCACCGTTAACATACAAGGTCTGATTGTTATAAACGATTTCATCGCCCGGTAAACCAATCAACCGTTTGATATAGTTCTGACTCGGATTTGGTGGGTAGCGAAAAACCACAACGTCGCCTCGTTCAGGCTCATTTATAGCCAATATTTTTGTATGCAAGATCGGTAGCCGGAGGCCATAGTTATACTTATTAACTAGAATAAAATCGCCTATCTCGAGCGTTGGAAGCATAGACCCCGAAGGAATACGAAATGGTTCAGCAACAAAGCCCCTAAGCAAGAAAACTAATAAAATGACTGGCAAAAACGACCTAGCGTAATCCAAATACCAAGGCTCTAGTTGACGCTTACCTATGTCAGGTACGACAAAGCGGCAAACAAATACAACCAGTGCGCATACGCACACTAGAGCAAACAATACTATCTCAAATACCATCTAATCACCTGTCGTCTTAAGCACGGCCAAAAATGCCTCTTGTGGTATCTCAACAGAACCAATTTGCTTCATTCGTTTCTTACCTTCTTTTTGTTTTTCTAATAATTTACGCTTTCGCGATAGGTCTCCACCATAACACTTGGCGGTAACATTTTTACGCAACGCTTTAACCGTTTCCCGCGAAATTATTTTTGAACCGATGGCCGCTTGAATCGCGACATCAAACATCTGCCGAGGTATTAGTTCTCGCATACGTTTAACCAGTTCGCGGCCTCGGTAAATCGACTGCTCTCGGTGCACCAAAATTGCCAAGGGGTCAACTGACTCACCGTTAATTAGTACATCTACCTTAACCATATCGGTTGCGCGGTATTCTTTGATATTATAATCAAGCGACGCATAGCCTCGGCTTACCGACTTTAGTCTATCAAAAAAATCCATTACGACTTCGTTTAATGGTAGTTCAAAATGCAGCATTACCTGACGACCCAGGTATTGGATGTTCTTCTGAATGCCGCGTTTTTCCATGCATAAAGTCATTACAGCTCCGATATACTCTTCAGGCATCAGCATATTAGCGTCAATAATTGGCTCCCTAATTTCTTCGACCTTTGACAAATCGGGCAACGCCGATGGATTATCCACCTCGATAACGTCACCGCTTTTCAATTCTACTTTGTACACCACCGTGGGAGCAGTCGTAATGAGGTCCATATCATACTCACGCTCTAACCGTTCTTGAATAATCTCCATATGCAACATGCCTAAAAACCCACAACGAAAACCTAGGCCTAATGCATCGGATACTTCAGGGTCATAAACCAAAGACGCATCATTAAGCCGAAGTTTACCCAGAGCATCGCGAAACGAATCATAATCTGCCGAATTAATTGGATATAAACCGGCGAATACCCGAGGTTGAACTTCTTGAAAGCCACCAAGAGGCTCATCAATCCCATGCTTAGCCAATGTAATTGTGTCGCCGACTTTGGCACCAGTAATGTCTTTAATACCGGATATTAAATAGCCAACCTCACCGACATTTAACTGTGCTTTAGGTAGCCGCTTTGGAGTGAAAACACCCAAGTCTTCAACGCCATATTCGATTCCGCTTGACATCATTTTAATTCTGTCGCGCTTTTTGATAGTGCCCGATACCACGCGAATTAGCGACACGGTACCCAAATAATTATCAAACCACGAGTCCATAATCAGGGCCGACAACGGCGCGTCAGGATCACCTTCTGGTGCCGGTAACTCAGTAACAATCTGCTCGAGCAAATCTTCAACACCAAGACCGCTTTTTGCACTCACGTGCAACGCGCCTGAACAGTCAATACCAACGACATCCTCGATTTCTTCACTCACTCGATCTACATCAGCCGCCGGAAGATCGATTTTATTAAGCACTGGGAGAACTTCCAAACCAAGGTCAACGGCGGTGTAGCAATTGGCGACAGTTTGAGCCTCAACACCTTGAGACGCATCAACGACTAATAATGCACCTTCACATGCGGTTAACGAGCGAGAAACTTCGTATGAAAAGTCTACGTGTCCAGGGGTATCTATCATATTGAGTTGATACGTTTTACCATCCTTTGCGGTGTAATTTAAGGCGACGCTTTGGGCTTTTATTGTAATGCCCCGCTCGCGCTCAATATCCATAGAATCGAGCACTTGTTCTTCCATTTCTCGATCGCTGAGCCCACCACAAACATGAATAAATCGATCAGCCAAGGTCGATTTACCATGGTCAATGTGAGCAATAATAGAAAAATTGCGGAGTTTTGTAATATCGTGCGACATGACGTCCTTCAAAAATTTGCATACCACTTAAACACTAATTGGCGCTTAAGCTCATAAATGGTGGGCAGCTAGCTGCCTACGACGCGCCATTTTAACAAACCCTGAGGCCAATGCCTAAGCTATTCTGCCGATGTTTTAGTCAAAATTTACTCCTCCCGATAATCTAATCTCTGCGCTATACTCTTCAAAAATCTACTTTTGTTACTGAACGTTCTAGCATTATGACTACCCACTACTCAGATGTACTGATTGTTGGCGGCGGCGCTGCTGGTCTCAGTTTGGCTCTGCGCTTATCCCAAGATGACATCTCTATCACCCTTTTATCTAAATGCGAGCTCACTGAAGGCTCCAGTCTATATGCACAAGGCGGCATCGCTGCTGTTTTAGATGACGAGGATCATTTTGATTCACATATCGATGACACTCATGTTGCTGGAGC
>CAZFVP010000036.1:0-7461 GCA_964522345.1 uncultured Gammaproteobacteria bacterium | reverse complement strand
GGAATCATGACCGATTTAAAAGGTAGAACTGACTTAAAACGCCTATATGCGGTCGGCGAGAGCAGTTGTACCGGCCTACATGGAGCAAACCGGCTGGCAAGCAACTCGTTACTCGAATGTTTGGTGATCGCTGAATCCGCGGCTGATGATATCCGCGACCGGCTCAAAAAAGACGACAGTCCGTTGCCCAAGTTACCTCTTTGGGATGAAAGTCAGGTTTCTGACCAAGACGAACGCATTGTCGTATCACACAACTGGGACGAACTACGTCGCTTCATGTGGGACTATGTTGGCATTGTACGAACCGACAAACGCCTAGAGCGCGCTCAAAATCGGGTAAATCTATTGCAGGAGGAAATCGTTGAATATTATGGGAATTTTCGCATAAACAATGACCTTATTGAATTACGTAACCTAGCCACCATCGCTGAGCTCACAATCGAATGCGCATTAACTCGCAAAGAAAGTCGTGGTTTACACTACACGCTTGATTATCCAGAAACTAAAGAACGTGCGCGCGATACAATCTTAACTCCAAATAACTTTGTTGGACACGCACCTGTGCCCGAATGGAGCAACAGCTAATCCAAATCACCGAGTATTGATATTACTCGGTATCCTAAAATAGCGGTTTCTTTCCTCTTCTTCATAACTTAAAATTATGGCATATATTTGGTGCCAATAATATTCTGGGGAGATTATGCAAGACCCATTATCGAGAATAGACCTGAACCTCTTGGTTGCGTTTCAGGTGTTAATACAAGAAAAAAACGTTACTCGCGCGGCTGAACGCTTGTTTGTCACACAACCAGCAATGAGTAAAACTCTAAATAGATTACGCAACCTAATTGATGATGAGCTTTTTGTTCGCTCGTCGCATGGCCTAACACCAACTCCAAAAACACTGGAGTTAGAAAAACCAGTTAACCATATCCTGAGTCAGCTCACGGAACTTATGGTTACCAATCAAGAGTTTGACCCGGCGAATACTGCTGCAACGATATCGTTAGCCACATTAGGTACTTCCGCCAGCGTCGGTATGCCTAATTTCATTAATAAATTGCGGCAAAATGCGCCTAAGTTAATGCTGATAAGTCAAAATATTGACGATAAGTGGGAAGACCGTCTTCGCTCTGGCAATCTTGATTTTGCGATTGTGGCAAAAAATCAATTCAACGATGATTTCGTCACGCATAAATTAATGAGTATTAAGCCGGTGCTTTATATGCGCAAAGATCACCCGCTTGCAGAGGTTGAGCACATCACATTGGAGCAACGACGGCAATTTCAGCACATGGCAGTCTATTTTCCAAACTTTGAAACCACACGCGAAGAAATGCAGAAACTATTTGCGTCGTTCGGCATTCTTTCAAATGTTCCTTTTCTAACCACCAATCTTTTGGTTTGTTTAGAAACCTTACGCAAGACCGACATGTTAATGATCGCCTCAGACCGCCTAATAGATTCAAGCCTTGTGAGCGATCACTTCGTAAGTAAGCCCTTGGAGGATTTAATCAATTTAAAGATTGATACGCTATCATTAGTTCAACACGTTAGAACCAAAAACTCTGCTCTACACCAGTATTTGACCACCCTGATTGTAGAGAGCTTTGGTGAACCTAATGTTTTCTAGAAAATCGCCGTACTCTTTAAACACACCGCGCACTTAACACGGGGCAGCAATCGATAAACTCATATTCCCGAGAGAGCTTTAAGTTTAGCGATAATGCCATTTAGACCTTCGTCTTCAGCGTTATAACGCCCCATTAACCAATCCATAATCACAGGGTCTTGAATCTCGAGTAAACGCTGAAAGTCGGCCTGCTCAGCCTTACTCAGATCAGGGTAATCGCTCTTTAAAAACCTATCGAAGAGCACATCCAATTCTCTGACGCCACGACGGCAGCGCCAGATAAGCTGTTTTTCGTTAAGCATTTAACTTTGAGAAAATTTAGAGCGATCGCTCTGCAATCATCTTCTTAATTTCACCAATCGCTTTGCCGGGGTTCAAGCCCTTAGGACAAGTATTAGTACAATTCATAATGGTATGACAACGATAAAGTTTAAATGGGTCTTCCAACTCATCCAAACGCTCTCCTGTCGCTTCGTCACGACTATCCGCTAACCAACGATAGCTTTGCAACAAGATCGCAGGGCCTAGATATTTATCACTATTCCACCAATAACTTGGGCATGACGTAGAACAGCAAGCGCACAATATGCACTCATACAAACCATCAAGCTTTTCCCGGTCTTCTTTAGATTGTAAACGTTCAGCCGCTAATGACACTGGCGTTTTGGTTTTTAACCAAGGTTCAACCGAAGCATATTGCGCGTAGAAGTGGGTCATGTCCGGAACTAAATCTTTAACTACCGACATATGAGGCAATGGGTAAATCGCCACATCACCACTGCACTCATCAACACCTTTAGTACAGGCCAGCGTATTTGTACCGTCAATATTCATTGCACATGAACCACAAATACCTTCTCTACACGAACGGCGAAAGGTCAACGTTGGGTCAATTTCGTTTTTAATTTTTATCAACGCATCCAACACCATCGGACCGCAAGCATCCATGTCTATGTCATAGGTATCTGTGTGTGGATTTTGATCGTCGTCTGGCGACCAACGATAAATTTTAAATGAACGAACATTGGTCGCGCTAGCAGGCGCAGGAAAATGCTTGCCATTCTGAACTTTGGAATTCTTTGGTAAGGTAAACTCAGCCATTATTTTATCCTCTTAACCCTTATCTTAAACGCTTATTAATAGACGCGTGGTTTCGGTTTGATGTACTCGATATCATCGGTCATGGTATAGGCATGCACCGGCCGAAAATCAATCGTCGTATTATGTTGCTCATCACACCAAGTTAGCGTGTGCTTCATCCAGTTTTCATCGTCACGATCAGGCAAGTCATCTCGCGCATGCGCGCCACGACTTTCGTCACGATTTGCCGCCGAGTTCATCGTCACAACAGCTTGGCTTAATAAATTTTCCAATTCAAGAGTTTCAATCAAATCGGTGTTCCAAATTAAACCACGGTCAGTTGTTTTCACATCGGCAAAGGTTGCGGCCGTTGCGGCTAACTTCTCAACACCTTGATCCATCACCTCGCCAGTGCGAAATACCGCACAATGAGCCTGCATTGTGCGCTGCATTTCTAAACGAATTTCAGCGGTTGAGCGGGAGCCATCTGAGTAGCGTAATTTATCCAATCGCTCAAGCGTCGCTTGGCCAGCATCGTCAGAAAATCGAGTCATTGGTTCACTAGGGTCAACCGTATCCTTAGCACGCAACGCGGCGGCTCGGCCAAATACAATCAAATCAAGCAATGAATTCGACCCTAAGCGATTAGCGCCATGTACTGATACACAGGCCGCTTCACCAATGGCCATTAAACCAGGCACAACACTATCTGGGTCACCATCTTTAAGCGTCAGCACTTCGCCATGATAGTTAGTCGGAATACCACCCATGTTGTAGTGAACCGTTGGCAATACCGGAATCGGTTCTTTAGTTACATCTACACCAGCAAAAATTTTGGCAGACTCAGAAATACCCGGTAAACGCTCATCGAGTAACTCAGCGCCTAAATGTTCAAGATGTAGATAAATATGGTCTTTATCTGGACCAACACCACGGCCTTCATTAATCTCAATGGTCATTGAGCGCGACACAACATCACGCGACGCTAGATCTTTGGCGTTAGGAGCATAGCGCTCCATAAAGCGTTCTCCTTCAGAATTGGTTAGGTAACCACCTTCTCCGCGAGCGCCTTCAGTAATTAAACAACCAGCACCATAGATCCCGGTTGGGTGGAATTGAACAAACTCCATATCCTGCAGCGGTAATCCAGCGCGCAACACCATCGCATTACCATCACCAGTACACGTATGTGCTGAAGTTGCCGAGAAATAAGATCGCCCATAACCACCGGTTGCAAGCACAACTTGCTTAGCACGGTAGCGATGAATAATTCCAGTCGCCATATCGATGGCCATGACGCCTTTGCATTCCCCGTCTTCCATAATCAAGTCTAAGGCGAAGAATTCGATAAAGAATTGAGCATCGTGTTTAAGTGCTTGTTGGTAGAGCGTATGCAAAATAGCATGACCAGTACGGTCAGCGGCAGCGCAGGTTCTTAAAGCTTGACCTTCACCGTAGTGAGTTGTCATTCCACCGAATGCACGCTGGTATATTTTGCCATCTTCAGTTCTTGAGAAAGGCACACCGTAGTGCTCTAACTCATAAACCGCCGCCGGAGCGTTTCGACACATATACTCTATTGAATCTTGGTCACCAAGCCAATCTGAGCCTTTCACAGTATCGTACATATGAAAACGCCAATCATCTTCACCCATGTTGCCTAGGGCCGCACTCATGCCGCCTTGGGCCGCAACAGTGTGGCTTCGAGTTGGAAACACCTTTGTAAGACAAGCGGTAGATAGTCCCGCCGATGCCATACCGAATGTTGCACGCAAGCCAGCGCCACCCGCACCGACAACCACTACGTCAAATGAGTGGTCAATAATTTGATAATCGCCTTTCACGATTTAGCCTCCTACCGAAACTTTTAATACTGCGATAACGGCTAATACCGCCATGATTACCGCGGCGAATTTTGTGCCTAATAATAAAATCAAATTGATCCATTTAGTCGGCACGTAATCTTCTATTACAACTTGCAAACCCGTTTGGGCATGAAATAAAGCGGTCAACGTAAACAGTAAAACGATGGCCGCGTTGAACGGAGAACTTAGCCACGCTTGAGCTTCTGCGTGCGTACCGCCTGCCAAACACAACACCGAAAAAACGAACCATAACCCCATTGGGATAAGTGCAATCGCGGTAACGCGTTGCCACCACCAATGAGAAAAACCGTGCTTAGCGGACCCTAGGCCAGTCGCTTGAGATAATGGGCTACGAAATTTCATTACGCACCTCCCGTAAAAGCAATAACGACTGTTATTAACGTTAAGACAATGGCACTCGCAATAACCGCGTACCCTGATTTATTCAATGTTTCTAATTCATAGCCTTGACCGACATCCCAGAAAAGATGCCTGACACCGTTTGACATATGATAGAAAAAGGCAAAAGCCCAAGCTACTAAGAACAATTTTGCAAACCAATTCGAGAAACAGGCCTGCAAGCTTTCGTAAGCCTCAGGTCCTGACGCTATTGCTGTTAACCAGTATACTAAGACTGGTGTACTAACTGCCATGAAACTACCAAAAATACGGTTTAGAATTGATAATACAGAGGTTATTTGCGGTTTATATACCGACAAATGAGGTGATAGGGGTCTCTCTTTTTGCATATCAGAGTTACTCTTTTTTGAATTGTTGAAAATTCTTGTTGCCAACATTCGCGAAAGCGTTATTTGGCTATTCGAGGTTTAGCCTGAAACCAAGCTGGAACGCATTCTACAACATGTTTGAATGAAGTGGCAGAAGATTAAGCGGCAAAGTAAGCCTAAAATGGCAATTAATTTAATATATGCCAAATAAAATCACAAATAAGGTAGAACAACCCGTCGATCTTTTGATATCAGAAGTCGTAGCACCGGCCTTTTGATTCCCAGTCTCCGTAGCGAGTTGGCTCTAGGCCTTTAGGGCCGTTAAATTCCTTTTTAAGCGGCTGAGCAGAAGTTTCATTCTCAATTTTTTTTCTTGTGTTAGCTTGTTGCTGAGCTTCCACCGAGAGTTCAGGTCTTTGTTTATTATCTTGTTTAGGCATATGGGCTTGAAAGTGACTTAGCTCAAGCCACTATTGATGATTTAACGTCGCCTCGATGATAGCATGGTAAACGCAAGTAACTAATCACATCACTCTCAAATATGAGTTCAAGTTCCGAGTACCACGCCCTTAGCACAACACGCATTTTAAAATTTAGCGGCGCTGATACGGTTAACTTCCTTCAGGGCCAGTTAACCAACGATATTAATGCATTAGACGGCTCCAATTGGCAATACGCGGGTTATTGCAACCCTAAAGGTCGCCTTCTGGGTTTGCTTAAGCTTTGGAAAGATGGTGAGAACATATACGCTGCGATGGACAGCAGCATCGTTGAACCGACGATCGAAAGACTTCGAATGTACATAATGCGAAGCAATGTTTTCGTAGAAGAGGCAAATGATGTTAGCTGTGTTGGGTTGTTAAACAATGCATCGGCAAAACGTTTTAGCGTGGAAATCAGTGATTCGGTGCATCGCCTGAACTTTGGAGACCGTTCGCTCTTGGTCGATTTGAAAGGTGCACTTGAGGGTGTTGAATCGACAGCTTGGAAGCGGGCAGGCATCCAAGCTGGTGAACCTGAGATCGACGCGGGCAATATCGGGCTATTCGTCCCTCAAATGATAAACTTAGACCTGCTTGACGGAATTAACTTCAAAAAAGGCTGCTATACAGGGCAAGAAATCGTCGCTCGTATGCACTATTTAGGCAAATTAAAACAGCGAATGTTCGTGTGCAATATACAAAGTGGGCCCGACCTCGAACTCACTTCCGGAGATAAGGTTTTGACAAAAGATAAGAGCGCGGGACACATCGTATCTGCCTCTAAATCGAGTAAATTGGCACTTGCGGTACTACGTAGAGAGCTAATCGACCAACCCTTAGTCTGTGAATCAGGCGCTGGCTTATCTATCGCGACTCATCAGCCCTATTCAATCCCCGAATAAACGACACGAGTAAATTCCGACTGCGGTATCAACACCTCTTTAGAGCGTTTAGCCGAACGTTTGACAGGCTTGAATATCACCGGATCGCATTCCTTGTTGAAACCACTTAATGCGTTCTTGAGAACTGCCATGGGTGAAATTTTCTCGCCGAGGCGCTCTGCCCGCTCGACGCATGATTGTATCATCACCAACAGCCTCTGCCGCCTTCATTCCTTCTTCAATATCTCCAACTTCTAAAATGGCATTACGCTTTTCGGTATGGTTAATCCAGATACCAGCAAAACAGTCCGCTTGCAACTCCATCTTTACCGACAAGGAATTCGCTTGTACTTTTGAAGCCCGAGCTTGTTGCTGACGTACATCACTAGCAATTCCAACGATATTCTGAACATGATGCCCTACTTCATGCGCAATCACATAGGCAAATGCAAAATCACCGGGTGCGCCCATACGACCAAGCTCATTCATAAAACTTAAGTCGATATAAATTTTATAATCTCCAGGGCAATAAAACGGCCCCGAAGCCGCTGAGCTGCGCCCACACGCAGAGTCGACCATGTCTTCATAAAGCACTAGCTTTGGCGGTTGATAACGCTGACCAGACTGAGCAAACACTGTACTCCAAGTGTCTTCGGTTTCAGCCAAAATGGTACTAACAAATTGTGCTGCTTCGTCATTTTGAGTTTGAGAATTTCTCGAGACTTGTGGTCGCTGAGCCTGTTGACTCTGAGGCCCAACAAATAGGGAAAGCACATTCTGAACGTCTTCGCC
>CAZFVP010000035.1:15277-16508 GCA_964522345.1 uncultured Gammaproteobacteria bacterium | reverse complement strand
ATGAAGAGTGAGGCCTTACTGCGAGTAACAATTAGATACTTATTTTTCTTTAAGCAACCAATTATCGAGGGAAATCTTGCTTCCACCTTGGGCCATCAACATGGCTAAGATAATCATCCACAAATAATGCTCGTGATTTGCGAAGCCTGGAACGAAGAACTGAATTACAATCGTCATAATCAAAAGGCCAAGTGCTCCAATTCGAGTAAGCAGGCCGATAAACAACATGATAGGCAATACTAACTCACCAGCCGTTGCCAAATACGCTGGAATTTCAGGTGGAAGCGATTCTGGCAAAAATGAAATCACAAAATCACCGTCTTCAGCAGGATCAAAGTTTTCAACCGTTTCTTCCATATCATCAAATTTGGCAACACCGGATCTCCAAAATATTAGCCCCACATAGATACGTGCACTAAGGTTGGCAAGCGGTGAAAGTATGGTTGCGCAAAAAGACCCGAACGCGTTATATAAATTTTTCATCTGTTTCTCTTTTGTTGATAGTTGAATCGACACTAAACGCGATAATTGCGCTGAATGCAAATTCTGACATTTCGCTCAAGCTTTGAAAACCTATAAATCAGTGCTTAGCGCTAAATTTAAGCAATTTATTTTCGAATACTAGAGAGAGAGTCGCTGACAATGTGCCTGGTGATATAGACCCTTGCAAACCCTCAATAGCTTGCAACAAATTTTTATTTTTTCCCAACTCTTGAATAAAAACAGCTTGTTCAGACTCTAACAATAAGCATTGAACTTCATGGCCTAGTTTATAGATTAGCAAGTCATCCTGACTTTGGTTCAAATCAATCGAAACCGCGCTATCATAATCAGGTAACGACTGTCTTTGAATTTCATAAACAGGGTAGTCCGAGCGAATCAATGAAACACTATCATTGAAGGAAACGGCGCTAGTCAGTAGCTCTTCTTGCTCCATCGAGCTAGGGTCAAACACGTCGGAAACCACACTATAGTAGCTTTCATGCAGCGCCCACTCGTAGCAAATCAAGTCAGCTAAATACGGCAAGCCTTCAAGGCCAGAAATAGATTTACAAAGCTCGAAAAAGCCATCACCATACAAATGTATATTGCCGGCCGACGGTGGCGACTTCTGGATAAACACTTGAGCCATTTGCTTGAAAAAATCAGACCCAACAACACCTCTAGTGGCTGGGTATACTTCTTCAAGATAATCTTGCATCGCACCAAAAACATTATTTTGATATATCCA
>CAZFVP010000035.1:12616-15177 GCA_964522345.1 uncultured Gammaproteobacteria bacterium | reverse complement strand
TGAATATTATTGACGTCCATCAATAAACCACAACCGGTCCGCTGAGCCAATTCATTCAAAAATTCGGGTTCGGGTATTTGCAGCTGATCAAACAATAAATAATTTGACGGATTCTCAATCAAAATTTGCCGCCCAAGCGCCGTTTGCATTTGGTCAATATGTTGACAAATTATATCCAAGGCCTGCTTGGTTAACGGCAATGGCAATAAATCAGGGAGGTGGCAATGCGAATAGGCACTCCAGGCCAAATGCTCAGAAACTATAAATGGATCTACCTGATCTACTAAACCCTTAAGTTCGGTTAAATGTGTTTGATTTAAGTCGTCAGCGCGGCCTAGAGATAGGCCTACACCGTGCAATGATACTGGATAGGTTTCTCTGAGCGCCAATAACTTACTTCGCGCAATAGATTCACCAAAATAGTTCTCTGAATGGGCTTCGAGAAAACCAAATTTGGGATCAATTTGGTGGTTTATTCCTTCCACAGGGCCAAATAGTTCTGGCCGAATACCTAGTCCCGATTTAGCGGAACTAGGTAGATTATCACTACCTATAGGCACGTTTACGCCGAATAACGTTAAATGACTAAACTAGGGCAGTGCTAATAGCAGCGAGTAAAGCTTATGACTCAGCTTTCTCTTCAGCTTGCTTCGGTGCTTTTACAACACCACCAACGATTTTCTCACAAGTGCCTTCAGGAACATAAACCCACTCGTTTTTATCACCATCAACTTTTGCATAACCAGCACAACCGTGGCCATTCGCGCCACAATCATTCTTGCCAGCTTTAGCAATGCCTTGGCATTTTTCGTAACCTTCTTTACCAGCATGAGCAGCGCCTGTATTTGCTACTAGCGCTAATGCTAAAATTGAGGTTGCCGCAGCTGAGGCTTTTAACTTAGTGTTCATTATGAATACTCCATTTATATTTATAAAAAGTGAAAGCTCTTGCACTAAATTGTACAAGAGCTTTAGAAATTAAGCTGAATTAACTACTACTAAACTAGATAGACTCACCAAAACGATCTACTAAACGACCACCAACAACTTCTTCGTCAGTTTGCTCAGCAATCTTTTTGCATGCTTTTGCTAACTTCTTCTCTTTAGTGCCTTCAGGTGCTTCCGCTGTTCCAGCACAAATGCTGACAATATTGCCACATGTGCCTACCGGTACTTTAATCCATGCGCCAACCATGTTGTCGTCAGTCGCTTGACCTTGGCAAGAAATACCAAGAGATTTAACCGCACATGTATTTTTGCCGCCTTTAACCACATCAGCACAACGCTCTGTTGATTTTGCAGATGCAACGCTAGAAGCGCTAAGAAGAGCTGTTGCTAAAACTGAAGTCGCGATTGCAGTACCTAAAGTTTTCTGGGAATTTTTAATCAGTTTTTCGTTTTTCATAATTTTTATGACCTCAATAAATAAATGTTTCAAATGTTACACTGCTAAAGAACCAGTGATTCGCAAATAGCTTACAACTATAATTAGCCATTAGACACTATTTTACATTAACGTTAGCTTAACAGTCGGCCAAACAATGATAAAAACTCAACCAAATGCTGACATTTATACCGTCGATGCTTTGTATTACGAACCCCTGCTTGCATCAATACACCTCATTCGCTCGAATAATCGCATTGCGATCATTGATACTGGTACCCAGTATTCCGTTCCTCAAGTATTTGCGGCACTCAAAGAACTAGGCCTCACATATAATGATGTTGATTATATTATTTTAACACACATTCATTTAGACCATGCCGGTGGTGCCGGAGCTTTAATGCAGCTATGTGAGAATGCACAACTTATTGTGCATCCTAAAGGCGCCCGACATATGGCTGATCCGAGCAAATTGGTCGCTGGCGCAAGTGCAGTCTACGGTACCGATCAATTTAATCGACTGTATGGAGATATCCTACCAATTGATGCCGACCGCATTCACCAACCTATCGACGGTGAAACCCTCGATTTTGCCGGCCGACCACTAACATTTATTGACACGCCGGGGCACGCTAATCATCATCACTGCATTATCGATGAACAAAGTAATAGTATATTTACAGGTGACACACTGGGAGTAGGCTATCGCGCGCTGCGAAATGAAAACCACGCGTTTATAGCTCCGACAACAACGCCCGTGCAGTTTAATCCCGACGCCTTGCACACTTCAATTGACCGAGTAATGAGTTACGCACCGACAACACTCTATTTAACACATTACAGCCATGTCACGCCTAGCCCTCGAATTATTGCAGGCTTGCATGAGCAAATCGACGATTATGTAATGCTGACTCAACAAGCGGCAGATTCAGGCGATCAATTTGAGGAAGTGTTGGCTAAGGAACTTAACGAGTATTTGGTGCGCCGCTGCATGAACGAACTCACCGACATCGATCAAGAAACCGTACGCCACTGGATTAAGCTTGATGCCGATTTAAACGCCCAAGGTCTAGTATTTTGGTGGCAGCATAAACGCCAAGTTTAAGTCGTTGAGTCCAAAACTAGCCTATTTTCTGTACCAATAACACGTTAAAATCGCGTTCTAATGAAACTCCCG
>CAZFVP010000035.1:7609-12516 GCA_964522345.1 uncultured Gammaproteobacteria bacterium | reverse complement strand
ACTAAGTTGAAAGATCAGTTAGAAGCCCTGTTCAATCAGGCAATAGATCAGCTAAAAGCTGATAATGTCATCCCCGCCGACCACGAGGTAAGCGTGCAATTTGAGCGCACTCGTCAAAAAGAGCATGGTGACTTTGCTACCAATGTTGCAATGACCTTGGCAAAACCTGCTCGACGCAACCCTCGTGAATTAGCAACCTTAGTAGTCGCCGCTCTGCCGAGCGACGACTTGATCACCAAAGTAGATATTGCAGGCCCAGGGTTTATTAATTTGTTTATCGCGCAAGACGCGCGCCACTCAGTTCTTAACACGGTATTCAAACAAGGCGACAGCTACGGTCTCGGCGAACCGGGTTCAAAGAGAAAAATAATGGTTGAGTTCGTGTCTGCTAACCCAACTGGCCCTTTGCACGTGGGTCATGGCCGCGGCGCGGCCTACGGTGATGCACTAGCGCGAGTACTTGCGGCGGCGGGCAACACCGTTGAACGCGAGTATTATGTTAACGACGCTGGCCGCCAAATGGATATCCTTGCCGTAAGCGTTTGGATTAGATACCTACAAGTAAATAATGTCGCAGTAGAACTCCCTGACAACGGCTATAAGGGAGACTATATAAATGGTTACGCGAAAGAGCTAGCCGCATTGCATGGTGATACGTTTTCGGTTTCTTTGGAAGTTTACCAAGCTGAAAGCTTGAACCGCGACCAGTCGTCCGCTCTATCAGAGCTTAAGTCCATGCCTGAAGATACCTTTGAAGAACAACGAAAAAGGCTAAACTTGTCAGCCACTGAGTTCACTAACAAATTTGAAAAGCGTTTTTTAGAAGAAGCCCTCGATAAACGCATCGAGTTCGCAAAATCGCAATTAGGCGTCGATGGTTATGACATTTTCTTTAAACGTGCTTTGAATTCAATTTTAGAGGACATTCGTCAAGACCTGGGAGAGTTCGGAGTCGACTATGACACCTGGTTCTCAGAACGCTCATTGTTTGATGACGGCAAAATTACCAAAGCAATTAATAAACTCAAAGCGTCCGGCGATGTCTACGAAAAGGGTGGTGCTTGGTGGTTTAGGACAACTGACTATGGTGATGAAAAAGATCGTGTCGTTGTTCGTGATAATGGTCATCCCACCTATTTCGCGTCGGACATTGCCTATCACGCTGACAAACTCGAGCGCGGATTTGACTTAGCTATTAATGTTTGGGGTTCTGATCACCATGGCTATATTCCGAGAGTAAAGGCCTCACTCGAAGCACTAGGCCTAGATCAGAAAAAACTTAAAGTTATTTTAGTTCAGTTTGCAGTTCTGTATCGCGGCGGCGAAAAAATCGGCATGTCAACACGCAGCGGCGAATTTGTCACATTAAGAGAATTACGTGATGAGGTCGGCTCAGATGCTGCTAGATTCTTTTATGCCCAACGAAAATCTGAACAACATATGGATTTCGATCTTGATTTAGCCAAGTCACAAAGCAAAGACAACCCAATGTACTACGTTCAATATGCGCATGCGCGAATCTGCCGAATTTTCGATAAGGCAAATGAGCGAGGCATCGACACTAGTGCCATTGCTGAAGCCGATTTCGACCAACTGAAGTCCGATCAAGAGAATGCGTTACTAAGCTTGCTTCTACGTTTCCCTGAACTCGTCCAAGCCGCCGCAACGAATTACGAGCCACATCAAGTTACGTACTATTTACGTGATTTAGCAACGTCTCTACAGTCGTATTACGCATCAACCAAAATACTCGACGCTGAGCACACTCAACGAAATGCAATGCTAGCGCTATGTGCGGCAACCAGACAGGTGCTCAAAAACGGTCTAAACATCATCGGTGTCGGCGCGCCAGAGTCAATGTAGAGTTAGTTATGCCGCAAGCTAAACGCATCAAACCTCAGCCTAAAACCAAACGCAAAAAGGCTAAAAAGACTCGCAACATTCCGTGGGGCTTAATGCTGGTTATATTGGTGTCTGGCGTGGTGCTCGGCATGCTCTTAAACGGTGCGCACACAGGCGACTCTCAATTTGGCGCCGGGCTAAAAACCCTTTTTGATTCCTCTCAAAATGCTAGTGAAGCTGAAGATAAAGCGATAGAAGAATTAATCAAGAATAAAAGTACCGAGAAAGAGTTTGATTTCTATACCGTTTTACCAGACATAGAACAAATAATGCCAGACGACTTGCCCGATTCGGAGCCAACTCGCCCTAAGCAGGACCTAGATTACTATCTGCAAGCAGCATCGTTTAAGTCACATGCTGACGCTGAAAAGCTTAGGGCTCGCTTGGCACTAAAAGGCTTTAAATCGATTACTCAAGCGCGCTCTTCTGAAGAGAAAGGCACTCTCTACCGTGTTCGACTGGGGCCTTATGGTGATAAACGAAAAGCAAAAACAGCTAAAAATAAACTCCAAAGATTAGGCGTTCGACCTTTCGTTTTTACGGTCAAGAAAAACACTTAGACTCAATCTCGCCTCGTGAAAAAACACGCCAAAAAACGCTTTCACAAAGTTCATATTGAGATCAGTAACATCTGCAATCTAAAATGCAGCTTTTGCCCTGCGGTCATTCGCGACAACAAAATGATGGACCTCGATCTATTTAGACAGGTCGTTGAACAGGTTGCCCCTCTATCCGAACTAATATGCTTCCACTTGATGGGTGACCCCTTGGTTCATCCTCAATTAGAACAAATGATCGATATCTGTGATCAATATCAAGCAAACATATTTTTAGTCACCAACGGAGTGTTACTAAGACCTGAAAAATACGACCTAATGCTGCACAAGCGGTTCTACCAGATCAATTTTTCGTTACACAGCTTCTTTGATAACTTCCCCGACAAAGACCCACATAATTACCTTGAACGAATTTTCGGTTTTACTGAACGCGCATTAATAGAGCGGCCCGATCTTTACTTAAACTTTCGACTTTGGAACCTAAACGACCCACTCGGTAGCCAAACTCCGAACGCTGAAATGCTTGAACAAATTTGTCAGCGATTTGATTTTACAGCCCCCACTAAAATAGACGTTCGAAGACAAAAGAGTATTAATATTAAAAATCGGCTCTATCTGCACTTTGACACTGAATTTATATGGCCTAGCTTAGATCTCCCTATTCTTGGTACCAGGGGCACTTGTTACGGACTATCTTCACATTTTGGCGTGCTGGCCGACGGCACCGTTGTCCCATGTTGCTTAGACAAAGAAGCAGCCATTTCACTAGGACACATATCCGAGGCACCAATATTGGAAATACTAAGCTCGCGCAAAGCGCAAGACATCATCAAAGGCTTCAAACAAAGACAACTCGTCGAGGATCTCTGTCAGCGCTGCCAATATATCGAACGTTTTGACAACACTTAAGGCAGCTATTTATTCACACTAACTTTCTTGTGGTAGGTACTCGGCCACCGATAGATAGCGTTCACCGGTGTCATAATTAAAACCCAAAATAGTAGCCTGTTTATTTTCTGATGCTTGCAAATGCTTTTCGATGGCAGCCAGAGTTGCGCCAGACGATAAACCAACTAACATGCCCTCTTCAGTGGCTGAACGCCGGCCCATCTCACGAGCATCATCAGCATCTATTCCGATAACACCGTCGAGTAAATCTTCATGTAAGTTTGTAGGAATAAACCCCGCGCCAATCCCCTGAATCGGATGAGGGCCAGGTTGTCCGCCGCGAATCACTGGCGACAACGCAGGCTCTACGGCGATGACTTTCATATCAGGCCACACTTTTTTCAGAGCCTGAGCGCACCCAGTAATATGGCCACCGGTGCCAACGCCAGTAATTAATACGTCAACACCTTCAGGAAAATCAGCAATAATTTCTTTAGCAGTAGTATCGACGTGCACAGAAATATTAGCTGGGTTCTCAAACTGTTGGGGCATCCACGAATTGGGCGTTTGTTCAATCAATTCTTGAGCTTTAGCGATTGCACCGCTCATACCTTTTTCTTTGGGCGTCAGTTCCAATGAGGCACCATAGGCCAACATCAAACGCCGACGTTCAATCGACATACTTTCGGGCATTACTAAAATCAGCTTATAACCTTTAATCGCTGCAACCATCGCCAAACCAACACCCGTATTTCCAGATGTGGGCTCAATAATAGTCGCCCCCGGTGCTAAATCACCAGATTTCTCAGCATCTTCTATCATTGCCAAAGCGATACGATCTTTAATTGAACCACCAGGGTTCCCTCTTTCAGATTTAATCCAAACATTCGCACCCTCACCAAACAGTTTATTTATTCGGACATGAGGAGTATTGCCGATGGTTTCGAGAATGTTATTCGCTTTCATTTTAGTACCTTTAAATCTGTTAAGTAGGATTGAGTCGCTTCTTATGACCCAACAGTTGAACGCATGTAAGAATAGTATAGCCTAGTTAATTTGAGTGGCAATTTGACTTAACGTCGTTCGCAAAGCCTCGCTGTCTGAAGCTTTGACACCAGACTCAAGTAGCGCCTGAATACGGTTTTCAAGTATGCTAATTGTTCTATTAAACGAGGCCCGTTGGCTTTCTTCATTGTCTTCACCTGCTGAGGCATCAACTACAGACGGGTCAGATAAACCCCAATGGATCTGCACTGATTCACCAAACCAAATAGGACAAGCTTCTTGTGCCGCGCTATCACAAAGAGTCAAAATAGCATCGGGACTAAATCCATCGAAATCGTTCCAAGATTGGCTGCTTAACCCATTAGTTGGAATTTCATGCTCAGTCAAATATTTTAACGACAAGGGGTGCACCTCACCCTGTGGCGAACTTCCCGCGCTAGCGGCTTTAATTTCACTACCTGCAACATGATTGGTAATTGCTTCAGCTAAAATACTACGACAACGATTATGTGTGCAGATAAATAATAGTTTCATTTTTATTATGAGCCTAGCTTG
>CAZFVP010000035.1:1374-7509 GCA_964522345.1 uncultured Gammaproteobacteria bacterium | reverse complement strand
TGGTCGAGATTGTTTATAGTATCGACAACACTCACCACTACCTAACGTTGTCAGGAAAATGCCAAGAGCCATACCAAGAGTTGTCCAGCTTGTCTTTATACTAATGCTCTCGGCCCTACTTGTATCGTGTGACCTTCCGAATAACCAAGATGAAGCTGAAGCCATGGCAAATCGGGATATCAATGGCGAAGCACAGGATACAGAACCCTCTCTCAAAAATATGTCGCACCTCTTGCTTGGGACAGGTAGTGTACAAGGTGTCTATTTTCCAATCGGTGGGGTTATTTGTCGTTTATTAAATCGACATAAAAACTTGCATAAAATACGATGCTCCTTAGAAAGCACTGGCGGCTCGATTTACAACCTTAAAGAGATGAATGAAGGCAACTTCGATATCGTCTTCGCACAGTCCGACTGGCAATTTCACGCCTATCACGGCACTAGCACATTCGAAAAGCACGGCCCAAATAAAGACTTACGTGCCGTATTCGCAC
This sequence comes from uncultured Gammaproteobacteria bacterium, assembly GCA_964522345.1. GTDB lineage: Bacteria > Pseudomonadota > Gammaproteobacteria > Arenicellales > Arenicellaceae > Arenicella. The sequence goes on along the minus strand of CAZFVP010000035.1, from coordinate 7,015 downwards.
TAGAAGCAGACCCATTAGCGATCATTGTACTTGATAGCAGCGAGATAAAGACCTTCGACGATCTAGCTAATCACCAAGTAAGTTTTGGCTACACTCGTTCACTACAACACCGCATCATTAACGACTTTCTTGATGCCAAAGGTTGGAGCAATAAGAACTTCAAGGAAGTTCGCCCAATGAGTGACATTAAGCAAGTAAACCAATTGTGTAATGGTGATATTGAGGCGATTACGTTACTAACGAGCAGTCTGAATGATAATCTTAGAAACGTCAGCGAAGGCTGCCAAATACGCCTGGTGCCAATTACTGGCGCTGAAGTATCAAGCGTTATCAAGGCCAAGCCCTATTATCGCACCGGTAAAATTCTCAAAGGCATGTATGGTGGTGCAGATGACGTAATCTCATTTGGCTTAGGTGCAACCTTCGTAGCATCAGAGTCAACATCTCCAAAAGCGATTTATCACGTCGTCAAAGAAATAGTTGAAAACTTTCGCGACTTCAAATCACTACACCCATCACTAAAGGGCTTGGATAAAAAAGAGCTGTCCCATGCTGGTATTTCTATCCCTTTACACCCCGGTGCAACTCGTTACTATAAAGAAGCTCGGCTTCTACATAAAAATAAATGATGAATGCAGACAAAGCCCTTCAGACGCTTATTGACGGCAACCAACGGTATATTGCTGGCACTAGCGACGATGCCGAGTTAACCATTACAACGCGCCGTCAGAGCATCAACGCTGGCCAAAGCCCCTTCGCCGTAATCCTTGGTTGCTCTGACTCGCGTGTACCTGTCGAACTGGTATTTAATCAAGGCCTGGGAGATCTATTTGTCATTCGTGTTGCAGGTAATATCGCCGCACCATCACAAATCGGTAGCGTTGAATACGCTTGCCAACACTTGGGCACACGGCTGGTCGTGGTCTTAGGCCATTCTCATTGCGGCGCAATCAATGCTACGGTTGACTCATTATTGGGCGAACTGGATGAACTATCACCCAACATTGCATCAATTGTCGACCACGTCTCTCCCGCTGTACATCCGGTTGTTATGCATAAGCAATACACCGATAAAGACGAGTTGGTTCATCAGGCAATGCGTGCCAATGTTGAGCAATCAGTTAGTGGCCTTCAGATGCGATCGCCTATTCTTCGAGACATGGTCAACAGAAATAAAATAAAGATTATCGGTGCCGAATACTCTATAGAAACCGGAGTAGTCGATTTCTATCGCTACAGTTAGTCACTTTTTACGATCAGCCAATGCATTTTTTAGTATGCTGCTCTAATACAATGCTTCACAGAACTTAGGAGAACGCATGGTCGAAAACCCATTTAGTAATTTATTCGGGCAATCACCTATTCGTCCAATACAAGAGCACATTGGCCTTGCTCACCAATGCGCTGAGCAACTGCCGCAATTCATCTTAGCTGCCTTGGCGGACGATTGGGCAAAAGCCGAGGCGATATACCAAACTATCTCTGAGATAGAAAACGCAGCCGACGACGCTAAAACTAGCTTGCGAGCAAATTTACCTAATAGTTTAATGATGCCAGTAGATCGAGGTGACCTATTGGTAATGATTACTCAACAGGACGAAATCGCAAACTGCACTAAAGATATCGCGGGCATCATGCTTGGTCGACAAATGCAAATTCCTATGCAGATCGCGGAGCTAATGAAAACATTTGTTGACGAAGCGGTCGAAACCTCAGCGCAAGCGCTCAAAGCTGTTAATGAAATGGATGAATTACTAGAAATGGGGTTTAAAGGTCGCGTACTAAACGTGGTCGAAGAACTTGTAGAGGAACTCAATCGCCTAGAACATAAAAATGACGAGCTTCAAATAGACGTGCGTGCAGCACTGTTCAAAATTGAAAACGATTTGCCGCCGGTGAACGTAATTTTTCTGTATAAGGTAATCGAGGCAATTGGTAGGCTCGCGGACGCGGCTCAAAGCGCTGGCGGGAAATTACAACTGCTAATCGCTCGATAAGCTTGGCTTAGCATTGCTCTACAGAAGATTATGCAGTTTACTTAGGAAACTACGAGATCGTATAACAATTTAATCACGGTTAAAATTCATTCAGACATAGCCTGATCATTTAGAGTCAGGTGCATGTTAAATTTAAAACAACATTTATTTCAGGTAATAACACGCTATGGAAATTATAGCTGAATACGGGTATATACTGCTTATTCTTGGCTGCATTTTTGCCTTCTTTATGGCTTGGGGCATTGGTGCGAATGACGTTGCTAATGCAATGGGGACGTCGGTAGGGTCCGGAGCATTGACGGTTAAACAAGCAATCGCAATCGCGATTATTTTCGAATTTGCTGGGGCATACTTAGCAGGAGGCGAGGTAACGTCGACCATTCGTAAAGGCATCCTTGACCCTGCACTGATAAACGACGAGCCACAGCTGCTTGTTTTCGGCATGATGGCGGCGTTATTAGCGGCCGGTTGTTGGTTATTGATTGCAAGTATGAAAGGCTGGCCAGTATCAACCACTCATTCGATTGTCGGTGCGTTGGTAGGCTTCGCGGCCGTTGGCATATCAGTTGACGCGGTTAACTGGGGTAAGGTTGGCACCATCGTCGCGAGTTGGGTAGTGTCTCCCTTGCTTGCGGGCACCATCTCCTACGCACTCTTCGTTAGCGTACAAAAACTAATATTAGATACCGATAACCCGTTCAAGAACGCCAAAAAATATGTGCCAATGTACATGTTTTTTGTAGGCTTCATGATTGCTATGGTTACCATTCTTAAGGGGCTAAAGAACACCGGGTTAGATTTTGATTTTGGCTTTGCTAGTAAGTTTTTAAACGCTATGCCATTAGCGATAGTAGCTGGCATTATCGTTGCAATCATCGGCGGAATAATGCTTTCTCGAGTGCAAGAAACTCGCAGTTCTGACGACCAATATCGCTTCACCAATGTGGAAAATTTGTTTGCAATTTTAATGATTTTCACTGCGGCCGCAATGGCGTTTGCCCATGGTTCAAACGACGTTGCCAATGCAGTTGGCCCGTTAGCCGCCATCGCCAGCGTCATAGAATCAGGTGGTGAAGTAGCTAAAAAATCGGTGTTGCCTTCTTGGATTTTAATACTTGGAGGTATTGGTATCATTGCTGGTTTAGCGACCTACGGCTTTAAAGTAATGGCTACAATCGGAAAAAAAATTACTGAATTAACCCCCAGTCGTGGCTTTGCGGCAGAGCTTGGTGCGGCCACTACCGTTGTATTCGCTTCAACTTGGGGCTTACCTATTTCGACCACTCACACTCTAGTTGGGGCGGTACTAGGAGTTGGCCTCGCACGTGGCATCGGCGCTTTAAACCTCAATGTAGTCGGTAAGATTTTTATGTCATGGGTTGTGACTTTGCCAGCCGGCGCAGGCTTTGCGATTATTTTCTTCTTTAGTTTGAAAGGTATATTTACCTAATAAAAATACGTCATGATCAAACTCAATGCATGATCGATGCAGGCAAACTTTTCTGCGTTAATCAACGGGACATCTTTGTAGCCTGAACTACTCCGTCTCACTACGCCCTTGCGCTTGGGTGGCAAAATGCGAATGTGTGCACTAAAACCATGACCCAATGTAAGTTACGGCCATAGTCATCAAGCTAGATTCTAACAAGTTGGTGCACTGTTTCAAACGCCCAGCTTTTAATTTTTTGTGGCATCAAGCCTATTGCCATAGTAGGTATCCAAGCCAATGGTCTTTTAAGGCTGCTGCCCGCATCAAGTGCGAAAATACTAACTGAAGGGTCTTCACCTAAGCGGCTAGCCAACGTGCAACCTGCTAAGCTTTCCCGATAATTACACAGTCAAACCGCATGCCTCACTCACTTTCTATTGTCATCGATGAACCTTTTCCTGTTCGTTTGTCACTTAGTAACTATTAGACGATATATACACATAGCTTTTCACTGCAAATTAGGGAACCCGAATGCGACATGTACAATACATTAAAAGACATGGACCCAGAGGGATAACATACAATTAGTAACCAAAATCAATCTAGCCATGGTGTTAACCTTCGCGCTAGGCATGGCTGCTAGTAGCTGGTATGCCTATCAGTTAACTCAAGACAATGCTCTGCGTCAGGTTACTGACCAAGCTGAGCTATTGCTTGAACATTCAGTTGCGTTAAGAAGTTACACGGTTAACGAAATTCGCCCTCTCACAGAGAACGGAGACGGCAAGTATGAGGAGTTTCATCCCCAAACAGCCCTGCGTATGCTGCTACTCAAGTGTCAAATATTTTTCGGGAAAAACGCCCTGAGTACAGATATAAAGAGGCCGTATTTAACCCAACGAACATTCGCGACAATGCTGCTCCTTGGGAAGAAAAAGTCATCGACCAATTCATTGATAACCCTGAACTGGATAAAATCGTAGGCAGCCGCTTCGTACGCAAAAAAAATCACTGTATATCGCACGCCCAATCAAAATAGCCAACTCAGGTTGTTTAGAGTGCCACAGCACACCTGATAGGGCGCCTGAATCGATGGTTGCTAAGTACGGAGACAAAAACGGCTTTGGTTGGAAACTTGGCGAGACCATTGGAACTCAGATGATGATCGTACCCTACACATTACCAGAACTTATCGCTAACCAAACCTTTAGAAGCTTTGTGACTTCAACGGCGTTAATATTTCTAGCACTGTTAGTGGTTATTAATACTATTCTTCATAGTGTCGTTATTCAGCCAATCAAAACCATGACCGAAGCGGCTGAAAAACTTGCGGCAGGAGATATTAAGGGCGCGAAAGTCGATATCTTTAGCGATGACGAAATTGCGGTGTTAGGCAACTCGATCAACAAACTTCGACGATTATTAGCTAAGGCATTACTGCGCTCTAGATCAGAGGCTCCTTAAAGCTCAATTACCCCATACTCGCCAATAGAGAAACGTTACCACCCGCTGCCGTGGTGTCGATACAGACATGTCGCTCAATAACGCAACGCTCGGCAATATTTCTCTCGGCGATTAAGGGCACTAAAGCACCTTCTCGACCTGCGAGGGCTTGACGTATTTGCGCTAAATCATCTTGATCACTAGCGCAAATAACAGCCGAAAAACCACTCAGCTCGCTCAACGCGGATCGAGCTAGAAAGCCATCAAGAGAATTCTCCACCATTGCGCCTGGGCATATAATTAGTGTTTGACAACCTAATTTCTGAGCTTCGCTCGCTTGCTCAATTGCCATTTCACGGGTTGGCCCTAAGCAAAGAACTTTCCCAATAGGCAATACTGACAGTTTATTCGATTCACCGGTTGGGCCTGGTAGGTAAATACTTGAAACGACTTTTCGTTCATCCTCTAAGCTATTAAGTGTTAGTTGTACAAACTCAGGATCAAGCGTATCGCCTTTAACTACATCTTTGTTTTCTACGGCTCCGCCGCTAGCAAACCGCTTTAGATAATGAGGCCCGCCAGCCTTAGGGCCAGTACCCGATAAATTTTCTCCACCAAATGGCTGAGTTCCCACAACAGCACCAATTTGATTTCGGTTCACATACATGTTCCCCACATTCAAACCCGTGGTGATTTTTTCCACACGGTCATCAATACGAGTATGCAAACCAAAAGTTAGCCCGTATCCGCTATCGTTAATGTCGCTCATTAT
>CAZFVP010000035.1:0-1274 GCA_964522345.1 uncultured Gammaproteobacteria bacterium | reverse complement strand
ACGGCATCTTGAGTTGATTTACCCGCTTCACGTGTTAACACAGCAAATAGCTCGCCGTGATTTTTTTCATATAAATCCGCCGCCCGATTCAAGGTTCTTGCCCGCTCACCTGCTGAGACAAATGACCATGTTTCAGCCGCGACAATCGCACCTTCTACATCGGCCAAGGTTGCTTGAGCAATACTCCCAACATGATCTTGAGTGTCGTAAGGGCTAACTATTTCAATCGGCGTTTCGCCAATGTGGGCATGGCTGAGTAACGGGCTAGCGTGCCATTTAGTGTGTTTAAAAGGAGCTCGCGCTTCATCAAATTTTTTGATGTCGCCAAAATTCATTAAGTCCCAGCCAAGTGAATTCACTCTCTCTGGCTGATATAAATCTTTCGGTAAGCTAATAACAAGCTTTGCATCACTCACTTCTTCGCGCCATGTAGCAAAAGGGTCTGCCGCTATTTTTTCAGGGCTAACGTCTTCGTCTATCACCTGATTCACAAATGATGAATTGGCACCATTTTCAAGCAAACGCCGAACCAAATACGCAAGCAGATCGCGATGCTCACCAACAGGCGCGTAGATTCGGCAACGAGATGACGTGGTTCTTGTAATATGTTTATAGAGTACCTCTCCCATTCCATGCAAGCACTGAAATTCATATGCAAGATCGTCGCTCGCAAGCGCCCTAATAGCCGCAACCGAATGCGCATTATGTGTCGCAAATTGCGGGTAAATCCTGCTCGTCTTTGTAAGTAATTGTTTAGCACAACATATATAAGACACATCAGTCGCCGACTTCTTGGTGAACACAGGGAAGTCAGCCAGACCTTCTACTTGCGCGCGCTTGATTTCAAAATCCCAATAAGCCCCTTTTACCAAACGAACCATTATTTTGCGGTCATAACACTCAGACAATTCGAACAACCAATCAATCACCGCGCTAGCACGTTTACCATAAGCTTGCACGACCACGCCAAAACCATCCCAGCCTTGCAATCGAGGCTCTTGCAACACGGCTTCGATCACATCGAGCGACAGATCAAGCCTATCGGCTTCTTCGGCATCAATATTTAAGCCCATATTTGCCGCTTTGGCATCAAGTGCCAACGCTAAGGTTTGAGGAACCAATTCTTTTAGTACTCGCTCGCGCTGAGTTGTTTCGTAACGAGGGTGCAACGCAGACAACTTGATTGAAATGCCGGGGTTATCACGAATATCATCATGAACTGCGTTTTTAGAAAGCTCTTTGATCGCATTCTGATAACTCTCGAAAAAGTTCTG
>CAZFVP010000034.1:8864-16540 GCA_964522345.1 uncultured Gammaproteobacteria bacterium | reverse complement strand
GCTTTCGTGGGCGTAGCTACTTAGAAAAAGTTCTAGGGTCAGATATTGCAGACCTTAAAGAACAATCGCCTTTAACCCACGCGGCAAAGATCAAAGCAAAGGTAATGCTAATTCATGGAGATGACGACATTCGTGTGCCCAGCTATCATTCAAAAAAAATGAGAGCGGCATTAAAAAAAGCCGACAACGCACCGCAATGGCTCTACCTCAACGACGCAGGCCACGGTGCCTTTAGTGTTGAAAATAGGACAAAGGTATATGAGGGTTTACTTAATTTTCTAAATGAACATATTGGTGGATAGCAATACCGTTCATAAGGAGATGACTGGCAACTTAGAGCCAGTCATCTTCAACCTTGGCGTGCTTCATCATAGGCGCACCAACCATTCTCGCATTGCGAGTCTTCAAGTTAGCCTGAACCTTAGAAACAGCCCTTTCCCGCCAGATAATTGCGACTCCTGACAACACCGTTATCAGAGAACCAATAATGACCCAACGGTCAATTGACTCATTAAAAAATATATAACCAAACAAAATAGCCCACACAATTTGGCTGTACTGCATTGGGCCGACATAGGCTGCGGGAGCCATTTTAAAACCTGTCAAAACGGAGTATTGACCTAACAAACCTAGCGCTCCAACTAGAAACATCAATGCCATGTCGTTAAGTGGCATTGGCTTATACACAAAATACAATGCGCTACCCGAGACGATAATGGTCGCGAGCAGTGGGAACAAAATCATGGTTGCCATGTTTTCACTAGCGCTTATTTTGCGGGATATTACCGCTGTAGCACCGCTGCAAAATGCCGCTGCTAAGGCGGCAAGGTGGCCTATTTGAACTGTATCAACTGACGGCCTAAGAACTACAATTACACCCGCTAGACCGGTTGCAATCGCTACCCAGCGTGCTCAGGCAATTTTTTCACCTAGGAAAAAGATGGCCAACACAGAGATAATCAACGGGTACAAAACAAAATCACATAAGCCTGAACCATCGATAAGACAGAAAACGTATAAAATCCAAAACAAAGCGCACCCACATGTAATATCGCGCGAGTAATTAATAGTGCTGGGTTAGCTGGCGACATCGACGGTGGCTTGTTTTCAACAATGCGCGCAATTGAAAACGGCACGTAACTAAACAACATCGCAAAAAATACAATTTGAAACACATGGTAATCTTGTAAAGACTTCACCACCGCATCGTGTGTGGAATATATAGCAAAACCAAACAAAGCAAACGAGAGGCCGATCGGAATTGATTTATTTTAATCTGCAGGTTGCTGAGTCATAAAAAATTGCTACACATGCCGGAATTAAAGTTATTTAGCTTATTATGTATGAAGTCTACTGCGAGCTAAGGCAAACACCTAGCCTAACTGAGTTTTACTAGACCTATGGTCACGAAAATGCTCGCATCAGCAATTCAAACGAACGTTTACGATCTTCAAAATAGTACATATTAGTAACCGCCATTATTTCGTCAGCGCCATACGTTTTCACTATGTTATTTACCTTGTCGTATACCTGTTCTGGAGTTCCAACAGCGCGATTCTGATTACGAGATAGAATAAACCCTTCTAATTGAGAAGTCATAGGAAATGATTGAGCTTCTTCCGGTGTTAGCAAGCCAGTGCCTTTGGTATTGCTACGTTGGCCGGTGATGTAACGATAGAAATTCACATCAAAAGCTAATTGTTGTGCTTTAGCGTCCTGCTCGGACTCAGCACAAAATACACTTATGGTCACCATCGCGTGCGGCTTTGACGTATCACCATTAGTTTGAAAGTATTGCTTGTAAAGCCGAATCAAACGATCATCAGCTTCGGGGTTTATAAATAGCCCGAGGTTATATGGCAGCCCTTTCTGAGCGGCCGCCTCAGCACTGTCAGCGCTCGAACCTAACATCCAAATTGGTAAATCACTCGGTGGCTTTGGGCTAACAATCGGAAACGTTACAGTGTCACGCAAAAAAGCCGTAAGTTCCTCTACCAATTGAGGGAATCGTTCGAATTTTGGTTTGCCATCGGTTGCCAAAGCGACTGCTGTCGACATGTCAGCACCCGGCGCTCGTCCCAAACCAAGATCGATTCGGCCCGGATACAAATTAGCCAATACCGAAAACGTTTCTGCAACTTTATAGGCGCTGTAGTGCGGCAACATGATACCCCCGGAGCCGAGTCGTATGGTTTTGGTTGCCGCACCTAACGCGGCCAACAACACCTCAGGCACGCTACCAGCCAGAGTATGAAAACCGTGATGCTCCGATACCCAGAAGCGCTCATATCCCAAACGCTCTGCCAGCTGAGCCATTTGAACGGTTTCTTGAAGTGCCAATGGTGCTTGTTCTGGTGATCGAGCGAATGATTGATCTAGTATTGAAAGTTTAAAGGTCATCGTTAGAACTCTATATTGTCAGTAGCCACGCTACCAGTGGCAACGACACAAAGGCAAACAACGTACTATAACCTAACAACGTTGCAATAAAACGCGGCGCGATCCCCGCCTGCATCGCCATTAAGCCGGGGGTGACCATACTTGGCATCGCTGCTTCGAAAATCGTTGCGGTCCGCACGTCGCCGGTGCTTCCTAATGACAATAAAATAAAGAATGCCAATAACGGCGCAGCAATCATTTTAAGCGCAATAGCGCAAAACAGCGGCACCTTGTGTTCGGGCAAAAGCCTTGGTTGAAATTGCACGCCAAGTAAAAATAGTGCCACTGGCATTAATAGTTTACTTAACAAGGTTAGTGCGTCTCCCAGCCAAAAAACCACCGCATCAAGTGGAACAAATACCGCAACTACCAATGCAATAAACGGTGGGAAAGTGCTTATTTTTCTAATTATTTGATTGAGCTGAACGCGGCCTGCCCGACCAGAGTCAAGCGGTGAATAAACAGCAATAACAATCAGACCAAACGTACTTAAGATTAAGAAGCCACCTAGCTGATCAAAAAAAATGGCGTACGCCAAAACTGAGTCATTAAAGAAAGCTAACACCATGGGGAAGCCTAGAAACGAAGTGTTGCCCATTGTCACCAGTAACAACATTGCTGCTTCCGTTTGACGTGGCCATGCAAGCCAACGAGACAATGCAATGACGGTCGCGGCTCCTATCAAAAGCCAAGCCCAGGCAACACCCACGGGTATAAGCATGTCAGCCGATAACTCTAGTTTAGGAATTTTAAGTAATATTAACGCTGGCATCGCTAAATACACAATAAAATTATTCAGCCATTTAACCAACGAGGCAGGTTCAGAAATCACTCTCCTTGCAGCAAACCCGATCATAAATAAAGTAACGATAAGTAAAATAATCTGCACAGTTAATATCCGCGAATCGCCACGAAATAGCTTACTAATATGGAAAACCAAGCATCTCACATGGAGCGCTAATTACAATAGATCACTACAAATAGAGCTAGATCACTAATACCGTTATGATAAAACTCAATCACGCCCTAATATAGATGACATGATTCTACCTCTAGTATCAAGCCCTAACTACAGTTTCGACTTTCCAGAACACCATTGTTTCCCGATGCAGAAGTTTGCCTTGTTATTCGAGCACTTGGTGGATCACGGTATTGCCACCGACCATAATGTCTATCGACCTGGTAAAGCGCGCCGCGATTTATTAGAGCTTGCTCATTGCCCAGACTATTTAACTAAATTTACAACGAACCAACTAAGCGACAAAGAGGTTCGAAGAATGGGCTTACCGTGGTCTGAAGGTCTAGTGAGAAGAACCTTGATTTCTCCTAACGGCACATTTCTAGCCGCGAGCTTAGCACTTAAACACGGCTTGGCTTGCCATTTAGCTGGTGGGACACACCACGCCCACTATGATTTCGCATCAGGCTACTGCATCTTAAACGATCTAGCTATCTCGTCATTAGCCCTACTTCGTCAGACAAAAGTTAAACGAGTGCTTATTTTCGATTGCGACGTACATCAAGGCGATGGTACTGCGACGATATTGCAAAACACACCCGAAATTACGACTTGTTCAATTCACTGCGAGAAAAACTTCCCTCAAAGAAAAGCAATTAGCGATATCGATGTTGAGTTACCTAAAGGTATTTACGATCAAGAGTATTTGTATATTGTTAGTGAGGCCTTAGATCGCGCTCTGGAACTAAGCCAACCTGACCTAGTGATATATGACGCAGGTGTTGACGTTTTCAAAGGCGACCCATTGGGTTTGCTCAATATCAGCTTAGATGGAATTCGCGCACGCGAAGCGATGGTTATCAATACCGTACGGAAATCAGGTATTCCACTTGCTACTGTCATCGGCGGCGGCTATGACAAAGATCAATTAGCGCTCGCTCGCCGACATGCGATGGTTGTTGAAGAGGCTAATCGTTATGTCAAGCAGCTTAGTATCGCTTGTCATTAACCTTTTCACTTAGAGTGCTATAGTTACCCGCTATACCCAACTACTTTGCCCCCTAAGACTTGGAGAAAACCATGGTTAAACTCACACTCAACGGCAAGCCATTATCATTGGATGCAGCCCCAGAAATGCCACTACTCTACGCCATCCGTGATATAGCTGAACTCACTGGAACAAAATTTGGTTGTGGCCTTGGTTTATGCGGCGCTTGTACCGTGCACTTAAACGGCAGCCCTATTCGCTCATGCGTCACACCGTTGTCTGCCGCACAGGACAAAGCCATCACCACCATCGAAGGCCTGGCAGAAGACGGGGTTATGCATCCAGTTCAAGAAGCCTGGCTTGCGAATAACGTTCCTCAATGTGGTTACTGTCAGAGCGGGCAAATTATGAGTGCAGCCGCGTTACTTGAAACTAATTCGTCGCCATCAGATTCTGAAATTGAATCCGCAATGCAAGGCAATATCTGTCGCTGTGGCACCTACCCACGAATCAAAAAAGCAATCAAAGAAGCGGCTATAAACATTCAAAAGGTGAAATCATGAGTCAAGTAAAAACTCTCAATCGCCGACAATTTATGGCGCTCACAGGCCGCAGCGGTGGCGCGTTGATGCTTGGTAGCACCCTGGGTAGCTTAGGCATTTTGACTGATGCAACCGCTAAACCGATTGAAGCTAAAAGTGACGGCTCAGGCGAACATTTAGGTGCATTCGTAACGATCAAAGAAGATGGTATGGTCGATATTATTTGCCATCGAGCCGAAATGGGCCAAGGCATTCTGACTAGCGTTCCACAAATAATTGCTGAAGAACTCGGTGCCGATTGGAGTAAGGTTAACGCCGTACTTGGCAATGCCGACCCTAAATATGGAGCTCAAAACACAGGCGGGTCAGCCTCTATTCGTAGTCACTTCGCACATATTCGCCAAATGGGCGCTACCGCCCGCGACTTGCTCGAACAAGCTGCAGCCGACAAATGGGGCATAGATAAAAGTAAGGTTCGAGCGCAAAACCATGAAGTCGTATACGAATCTAAACGCCTTTCTTTTTCTGAACTCGCTACCGCCGCTGCCAAATTACCTGTACCGGATGCCGCATCACTTACGCTTAAAAGCAGCGATGATTACACATTAATCGGTAAAGAAGATATCGCCTTACAAGGTCTAGAGAAGATCGTTATGGGCGAAGCAACTTATGCTCAAGACGTCCAACTACCTGGAATGCTGATTGCTACTATTGAACGACCTCCGGTGGTCGGCGGCAAAGTTAAATCTTTCGATGCAAGTGACGCTAAAAAAGTAAGCGGTGTTGTCGATGTTATTCGCCTTAAAGACCGAAGTTTTCCTGTAACGGTAAAACCAGTTTCCGGTGTGGCCGTGATAGCCAATAATAGCTGGGCGGCTCTTGAAGGCCGTAAAAAGCTAAAAATTGAATGGGATCATGGCGATAATGTCTCTCACGACTCAGAAGCCTACAAGAAAGAGCTGATCAAAAAAGTTGCCAGCAAAGGAAAAGAAGCTCGCGTAGAAGGTGACGTTTATGCGCATAAATTTGATGCAAGCAAAACGGTTGAAGCGACATATACGGTGCCGTATCACCACCATATGGCAATGGAAACACCTGCCGCTACCGCGGTTATCGAAGGTGATATGTGTCGAGTTTGGAGCGGAACACAAGCTGCTCAATGGGGCAAACGTTTAGTCCTCGAAGAGCTGGGGTTAAGCGAAGAAAAAGACTACGACAAAGTTGAATTCAACACCACACTCATGGGTGGCGCATTCGGACGCAAAAGTAAGAATGACTTTACTATAGAAGCCGTTGAACTAGCTAAAGCTACAGGCAAACCAATCAAAGTAATTTGGAGTCGAGAAGACGATGTTAAACATGGCTTTTACCATTCAACCGCCGCCAACTACGTAAAGGCAGAACTTACCGACGATAACCGCAGCGACAATTGGATTCAGCGCGTAGTAGCACCACCTATCGCGTGGATATTTAACGACAAAACTACACACCTACAAGACGGTGATTTATCTCTAGGTTTTGCTGACATCCCTTTTGACATAAAAAACCTAAGCTGCGAAACCCCTGAAGTAACAACTCATGTGCGCACTGGCTGGTTACGCTCGGTTGGCAATATTAATAATGCATTTGCACTCGGCTCATTTGTTGACGAATTAGCCAACAAAGCTGATATTAGCACTCAGCAGATGTGGCTTAACTTACTTGGCGATGATCGTACATTTGACCCTCGTGGTGAGGGCTTTGAAGGTTACACGCACTATGGTCAAGCTGGCAAAGAAGAATACTTACTACAGATCTCTCGTTTCAAAGGCGTGCTAAACGAAGTTGTGGCTAAGAGCGGTGCTGACAAAAAATTGCCCAAAGGCCAAGGCTGGGGAATTAGTATCGCTGCGAGCTTTAATTCCTATACAGCGGCCGCGACAAAGGTTAGTGTGATCGATGATAAAGTCGAGGTATTAGAGATGCATACCGCAATTGATTGTGGTTTGGTAATTACCCCGGACCGAGTTCGCTCTCAAATGGAAGGCGCAATGATCATGGGTTTGTCGATGGCTCTCGAAAGTGAGATCACCATGAAAGACGGTGCGATCGTACAAAATAATTTTCACGACTACCCGGTTTCGCGTATGCCGCAAGTTCCCAATCTAAACGTTCACTTAGTGAAATCAAGTGAAGCGCCGGGAGGTGTTGGTGAACCAGGGCTGCCCCCTATTCTGCCGAGTATAACTAATGCTATTTTTCATGCATCAGGGACGCGAATTCGTGATTTACCAGTTAAGAATACGATGAAAGTATAACGTTCAACGTTAAAAACCACCAAAGCCCATTTCATTTGCAAGAAATGGGCTTTTTCGTTTTCCTGAGCACTATTTTGTTCACGCAATCTAACAAAGATTTAACGTTGTAAATAGAACCATCGATGTAGTAGAAATCACTTATCGTACATAAATTACTTAAATGTCACATTTCTTTACTTCTTGTTTGCATACTAACCTTTTATAATGGTCAAGACAGATAGTTGATAAAGGAATTAGTTAATAACACTGATCTATCTGACCGTTGTCACACGTCTATAGCTTAGGGGAGAGTAATAAAATGAAGACTATGCAAACACTGAAACGCTGGTTTAGCCTTGGTGTCATTACCATGCCACTGGCTAGTACCATATCTTTTGCTCAGACCAGCACCTTCGAAGTGGGCAGCGCTGCGCTGCCGGCGACAACAACTGCGACAACGACGACTCTATCAC
>CAZFVP010000034.1:1624-8764 GCA_964522345.1 uncultured Gammaproteobacteria bacterium | reverse complement strand
GTGGGCAGCGCTGCGCTGCCGGCGACAACAACTGCGACAACGACGACTCTATCACCATTTACTACAATAAATTTCTCAGCGCCATTTGCCGCAGGCGTAACGCCCAACGTTTTCCCCATGACTCCAGAGTTTGGAGCTGGCGCCGCAGACGACCCATGCACTATTAGAATTCGCAATGTTACTAATACGGGCTTCGAAGCAGCCTGTCTGGAACCACTAAACGAGGACAGAGACACCCCGGCAGTAAGTTTTAACTATGTTGCAATGATCAATGGCACATTAAATATCCCAATAGTTGGTAGCACCGACACTGTTCGATTTGAGTCGCAATGTTCCTTAGTCAACAGCCAAGTATTTGGCCCAAATTGTGATGATTGCACGCTCGCCCCAGGGCAATCACAAGGTTTTACCTCACAAGCATTTTTAACGCCGGCGTTTGATAATCCACCGGCATTGCTAACCCAAATTTCCTCGACTAACAACACCTTCAGTGGTGGGCCAGGGGTGCCTGGCGGCGAACCAAATTTTCTTGAGGCAGCCGTACAAACCGACAGTTTAAACACAACCGGATTTAACTGGACGTTAGATAGACTGGAGGCAGGTGTTGGTAACTTAAACAATGACGAGACCATCTGTTATTTAGCGGTTGAACGAGACGGCTGCCAAGAACTAGATTTCAGCAGCATCAATGGGCCAGCCTCGGTTGACTTCACTGCCGTTTTTGGTGGCAACGTTGATGGGCATGATAACGGCGCAACTGCAGGCGAAGGAGTAACCTTTCCTGCGGGCTGTTTTACGAATACACCTACTACGATAGCAGGTTCGAGATCACGACGAGGAAACAACGGCGGCTTTCTTAGACTGGTTTCAGAAAACTCTGCGGCCGCTATTTTTACTTATGACGAAGATAGAGTCAGTGATAGTGAAAGAAACCATATCGATGAAGATATCTCAGCGATCGCTTTTAGCGCAACATTTACAACTCCAGTTACCTTAAGTAAAGCGCTAGTTACTCAAACAGGCCGTATTACTAGATTCGCATGGGAAACCAGCTCAGAAACCTTTCACTTAGGCTTCCACCTTTGGGGAGAGACCAGTTCGGGTTGGGAGCAATTGAACCGACGAATCATTCTCGGCGCCGAAGTCGATACCGCTGAAACAAATCGCTATAAACGCTCGATACGTCTAAATAGGCAACAACTTAATGAAATAAGCCGCTTTGGTATTTCAACTATTGACAACACAGGTTTTGAGCAGTTCTACGGTCCTTTCGAATTAAATTCGGAATATGGAGAAGATGCTAATAATGAGCCAGTTGACTGGTCGTCAACTCGTGCCGCGTTTGAACAAAGCATGCTTGCTCGAGGCTTTGTTAAGCACAATAATCGCTGGCGTAAAGCATCCAGAAAAACCAAACAAAGGTTACTTAACAAGCAGCTGGGTGCAGGTTCGTCAGTCCTTAATGTAGGATTCGAAAGTAGTGGGCTTCATGCAATTTCAGCTCAAAGCATTCTCGATGTTACGCCTAACTGGCAAGGCGTAAGCCTAGATCGAATCGCGTTAACCTTAAACGGCAAAGCCGTTCCACGTGATATCGTTAGTGATGATGAGCAGTTTAACGCAGGTGATCAAATCATCCTGAACGCTCGTCAACCCGGTGGCAGCGATGCAGTTTATCTACAAAATTACGTTTATCAATTGCGCCTTGACCGCTCGCGGGTTCAAACGGCTGGGTACTTTGACGGTGCGTTGGAAGATCCTGTCGCACTTTCAAGCACGGGCATGGTATCTCTAACGCCTACTCGCGATAAAGTCTATTCCGCCGGTATTAACGCCGAACAACCATGGTACGACCGTCGACTGGTTAGTCGAGGTCAACCTACAACGGCTGATTACTCGGTAAATTTCTCTCAGCCAATAGACACAGACTCTCCGGCGATACTCGATTTCACAATATTTGGTGGTATCGACCTCGATGGCGACGTTAATGACCATCACGCTCAAATTTCAGTCAATGGCACTCAGGTCGACGACGCGGTATTTGATGGACTAACACGATATAGCAAACGCGTCAGCCTACCTGCTGGTTTATTAAATCAGGAAAATAATACGGTTAGTGTTACCGTTGTAGGCGATACAGGTTTGTTCGCGGATCTAATATTAGTAGACGAAGTTACTCTTTCTGCACCCGAACTTCTTACACAACAATCAGGCTATAATTTCTTTGCCACAGAGGACGACACTGGCTTCACCGTGTCACTTCCAGATGCGCCTTCAGCGTCGGTGTACGCCTACACAGCGGAAGGTTTATTAAGTCAAGTAAACGCATCAAGCACTCCAAATGAGGTGAGCTTCGCGTCCTTACCCGGTTTAAGCACTTTGTCTTCAGATCTCTATTTTTCTGTTGCTCCAAATCAAGCTCTGCCACAGGCTAACATGATCGAATTAGCCGACATCAAGCTCCAGCATGCAAACCTTGGAAACTTACTGATTGTCGCGCACCCTAACTTCATAGGGGAGGAGTTAAACGCCTATGCGGAGTTCAAGCGAAACAATGGTTATGAGGTGAACATAGTTGACTGGTTAGAACTGGTCGAAACTTATGGCTACGGCAATAATACACCTCAAACCCTTGATAATTTTCTAGCGCAGGCCTTCCCTGCTGGCTCGGCAGTGGATACCAGCCTAAACAACGTTCTTATCGTTGGTGGTCATACATACGACTACCTTGGCAACCTTGACGACAACATTGTCAACTTCATACCGACGCACTACCGCAAAGTTAGCATTTTTAAGTTTACGCCCAGCGACAATGTGTTTGCCGATTTGAATGACGATCAGATTCCGGACCTCGCCATTGGCCGCTGGCCAGTTAGAACCCAAGACGATCTAAGCACGATCATCAAGAAAACAAACGATTGGCAAGCAAACCGAGACACCTCTCCGTATCAAGATGCGCTGTTGATATCGCAGCCAAGTGATTCGGCTAGCTTAGATTTCACAAGACAAATGGACATGCGTTTAGGCATACCTCTCGACCGGCTCGACGAATTTGATTCCATTACCAGAATATCGATGCAAGAGCTCAGAGAAAGCGGTATCGAAGACCCGGTTCAAACAGCTAGAGACAACATTGAGAGTAAGCTCAACGAGGGTCTCGACCTTCTCAGCTTTGGCGGTCACGGTGGTTACGTATCTTGGGGCTTTCAAGGTGTTGTGAATACTGATTTTGTCAGAAACTTAAATAACCAAGGCAAACCTACTCTATTGATGCCATTAGCTTGCTATACCTCTAACTATGAGCACCCAAGTGTCAATACACTAGCTCATCAATGGTTGTTTGCAGGTGACCAGGGTGCAGTTGGCATTCATGGTGCCGCTGTTCTGGGTGAGTATCGAGAAAACGCAATTTTTGCCGAGCGTTACTTAAACAACACCGCCGCATCTAAGACAGTTGGCGAAGCAATTTATAAAGCCAAAAACGAAATGGCGAGTGGAAATCAAATGCTACACAATTGGGCATTTTTGGGCGACCCAACGCTCCCGCTTCGATAGTAGAATTGACTAGCTCTAGCTTACGGGGTTCAAATCAAGAGGCTGGTATATGCAAGCTTTGATTCAGCATCTTCTATAAAAAGAGTAATAACCTCACTAGCTACTATTGTATTTGTTGAGCACCGGAGTCCTTGTGTCGCGGCAGTGTCTAAGTCTAATAAGCGACACATGCTTTGAAACGCCTCATGGGTACAAGTACACCGGCTTAATCCAAATGAGAGTCCTATTACGTATCTAATAGGACTGACAATACGCTTACTAAGCTTTACTTAGTAACCACTGGTCAATGATTCTTTCGAGTACCGACAATGGCAAAGCACCGTTTTCCAAAACTTTGTCATGGAACTCTCGCACATCAAAATCATTACCTAATTGTTCCTCGGCTCGTGCTCTGAGTTCACGTATTTTCAACTCCCCCATTTTGTACGCCAATGCTTGGCCTGGCCATGAAATATAGCGATCAACTTCTGACGTAATATTGTTCATCGAGAGGCCTGAGTTTTCCGCCATATAGTCAATAGCTTGCTGGCGAGTCCATCCTTTACTATGCAAACCAGTATCGACTACTAAACGACATGCTCGCCACATTTCATATGAAAGCCTGCCAAAGTTAGTATATGGTGTTTGGTAAAAACCAACCTCGAGGCCAAGTCGTTCTGAATACAAGCCCCAGCCTTCAACGAATACCGTCTGGCCGCCATACTTTCTGAAATCGGGGAGATCTAATTCTTGAGCTAAGGCGATTTGCAAGTGATGCCCTGGAACTGCCTCGTGTAACGACAAAGCTTCTAATTGGTACAAAGGTCGCGTATCAAGTAATGTGGTATTTACAAAATAGAAACCCGCTCGTGAGCCGTCACCTGCCGGTCGATTGTAGTAAGCCGTGGTGGTTTTTTCGGCGATGTCTAGAGGTATCTCCTTCAAACCATATGGCATGCGTGGCAATTTGCCAAACAGTTTTGGTAATTGACCATCCATTTTCTTTGAGATCGTAGACGCTACTTGCATACGCTCTTCAGCGGTCTTCGGATAAAAATCTGGATTGTCGCGTAGATACACTAACCACTCGTCAAAGTCCCCATCAAACTTAGCTTCTTTAATTACCTCCAACATCTCGGCTCGAATACGAGCTACTTCAGAAAGCCCAATTTTATGAATGTCATCCGCCGACTCCTCAGTCGTAGTGAAGAATGCCACTCGGTAGTCGTAGTACTCCTTTCCGCCCGGCATATCGTCAGTTCCGACATTTATTCGGCACTTTGGCACGTACTCCTCAAGATAGAAGCGCTTGAAATCTGAAAACGCTGGTAGAATAGTTTTACCAATAAGATCCTCAGCTTGAGACTTCATCGTTTCAAAACTCGCTTGATCAACGATATTTGGGCGCTTATCAAACGGCGACATAAACGTACTTTTGCTGGGATCATCAACCAGATGTGTTTCGATCGACTGTTCGTAACCCTCCATAGGTGAACATGGTTGTACCCAACCAGCCTTTAAGCCCGCTCTGATTCGAGTTGTCGCGCGCTCAAGATATTCAGGCATGAGAGCAAGCCGTTTCAAATAGCTTTGGTAATCACTTAGTTTAAAGAAGGGCAGACGGCCCGCCAAACCAGTTAATTCTAAATGAGGGCCTGAGCGGTTATTCATAATCAGGTATTTACCTCCGTGTTTTGACCCTTCAATCTCATTAGTTAAATCGAGTAACAATAAAGCATGATTTAACTGATTCGCTTGGCTTAGCCTTGATACCGATAACGCCGATAATCTCGATAAAAAAACCTTCGATTTTTCTATCGACGTTTCGTAGGCTTCTAACGATGGATCACTCAGTAAATGATCATAGTCGCGAACGCCTAAGCTGGTTGCAAACTCTGGACTTTGTTTGAGCTGTACCGCCCAATGCTCGTCCATTAGCTTTTCGAATTTTCGATCGGCTTTGCTCTGAGCAAAAACGCTAGAGATGTTTAATACGTATACCGCTGTAAGAATAAGCAGAGATAAAAAAAATCGCGATGCTTTCATAATCAAATCCTAGGTTCTGTTTTCGACATCATAAGCGATGTAGGTGCAAGACTAAATAAACACCCAATTCTCAACTCCGGAATAAGCGTATTGCGAGAATAGGCCCCACATGGCAAGCTAGAGAGATTCTGATAACCGTAGCTAAGCTATATTGATCGTTTACGTGTTTAAAAACCTATTATCACGACTTCGCGCTGCCATTTTCCCCGAACCTCCAGCGCCAGTCGAAATCAAGCCATTTCAACGTGAAATCTTACGTGCCAAAGTCGATTTTTATCGTAATCTGCAAGCCGACGACCAAATACGTTTTGAACAGCGCTGTCTCGCGTTTATCGAAAATACTGAGATAGTCGGCCATAATCTTGAAGTAAGTGAAACAGATAAGTTACTGGTCGCATCTGGCTCAGTAATACTTGCTTGGGGTTTTAAGCAATGGCATTACGTTAAAGTTGATACTGTCTATTTAGTACCAAGCTCATTTAACGACAGCTCCGAGTTTCGTCAACATGATTCAAACATTACCGGCTTGGTGGGCACCGCGCATTTAAGAGGTAAAATGATTTTAAGCCTGCCTGCGCTGCATCAAGGGTTTGACAACGGTCTTGATAAGCGCAACGTGGCAATACATGAATTCGCTCACCTAATTGATATGGCCGACGGTGACATCGATGGTCTACCGAAGCAAATTAGTGAACAGGGCTATTCATTACCGTGGTTAGAGTTGGTTGCTAGAAAAATACGCGAAATAAATACTCGAAAGAGTGATATTCGAGACTATGGTGCGACGAATAATGCTGAATTTTTTTCAGTCGCGAGCGAATATTTCTTTGAACGACCTAAACGACTAAAACAAAAACACCCACTATTGTATAAACATTTAGAACGTTTCTATAAACAAAATCGAGCCGATGTGCACGTAGCCGAACGAGTTCGAAAAAAAGCGCCTTGTCCGTGCGGTAGCGGTAAACGATATAAACGTTGTTGCTTGACTAAAACATAGAGGCCCCAAACTCTATTGATTCCTCGTTATCTCGGCTAGTGGCCGTATTTTATCAACTAGCTTCTTGCTCAGTAACTTCTTTGTCCAACTGTTGTATCGCATCGATAAATACCTCTTTAGGCTGACCACCAGAGACGAGATATTTATTGTTGAAAATAAACGCAGGCACAGAGCTAATGCCCTGTTGCTGACTTAGTTGTTGGTCTGCTCGCACTTCGTTCACCAACTGGTCAGAGTCCAACACTTGTTTTGCAAGAACTGTTGATAACCCGACTTGTTCAACACAACTAAGCAAGTCCTTCTCGTCGCTTGGGTTGCCCTCAGCTTGAAAAAAGAGATCAAACAAGGCTAATTTCAATTCAGTTTGTTTGCCAAATTCCTTAGCCCAGTGAATAAGGCGATGGGCGTTAAACGTATTGTAGACGCGACCACCTTCAGGAAAGTTAAATTCGTAACCAACCGACAAGCCTCGATCCATTAAGTTTTGACGATTGGCTTGCCCTTGCTCAACAGTCAGGCCGTATTTTTGTTGGATATGCTCAGCCCGATCTTGGCCTTCT
>CAZFVP010000034.1:0-1524 GCA_964522345.1 uncultured Gammaproteobacteria bacterium | reverse complement strand
ATCTTTGTCGTAATTTTAATTTCGTTTTCTAATGTTTTGTGCACTGGGCAGCGATCGGCAATTTGTAGCATGCGCGTTTCTTGCTCAGGGCTCAAGTTCCCCTCTAACGTGATGAGTCTATTAAAAACATCAACCTTGCCAACTGATTTTTCACAATCGACACAATCCTCAGCGTGTATACGGCTATGCTCAACCTTAACCTCGACATTTTCTAACTCAACCTTCTTATGCCGAGCATACATATTGAGTGTCATCGCTGTGCAGGTTGCCAATGCCGACCCTAAGAAATCGTACGGCGAAGGCCCTAAATTGGTGCCGCCCATGCTGAGTGGTTCGTCAGCGATTAATTGGTGCCCGTTAGCATTCACATCGCATAAAAATCCTTGATTAGTTTTCGCCTTGGCCAATACACCAAGCTCTGTATCAGCAATATCTGTTCTAGTTTCTATATAACGCATCGCCCAACTCGCTAGCACTTCGGCTGCGTATTTGGAGTCTTGTTTTTTACTCAATAAATGATCAGCACCATCTAAGCTAACAAAGCTTTTGGGGTGCAAGGCTTGCGAGAATATTTTACCGGCTTCGTCGACCGACACGGTGTCGTCTTGTGGCGAGTGCATAACCAATAAAGCTTTACGCAGTTTACGATAATTTATTTCATGACCACGCACATCATCGACAAAACCCTGCTTAAATTTAAACGATCGGCCTGCGAGTTTAACGTCGGCTGAGCCTGACTGTTCAAGCTCAGTTAAATGTTCACTTAACAAGTGAAGAATATGCTCTGGATTTGACGGTGAGCCAATCGACACCACCGCTTTGGCTGACTCTATTTGTTGAGAGGCGGCCAAAATCGCGGTTCCACCGAGCGAATGACCAATGAGCAGTTGCGGTGCGTCGAGCTCAGCTTTTAGAAATTCAGCAGCGTCGATCAAGTCATCAATATTAGTTGAGAAATTACTCTCAGCAAAATCTCCTTTACTAGCACCCAAGCCAGTAAAGTCAAATCGCAGCGTAGCGATTCCTCGTTGAGCCAAGGTTTCAGAAATAGCCACTGCCGCGTTGATACTCTTAGTGCAAGTAAAGCAATGGGCAAATAGAGCGTAAGCTGCTGCTTCACCGGTATTGGGCAGGTGTAATACAGCAGATAAGCTTAATTGCTTACGATTTTGAAATTTTAGTCGTTGTTGCATAGTAATTATTCTAATTTTTGTACTCGAATATGGTAACAAACGTCAGTTAGCCAAATGGTTTTATATGACCGAAAGAGGTTCGTTTCAACCGAATACCTTCAACAATGTCGGCATTTTTGTGACGTTTAGATACAGTTTTAAGAGCCTAAATACTTTAGCCACTCCCAGCTCAATTTAGAATGCAATTACCATTATCGCATGTGCGATGATAAGATTTATGATTGAGAATCGGCTTTTATAGAGGCATTGCCAATAATTGGCAGTATTGTTGGCCCCACAAAAGCACTCTATACTGATTATCATTAGAGTATAACTATAAATACCTCATGCG
>CAZFVP010000033.1:14879-16897 GCA_964522345.1 uncultured Gammaproteobacteria bacterium | reverse complement strand
GCGAATAACTTGATTCAATAAAACCGCTGTATTTTGATGTGTCGATATCACACATACTGCTATCAGGATGCCGATGGGATTGATAACGGTAGTACATGTCGAAGTGCTCTTGGTCAAAGCATACATCCTCGATACTAACCCGCACATCGATGTTTTTACGCCAAACGCGCTTTTGACTACGCGATGGGGTAAATAGTGAAGATGGAATTCGTACCGACACACAGGCGTTACAACTTGGGCATTTGGGCGAGTAGAGCATTTCGCCGCTGCGTCGAAAGCCCGATCGAGATAGCATTGAGAATAGATTTTTGTCTATTTGGTGATCTGGGTCGACCAATATCGATGCGCTTTTTTGGTCATCAAGATAAGGGCAATCATCTACGACTGTCTCAAATAATCGAATTGGGTAATGCGCGGTGCTCATGATGTAGTTATAACATTCTCGACTAAGGCTTGCTTGAACGACTTAGAAAATTTAAGGTTTGGTTGATTAATGTCAACATCGTCAATTATATCTAGAAACTGTTTCCTATCAACTTCGACCGCGCCTAGGGAGAAAAGGTGGTCGCTTGCTACCTGACAGTCAATTACCTCAAAGCCAGCGCCTGAAAGGTGATGGCATAGAGTTACTAACCCGACTTTAGACGCATTACTGACGCGACTGAACATACTCTCTCCGAAAAAGGCTTTGCCAAGGGCAACCCCGTATAAGCCTCCAACCAGTTTACCATCTTGCCAGACTTCGACCGAGTGAGCGTAACCCTGATTGTGAAGCTCTAAATATGCCTTAACCATGTCATCGTTGATCCAGGTGTCTTCGATTGGAACGTCTTCTGTTTGTTGGCCTCGCAAAGCACACGCATTTATTACGTCTTCGAATACTTGGTTACAGGTGACTTGAAACAGCTTCTTCTTAAGTACCTTAGTGAGGCTGCGAGACACTTTTATCTGTGAAGGGTAGAGAACCATTCTAGGGTTGGGAGACCACCAAAGAATCGGTTGGCCCTCGCTATACCATGGAAATATGCCTTGCGCATAAGCGGATACAAGTGTGTTCACATCTAGGTCGCCTCCCATCGCCAAAAGTCCATCCTCATTGGCGTTACTGACTGAGGGAAATTGAACAAAATTAATATTAGGCGCCATTATAGTTCGCGTTTGAATGGCGAGTGACTTTGCATATGGGTTTGATAATCGTTCATATGTTCTTGTTCTGACACGAGAAACTCGTCAATAGCGTGTCTAAACCCTTCGTGTGCTATCCAGTGAGACGAGTAGGTGGTGTTTGGTTCGAGGCCTCTAGCGAGTTTATGTTCACCTTGAGCGCCAGCTTCGAAGCGTTTGTAACCATTTTTAATGCACCATTCTATAGCTTGGTAGTAACACGTTTCGAAATGCACGCTATGGAAATTGTCGAGCGCACCCCAATAGCGACCATAAAGTGTGTTGTCGCTTTTAAAGTATAAGCCTCCAGCAATGAGTTGATTATTAAATTCAGCAAATAAAAACAATGTCTGTTGATTAAAGGTTTCAGCAAGAGACTCAAAGAACGCTTTATTTAGATACGATTGCGCGCCGTAGTAGTGAATGGTTCTCGAATAGAAGCGATACATTGCATCAACCGCAGGTTGATCGAGTTGCTCACCCGATAACCATCGATACTTAATGCCTGTTTCTGAGACTCGTCGTCGCTCGCGTTTGATATTTTTACGCTTTTTAGAGCTCATTCGGCTCAAAAAATCGTCAAAGTGTTCGTAGTGTCTATTTTGCCAATGAAACTGCGAGCTGTGGCGAGTTAGACAACCTAGTTTATTTAGAGTGTCCGCCTGCTTGGCTGTAGTAAAGAGGCTATGAAAACTCGAAAGACCGCGCTGTTGGCATAGCTCCAATGCTCTCGAAATTAACGCCTTTTCGAGTTCGTCCCGCTTTTGATCAGGTGCGATCAACAGTCGCTCGCCAGTTGCGGGAGTGAAGGGGACTGCATTAGAAAGTTTTGGGTAGTATTCCAATCCATGCCG
>CAZFVP010000033.1:12478-14779 GCA_964522345.1 uncultured Gammaproteobacteria bacterium | reverse complement strand
GTGAACAACAATATCCATAATTTTTTTTAAACTATATACTCTGTTTTGACGCCTGTATGGCGAACTGAATTAACCGACTAGAAGATACCTTATGAGCAGTGAAATTAATATTGGCTTAGCACAGATCAATGTTGTTGTTGGCGGTGTGGAAGACAACGTCGATCGAATTATCGAATTCGCGGATCGAGCTAAAAAACTAGAATGTGATCTACTAGTTTGCGCTGAACTAGTTTTGACAGGCTACCCACCCGAAGATTTATTGATGCGCCCAGGATTCAATAGTCGGGTAGAACAACAACTAAAGCGCTTGTGCGAATCAGTCAGTGGTATTGACTTAATTGTTGGTTACCCAAAGAAAACACCGCTTGGTTTATTTAATATGGGCGCCGTGATTATTGACGGGAAAATCACTCACGAATACGCAAAGATGGATTTACCAAATTATAGTGTATTTGATGAAAAACGCTACTTTACTGCGGGCACAGAGTGCTGTGTTGTCGACTATAAGGGTGTTAAATTGGGCTTAACGGTGTGCGAAGATATATGGCACGATGGCCCTGTAGAGGGAGCGGTGGAGCTGGGTGCGCAAATCATTATCAATATTAATGGTTCTCCATATCACCGTAAGAAAATTGAAGAACGCAACGAGGTGGTTTGTAGCAAAGCCAAAAAAGTAAATACCCCGGTTATTTATGTAAATCAAGTCGGCGGCCAAGATGAACTCGTGTTTGACGGTGCTTCGTTTACGACTGATGCTCAAGGCAATGTCGTGCATCAAATGGTGAGCTTTGAAGAAGCACTTAGCACAATAATAGTTAAAAGCGACGGTTCTGATATATCGGTAGTTGGCACGCAAATAACAGCTGAAATGGGGATGCTAGAAAGTGTCTACAACGCCCTAGTGTTAGGAGTAGGTGACTATGTACGAAAAAATGGATTTAAAAAAGTAGTAATTGGCCTGTCCGGAGGGGTCGACTCGGCGCTGACGACGGCTATCGCGGTGGATGCCCTTGGCCCTGATAATGTCGATGTAATAATGATGCCATTTCGCTATACCTCTGACATCTCTAAGCACGATGCTCATGCGCAAGCCGAGGCTTTGAACATTAACTATCATGTTGTCTCGATAGAGCCGATGTACGACGCGTTTGTTAAGCAGTTATCTCCCATATTCGGTGATCGTGCGCAAGATACTACCGAAGAAAACATACAAGCACGTTGTCGAGGTTTGTGTTTAATGGCGTTTTCTAACAAAACGGGTGCGATGGTGCTGACCACCGGTAACAAGAGTGAGATGTCGGTTGGCTATGCCACTTTGTATGGTGATATGGTTGGTGGCTATAACGCTATTAAAGATGTGCCAAAGGTGTTGGTATATGAATTGTCCAAGTACCGAAATACAATATCTCAAGTAATTCCAGATAGAGTTATTACTCGTGAACCGTCGGCTGAGTTGCGCCCTGACCAAATAGACTCAGACAGTTTGCCACCGTATGAAGTGTTAGATCCAATTTTAGAACTATATGTGGAAGAGGATTGCCCACCGGCCGAAATTGTCGCGAAAGGTTTTGCTAAGGAAGATGTGTCGCAGGTTATACGCATGGTTGATCGAAATGAATATAAACGGCGGCAGGCTGCTCCGGGTGTGCGTATCACTAAACGAGCATTTGGTCGAGATCGACGTTACCCAATTACGTCTGGGTTTAAGCCTAAAGTTGATTGGTAAAGATGAGTCGTTAAATTAACTTTGCATAAAAAAGCCACCCTAATTAAGGTGGCTTTTTTATGTGTTAGATTAAATGGTGCAACCTAGAATGGGTTTAATCTAGCGAATATACCCTTCTCCTTTTTGTAAGGTGAGCTTTGGTTTTTAGGAAAATTTTCACGGAGTACATTACGGGTACTCTCGGCTAAGTCTGTCAGCCCCATCTCAATGTATGATTTTTCCATTAGCAAAAGCGCGCCTTCCACAGCAGGTGATGTTTCGTATGTATAAATAATTGTTTTACAACGATTTACCGCAGCGACATAAGTTTCGTTATCAAAGTAAAACTGCGCTACATACAGTTCTCGCTCAGCCAGTTCATTGCGAATATAAACAATGCGTTGTTTGGCGTCATCGGTATACACGCTATTAGGGTAGCGTTTGATAAGTTCTTCAAAGGCATCTTGCGAATCACGAAACGGCTTAGGGTCGCGAACTGTTTTAGCGCCCCCTTTAATAAACTTATCAATTCGTCCTGCTTTCTTTTCGAAGCTGGCAACGCCTTTCATATAGTAAGCATAATCCACATTCTTGTG
>CAZFVP010000033.1:10889-12378 GCA_964522345.1 uncultured Gammaproteobacteria bacterium | reverse complement strand
GATACTACCAGCGCTAGCACGGTAATAATTAACAACTTAGCTAGGCGAGGAGCAGGCTTATTTTTTGAGGCAGAATGCGGATTTGCCAGAGATGTGCCGGCAATGACTTGGAAAAGGCTCATGTTGCTGTCGTATTGGGTTATTATTTAGGGTATTAATAATAGCGTGAAAAACCATGAACTAGAAGAGTATTACCGTTCTGTATGGCAATTTGCGTGTTACTTTTACTTCTTCAAGGAAAATTCAAACTATGTCTGATAACGAGCCGCTATCTAAAATTGGCTTACATAGCTATATCGTCCCAGATGACTTGTTTGGTCAGCGTGTCGATAAAGCTCTTACCGAGCTGTGTGAAGATTATTCGCGCAGTACCGTTCAATCTTGGATTAAACAAGGCTTGGTTGTGCTCGACGATGAGTTGCCTAAGCAAAAAGACAAGGTTTTTGGAGGGGAGTTATTAGAAGTGACGGTTCCGGACATTCGTAAAGGCGAATGGGAGGCGCAAGATCTGCCAATAGACATCGTGTATGAAGATGATGATATGATGGTGATTAACAAACCCGCAGGTTGGGTAGTGCATCCAGGGGCGGGAAACCCTGACGGTACTTTGCTAAACGCCTTGTTATTTCATTACCCCGAAAGCCGATCTTTAGCGCGCGCCGGCATTGTGCATCGTCTAGATAAAGACACATCGGGTTTAATGGTAGTGGCTAAAACTGAACATGCGCGGCTAGGTTTAATTGATCAATTGGTTGACCATAGTTTGCATCGGGAGTACCTAGCTTTGGTCAATGGGCGGATAATATCGGGTAATACCGTTGATGAGCCAATTGCGCGCGATAAACATGATCGTCGGAAAATGGCGGTTAACATGATGGGCAAAGAAGCCGTCACTCATTATCGGGTAGACAGTCGCTTTCGAAACCACACCTTGCTTCGAGTACAACTTGAAACTGGTCGTACTCATCAAATTCGAGTTCACTTAACTCATATAGGGTTTTCCTTAGCAGGTGACCCCGTTTATGGGCGTCGTCTCGGTATTCCAGGCGATTGTTCGCCATTGCTAGAAATAGAACTTCGTAGCTTTAAAAGACAGGCCTTGCATGCGACTCGAATAGAATATATTCATCCGATATCGGGTGAGCACCAATCGTGGGAGCGTCTAATGCCCCAAGACATGCAACGCTTGGTTGATGCGTGTAAAGACGATAATCATTAATACATTGTGTCGTATCTTCAGCCAAACTGGTCGGCTCCAAAGCATATTAAAGCGTATTCTAGCACTCGTGTTGACGGTAAGAGCGTTGATGTTTATGCATCCATGAATTTAGGTGCTCATGTTGGCGATGACGATCAGCGAGTAACGGCAAACCGTAAAAAGCTTAATCTCGATTTGAGTTTGCCGAGTGAGCCTTTGTGGCTTAATCAAGTGCATAGTACAACGCTAGTGAACCTTGATTTACCAATTGCAACTCCCGCCGATGGCTCT
>CAZFVP010000033.1:4635-10789 GCA_964522345.1 uncultured Gammaproteobacteria bacterium | reverse complement strand
CTTAAGGCGGCGGGGGTTACTACTTATTCTCATGCAGCAATGTGTACTTATAGTGATAAGGCTCAGTTTTTTTCTTATCGTCGTGACGGGCGATGTGGCCGAATGGCTTCGTTAATTTGGATTGACCAATCATCATGAGGTTAATCCAAGGGCCTATAGCGTTTCGTGACGTCTTGCCATCGGCGATCATGATACTAGTGCTTGGCGTGTTTTTATCCTGGTTCTACGCCCCTTGGGAATGGCTAGGCCGGCTCGCGTGGGCATCTATTCCCTACGGAGTGGTATTAGGCGTAGCTCTTTATTTATTGGGGTTTATGGTGTCTTGTTCGCGTTGGACCCAAACAGTCGCAATGCATGAACTATTGACAACCTTGCATCAGCTTTTTAAACGTTTTACTTGGTTTCAAATTTTGGTTATTTCATTGCTTGCAGGCATAGGCGAAGAGTTACTAATCAGAGCTGTGTTACAGAGTTTCTTGATCGAGGGCCTTGGCGTTTTTTGGGGGATTACCTGCGCTTCTATTGTATTTGGCATATTGCATTTCATGACAAAAACCTACGTTGTTCTAACATTTGCTCTAGGTTTACTATTTGGTGTCGCTTTTTACTATTCGGGGAGCATTGTGCTGGTGATGGTCGGCCACACAGTTTACGACATAATTGCATTTGCAATGATTGTGAAGTTTCCTCACATGCTTGGTTTAAAGTCACAACATGCCAATAGCGTTATTTCTAGCGAACAAGGTCATTAAAAAATTAATAAGCCATTAGGTATTCTTGGTCATCAGTCAATCTAACCGTTAGCACTAAGCTCGTTGTCAACACCATGATAGTGGCGTTCTCCGCTATGGTAAAATTTGAGTTATTTGCCCGCCGCGTGACATGCTGCTGCTGTGAAAACTACATCTGTTGAACTGTTCAATGCTGTTTCAGCTGAATCTTGCACTACGCCAATAATAAAGCCGACTCCAACAACCTGCATTGCCACATCGTTAGGAATATTAAACAAGCTACATGCTAATGGAATAAGTAGTAGCGAGCCTCCCGCAACGCCAGACGATCCACAGGCCGATATGCTGGCAATAAAACTCAAAAGTAATGCCGTTCCAAGATCTACGTTAATCCCTAGGGTATTGACAGCCGCCATGGTCATTATCGTTATGGTGATCGCAGCGCCTGCCATATTGATAGTTGCGCCGAGTGGTATCGAAACCGAATAGGTATCTTCGTCAAGTTTGAGTTTTTCACAAAGAGCCATATTTACCGGAATATTAGCGGCTGAGCTGCGCGTAAAAAATGCTGTAATTCCACTTTCCCGTATGCAGGTTAGTATGAGCGGGTAAGGGTTTGTGCGTGTCATTAGGTAAACGATAATGGGATTAACGGCGAGAGCGATGATTAGCATCGTGCCTACTAATATGCTTAAAATGCGTGAATAATCGATTAGTGCTCCGAAGCCGGTTTCTGCCACCGTGCCTGCGACGATGCCAAATACGCCTATCGGGGCTAGTTGAATAACAAATTGAACCAAGCTGACTATCGCATCACTCATATCTTCGAGTACTAATTTGGTTGAATCACTTGCTTTGCGAAGCAAAATACCAAACCCTATTGCCCAAGCTAAGATGCCAATATAGTTTGCGCCCAATAATGCTTTAACTGGGTTTTCTACTACTTTAAATAGCAGAGTGTTGAGCACTTCACCAATACCTTGCGGGGCCGAATTCACGATCTCGGCTCCAACAAGAGTTAAGGTTGTCGGAAACAGAAAACTCACCATCACCGCGGTAGTAGCCGCCGCTAACGTGCCAATAAAGTACAGCAAAAGAATAGGCCGCATATGGCTTTCTTGGCCTTCACGATGAGTTGCTAGTGATGCAATAACCAATAAAAATATGAGTATTGGCGCGAGTGCTTGGAGCGCCGAAACAAATAGCTTACCTAATATCGATGCCGACTTTCCGAGTTCCGGGAATATGCCGCCAATTAAGGCGCCGAACACAATGCCGATGATGATTTTGAGGACTAAGTTTTGTTTCGAGAAGAGTAATGCCGACGAATTTTCTGAGCTCATAATTAGTTTTATTTTTGTTTTGTGCTGATTCTAATTCACTAGTAGTTAAGCTAGCTCTTTTTTCCATAATACATCGTTATGACCTAAACGAAGGTTAATGATTCTGGCGGTCACAAATAATAAATCGGATAAACGGTTTAAGTATTGGCGAGTTGTATCACATACGGGTTCAGCTTGATGTAGGCTAATGACATCACGCTCGGCTCTTCGCGCAATTGATCTTGCCATATGGCACACCGATGCGGCCTCACTACCACCAGGCAAAATGAAATCTTTAAGAGGCTCAACAGAGTCGTTAAAAAAATCAATTTTGCTTTCAAGCTGTTCGATTTTTTCTTGTTTGATAAAGCTATGACCAGGCATGCTGATCTCGCCACCTATATTAAAGAGGTCGTGCTGAATTGACGTGAAAAAAGTCTTGAGTTCGGCATCTTCCAATTTACAAATCATTAACCCAATGACGCTGTTTAATTCGTCTACCGTACCCATTGCGTTCATACGTTCGTGATTTTTTGCAATACGCTCTCCGCCGCTCAAGCCTGAAGTGCCATCGTCACCCGTACGTGTGTAAAGTTTACTTAGTCTATTTCCCATTGTCTTATCCTGATTTAAGCCGCGATAGACTCTTGTCTAGTGGTTACTCGTTAGTAGATGCATTAAAAATTGGCAGTGAAAGAGAGAATATTACACCATCAGAGCTGAGTAAGTTGCGAGCAAGCACATCACCGCCGTGAAAACTCGCAATGAGTTTGACAATATAAAGGCCCATGCCTAAGCTGATTTTTTGAGCGTTTTTACGGCCCAGAGACACTAGAGGCTCGAATATACGCTCGGTCATACCTTCGGGTAGGCGAGAGCCTTGATTAATGACATCGATTTGAGCAAAGTTATTTAGTTTGCGAGCTTTAAAGACAATTGCAGTGTCTGGTGCTGCAAAGTCGATCGCGTTATCGACCAGTTTATCAAGAGCTTGGGCAATATAGTCTGGGGCAATTTCAACGAATAGCGGGCGTGAATGAATTACTATTTCAAAACTTTGTTCAGGGTTGGAAAAATTGTACCCGTCAACATAGCTTTCTATTAACTCAATTAAATCAATAACCTCACGAGTCTCTGATTGCATCGCTTGTTCTAAGTTCGCCGCCTCGGTAAGGTTGCGTAAGATACTTCCAATACGGTTTACACCATTTTTAGCTCGTTCCATATACTTGCTGTTGGCTGAGCCTGGGAGTTCTTCAGAAAGGTTATGTAACGATGAGTTCACCACGTTTAGCGGGTTACTAACCTCGTGCGCTAAGGTGTCCGGGAGGCCTCGTAAGTAACTTGTATATTGCGATAAGCGTTCAAGCATGTTGCTTACTGAACGAGATAAGTCTCCTATCTCATCACCAGATTTGGCTTCGGCTAATAGCTTTTGGTTGATAATACGGCCATCTCTATCAATGGCGGTTTCGGTGGCATTACGTAAGCGGCGGATGCGAAGTGTCAATCTCGATGCAAACAGCAGTAGCGCGGTAGCGACTGTGATAAGGACTAATAAGGTCACGCTGATAACATTCTCCAGCACTTCTTGTTGCTGCCCTAAAACCTGACTTGTACTCTGTTCTACCACGACCACTCCTGGAATTTCATCGCCAAGGTAGATCGGATGTGCCGACATTAGAATCGAGCCTCGCTGGTCAATCGACGCTTGGCGATCCGTGGTGATTTCACCAGCAAGCGCGCGCTCAATAATTGCGTCGTTACGTGGCTGACCACTATCGTTAAGTTCTTTTTGATCTGCGGTGGGTTGTTCGATGATATATGAAAATATAGTTTGTAAAGTTGTGGTGTAGTAGTAACTTAGAGTTTTCCAGATATCGTCATTTGGTGAAGGTTTTAGCGTTTGGGTACTATCATTTTCAGAAATGATATTGCCGACTACTGCAGTAGGACGCTTTTGCTTATTGAAGACCCATATTCGGGTGTCCGAGCGGTCAAGAGCTTTGAGTATTTTTGCTATTTCTGGAGACTTAACCAATACGCGTGATAGATCGCCATTGTCGCTTTCGGGCGTAGTGGCAACCAGCGATTCAATTTTTAGTGATTCCGGATCATCGACGTCAGCTACTGAAAGCTTTATTTGTGTTTCCGAAGACAACATGAATCTAGGTATGCGCAATTCAACATTGTATCCTTCGTTAGTTAAACCGAGCTCGGCGGCTAAATCGTAATTTGGCTCACCTGTGATCGGGTATTGCCATTCTTGGTCCATTAGATAAATGCTCATACGGCCGCTTTCTCGGGCGCTCAATGTATAGCGCTGCTCGGGCCGATCAGGCGGGCGTAAGGTGAGTCGTAAGTGGTCCGCTGCATCAACTCTCAAAAAACCTCGTTGACGAAACACTACTGAATCGTCATCTATCTTAAACATCGCGTAGATGAAATTGCCCCGATACCCAAGCACATGGTCAACAGTAATCAAATTTTCAGATGTGCGTTCAGAAACGTTGCCATCGAAGCTAGTGTTGTCGGTGCTGTATGTTTCGGCTTGGGTGAGCTGTTCCCCCCAATCGCTTAGGTCTCCATTTAAGTTTATGTACGCCGGCAATGGAACTGCATATACTTCGTTTTCTCCAGCATCACCGGGGTTGATGGAGCTATCTTCCGTGAATAGCTCGGGACGATCGTGTAAAACCGTGGCTACCGCTCGTGAGGTTAAACTTAATGCGTTTTCTTGCCCACTTAGCAAAAATGTTTTCATATCACGCACATAAACGTAAGACATCCATGGTATGAGTAATAACAGCAGTGCAACCATTAGAAGTTTGGTGCGAATTGAAAAGCCTGCACGCATAGTGTGTGTACCGAGTAAGTTGTTAGTCTATTAAGTTCGCTTTCTACTCGTTAGTATTCCATTTATATCCAACGCCAAAAACCGTTTGTATATTCTTGAAACCTGAATCTACCTCTTTGAATTTGTTTCTTATTCTTCGAATGTAACCATTGATAGTGTTGCGCTCTACGTAACTTTGCCGGGTGATTTGCATCATGTTTTCATAAGTTTTTACGTGCCCTGGATGGCGCGCCATTGATTCAATTAACCAAAACTCAGTTAGAGTTAAACTCAACTCCTGACCTTTCCAACGGATGGACATACTATCTTCATTTATTTCTAGATCATCAATAACCAGCGTGTCGCTTTCATCGTCATCGTTTGCTGGTTGCCCAAGACTGTCAACTATTCGAAATAGTGAGTTGATACGCACGCTTAAAAACTGCATATTTAATGGCTTAGTTAAGTAGTCCCAAGCGTCGAGTCGCAAGCCTGATACTCGATCAATATCGGTGTCTCTGGCGGTTAGAAATATAATCGGTAGGGTAGGTGATAATGCTCGTAAATCGCGGCATAGATCGAACCCTCCGTCCATTTCGTTTTCGAGCATAATGTCCAGTATTGCCAAGTCAGGCATATTATCACGCATGCCCTTTAACGCTTCAGGGCGATTTCGATAGGTATCCACGTCATAGCCAGACTTTTGCAAAGCATCTCTGTAATTTTCTCGTTGATCAAAGTCGTCTTCAACGATTGCCACTCTTCTTGCCATGTCAATTTTGCTCGCTGTTAGTGTGTTTTAACGTATGGTTTTGCTGTAGGTATGCAGGCTTAGATGGAATATTTTGCCCTAATACGAGCAACTAAACACAAAATCTAACGAAAACCATAATTTAACCATTAGTTTATCCCGAATTAGACATTTCAAAGGCGTTTAATAGAGGTATCAAATAAGTAATTGATATTCACTGAATATTTATAACACATGCCGTGTTTGGTTTAAGCCCAAGGCACTGTTAAATAAGTCAGATTTTCAGTCGGGGAATATCAACCAACTTACTTGCAACCAGAACTTTTAATCGATGATGACAAGATAGGCAGTTAGTAACATGAATCAACAATATTTTGTGCCGGTAAGTGACGATATTATTTATAACCATCCTGAACAGATAGAAGGCCCACTGGTGCCATACGTTGCAGGCATGGAATGTCATGAATGGTTGTCAATTGAGATTAACCCTGATGAGTCTAAGGATATGACCAAG
>CAZFVP010000033.1:0-4535 GCA_964522345.1 uncultured Gammaproteobacteria bacterium | reverse complement strand
CCCAATCTAATTGATAGTTTTTATGTCTATACGAGCCATCGTCTAACGCAATATAGTCTTTTGTGTAATGCGGCAAATCTTCATTAATTTGCTGAATAATTTCTACTAAGCGAGCCACATCGTCACTAGTGTTGTATAAGCTAAGGCTAGCGCGAATCATGCCTCGTTTTCTATTAATAAAACTTTCTTGTTGATCTTCGGCTACGGTGCTCAAGTCTAGTTGCCATAATTCCTCTTTTAGTAAATTACTCACATAGGGGTGTGCGCAAAAACACTCATTTCTCAATGCGATGGCAAAGTGATCGTTTAAGATCGCTGCAAATAAACCATGATCTAATTGCGTATGATTAAACGCCAGTGCCCCAGTGCGTGATAACGTTAAATCACCGTATATGCGTATTTCATCAATGCTGCTCAAACCTTTGATAAGCTCAAGCATTAATGAACGCTCTTTAAGTTCTAGTTTTTTCAGGCCGTAATCCATTAGCTCTTTTAACACAGAGGCTAAAGCGATTGCTCCAACAATGTTGGGCGTTCCTGATTCTTCTTTAGTCGTTTCGTCATCTTCTAGTTGATAGTCATAGAAACTCACTGATGCAACGGACCCACCACCAAGGTCTTGGCCATCTAAGCTTTTCAATAAAGCCCGTTTAGCAACTAAAACACCCGGTGACATCGGGGTGTAGGTTTTGTGGCCTGAAAATACAAAAAAATCAATGTCTAAGGTTGATAAGTTAGTTGGGCCATGACCAACACTTTGGGCGCCGTCAATAAGAACCAAAATTCCATGCTTATGTGCGAGCTCGCAAACCTGGCTGATTGGATTACTGATGCCTGTGACGTTACTCACCGATGATAGAGCGATATAATTAATTTTTTCAGAGTGCGATTCACATAATTGCCTTAGCGCCTGTAGATCGATCGCGCCGGTAGTCGCGCCTTCTCCTTCGAGTGGAATATAAATGACCTCGTTCCCAAATTGCCGATGTGGCAGGTCGTTAGCGTGGTGTTCCATCGACGACACCAATACGATGTTTCTCTCTGGGCGAGCTTGGTGAAGGCCTCGAGCAACTCTATTTATCGCAGCTGTGGTACCTGAACCACTGAAAATTGATGTATAAATTTGTTTATCGGCTCCAAGAAATTTCAATACCATATTGTGCGCCCACGCGAGTGCTTTGGTGGAAATTTGCGCCGAGTTATGCACATAACTATGGGTGTTTGAATAATGTGGTAGTAACTTTTGGACGGTCTCTAAGGCTTTTGCTGACGCCAACGGCGACGCCGCACCATCGAAATGGAGACGAGTCATTCGTGTGCCGCTCACCGTAGGGTAGGTAGTGTTAAGGCCGATAAACTTTGGAGTACTTTGCATAAGCCGAGTATACGATGCAATCTGAGTTTGGTCGATGACTCGGGTTGACACAATAGGTAACTCACAATTTACAACATCGAGATGTTGTATGATAAAGCCACATTCAACCAACAATCAAAGACCTTAGCGATGAATAAATCAGCTCCTTTACTGTTAACCATGGGTTTGAGCCTAGGCTTAGCGGCATGCAGTCAATCTGACACAAGTCAGTCAAAAACTGAGCCCAGCGCTACAGCGATAAATGACGTAAAAGAAATGGCCAAAGATACTGCAACTAATGTTGATTCTGGGACTAACCCGTTCTACCAAGATAGTAGTTTGTATATGCAGTTTCCGGCGTTCGATAAAATTTCTAACTCGGACTACGCGCCGGCCTTTAAGAAAGGAATGGCAGAAAACTTGGTTGAAATTAACGCAATAGCGAATAACCCTGAACCCGCCACCTTTGAAAATACAATGTTAGCCATGGAGAAGAGTGGGCAAATCTTATCTCGAGTAAGCTCAGTGTTCTTTGCGCTTTCATCGGCGAATACCAATGATGATATTAAAGCATTGCGCTCTGATATCGCACCTAAATTATCGGCCCATTCAGATGAGATTCTATTGAATCCAAAATTATTCAATAGAGTTAAAACGATTTATGAGCAATTACCTACCTTGAAATTAGATGCTGAATCACAAAGGCTGGTAAAGGAACGTTATAAAGACTTTATCGGTGCCGGTGCGCAATTATCCGACCAAGATAAAGAAACCCTGAAAGCGTTAAACAGAGAACTGGCGACGTTGACAACTCAGTTTAGTCAGAACGTTTTAGAAGAAGTTAATAGCAAAGCGATTGTTGTTGATGACGTTAGCGAGCTCGCAGGTCTAAGTGATACTCAAATTGCCTCTGCAGCTCAAGCGGCCAAAGCCCGAAACTTAGAAGGTAAATACGTTTTACCGCTGCTAAACACCAGCCAGCAGCCGTCGATGTCGTCATTAGAAAACCGCAAATTACGAGAGCGTATTCTAAATGTCTCTCAAGGCCGAGGAAGCTCTGGTGGTGATTACGATAACCGAGAATTAGTCTCCAAGGTGTTTAAATTACGCGCAGAGCGCGCTCAACTATTG
The DNA here is from genome assembly GCA_964522345.1 of uncultured Gammaproteobacteria bacterium. GTDB lineage: Bacteria > Pseudomonadota > Gammaproteobacteria > Arenicellales > Arenicellaceae > Arenicella. Next base: position 2,050 of record CAZFVP010000033.1, on the reverse strand, counting down.
GGCTACGCTAACCATGCTGCTTACCAATTGGTCAGTCAAACAGCGAAAACGACCGACGCTGTTAATCAGCGGCTTTCAACCCTTGCTCCTGCGGCAGTCGCAAATGCAAATAAAGAAGCAGCTGACCTGCAAGCTATTATTTCTAAGCAAGGCGGCGACTTCGACTTAGCAGCCTGGGATTGGGATTTCTATACAGAAAAATTAAGAGCTGAACGGTACAACTTCGATGCGTCGCAGCTCAAACCATATTTGGAAATGGAGAATGTATTAGTAAATGGCGTGTTTTACGCGGCCGAGCAGGTGTTCGGCCTCACCTTTAAAGAACGCCCAGACCTGCCAACCTACCACCCTGACGTTAAAGTCTGGGAAGTGTTCGATGCTGATGGAACAACCTTGGCTCTTTTTGTTCAAGATTTTTACGCACGTGAATCTAAACGAGGTGGCGCATGGATGAATGCATATGTATCTCAATCTCGATTGATGGGCACCAAACCCGTAGTAGCAAACCATTTAAACGTACCTAAGCCCCCGCAAGGCGAGCCAACGCTATTGACTTGGGATGAAGTTACTACCATGTTCCACGAGTTTGGTCACGCATTGCACGGCATGTTCTCAGATGTGAATTATCCGAGTTTCTCTGGTACATCAGTTCCGCGTGACTTTGTCGAGTACCCGTCACAAGTAAATGAAATGTGGGCAGATTGGCCTGAGGTACTGAGTAATTACGCTAAGCATTATAAAACTGGTGAAGCGATGCCTAGAGAATTATTGGATAAAGTATTTGCCAGCTCTAAGTTTAATCAAGGTTATGCCACGACTGAATATCTAGCAGCATCGTTATTGGATCAAGCATGGCACCAACTAACCCCCGAGCAGGTCCCTGCAGCGGACGAGGTGCTTGATTTTGAAACCAAGGCTCTTGAGAAAGCCGGTGTTCAACTTAGTCAGGTGCCGCCGCGATATCGAACTAATTACTTTTCACACATATTAGGAGGTTATTCAGCTGGATACTACTCGTATATTTGGAGCGAAGTACTCGATGCCGATTCAGTAGAGTGGTTTAAAGAAAACGGAGGAATGAAACGTGAAAACGGTGATCACTTTCGTAAAACCTTGTTATCACGCGGTGGTTCAGAAGACGCGATGACCATTTTCAAAACCTTTCGCGGCGCTGAACCTAATATTCAGCCTCTATTGGAACGCAAAGGTTTAACCGGTAAATAAGAGCAACTAAATGAAACTCCCCGCGGCAAGCAGCGGGGTATCTTTTTGCATGCAAAAATCTATTTCGTGGCAAGCCACGGGGAATTTAACCCTCGCACGCGATTAACGATTGTTGCTACTACTCTATGAGATAAAAAGTGAGGAGTTTGACTCCTCACTTTTTGTCGCACGCCAACAGTTTCATTTAAGCGGTACCTAGTCAGTAGGATGATATTACGGGAACTTTATTTTTACCAAAACAAACTAATGACCGTTTTCTGATAAACAAGGCGTCTAAATAAGATCGGATAATGAAGATTAATGCGGACTTCGATAAGCGAGTAGTGGTCCACAGCGAACAAATGGCATGGGTCGACTCACCGATGTTTGGGGTCGCTAGAAGGCCGTTAGACCGTATCGGAGCGGAAGCTGCTCGTGCAACCTCTATTGTGAAGTATGCTCCTGGAAGCTACTTTTCTCGACATATTCATATGGGTGGGAAAGAGTTCTTAGTAGAAAGAGTTCTTAGTATTAGACGGAGTGTTCCAAGAGGTCAGTATTGAGTTTTGGGATGCGAATACGGAAATAGAGCATTGCTTAACAACAGGAGCCGAAATTTTGGTGTTAGAAGGCCAGTTTTACGAAGCAGGCGACACTCTTGTTAAGCACAGTTGGTTAAGGTTGCCAGTTGATACCCAAGCTAATATTAAAACAGGCCCAGAACCTACCAAGGTTTGGATTAAGCGAGGACACTTAGGCCGTGTCGAGAAAGAGCAAGCGAGACTAGCAAATCAGGGTTGAAATTTGCGCCTTTTACGCAAAATTCCCAGTTTTCATTGTATGCTTG
>CAZFVP010000032.1:0-17663 GCA_964522345.1 uncultured Gammaproteobacteria bacterium | reverse complement strand
CACAGCGTTGTTTAGCATTGCTGAAGAACTTAATACTAAATCAATGCGAAGGCCTTCATTGGCGCGGTAACCTGCTCCCCGATAATCCCACCAAGAAAACTGATCCCCCTCTTTATTGAAATGCCGATAGGTGTCGTACAAGCCTTCACTCATCAATTTTTGCAGCATAAGCCTCTCTATATCGCTACAGTGAATACTGCCAGCCCATTTTTTAGGGTCATGCACATCTAGGTCACTAGGCGTAATATTGAAGTCACCAACCAATACTGTATTGGGGTTTTCAGACAGCGACTTATGCATAGCCTCTTGTAGTTTTTTAAACCAAGCTCGCTTATACACAAATTTATCAGAGTCTAATGCTTGCCCATTGGGTACGTATACGTTCACGATCCTTAAGTTTTCTCCATTTTCTAATAGGTAATCGCCGGCAATATAGCGCCGCATAGGGTCTTCGAAATTTGGTAAATCTATTTCTACATTGGCCAATGGCTTTTTGCTCAGAATTGCCACGCCGTTATAGGTTTTTTGGCCGGTAAATGCGCTGTGATAACCTAATTTAGTAAACACATCTTGCGGGAATTCAGCGTCGGGCATTTTTAATTCTTGTAAACATAATAGGTCTGGCTGGTTAGCGATTAACCAGTCACTTACATGTTCCACGCGTACGCGTAAAGAATTTACATTCCAAGAGGCAATTTTCATTAGTATGATTTGGTAGAGTGAGGGCTTCGATACGACGATTATACGTCGATAAAGGTCTAAGCTTAGTTGTCAGTATTATCTTGATCTGAGGCAGTGTCGTTGCTGGTATCAGGCTGGCTGCTATTTAATATAGTAAAGCCCGCCGCTCGCAGCTCTTCAATCAATTGATTGCCACTTACATTTTGAATTATTTTTTTGCCAAGAAAAATAGTTGGTGCTGAAATACTACTGACTCTCTCAAGAATTTTCGTCTGGGCCGCTCTATCGCTCTCAAGTGGGCGTTCGATATGCGGTATTTTGTTTAGGTTAAGAACGTTTACTAATTGTGTACATGGTTCGCAATTTTTAACAGAGTAGACCACAACTTCAGGTAAAGAGGGTTTACTAATAACGTCTTCCTTTGGATCGGGGCTTGGGGTTACCTCTTTCTCACTGAGGATCTTGCCACTTTTGGGTGGTGGTTGGTCTTGATAAGAGATGTTTCCGTTGGCGTCTACCCATTTATACAATTTCGCTGCATTGGCGTTAGAGCTAAGGCTGACAAGTAGCGAAATAACAAATATTTTTGTGAATGTACGGTTCATTTGATATCAATAACGTATTTTGGAGAAAAATTCCAGTGCGCTATTTACTATACATCGACGGTGTTTGTTGAGCTACTCTGGTAACAATGACTCGCCCGCTAGCAACTGATCATAGGTTTCACGTTGACGTATGACGTGTGACGTTTCTCTATCAACCATGATTTCTGCAGGCCGTTTACGGGAATTGTAGTTGTTGGACATTACAAAACTGTAAGCGCCCGCTGAGAGTACTGCCAATAAGTCTCCCGGCTTTACCGCAAGAGAGCGGTCGTAACCTAACACACATGCCGATTCACACACCGGCCCAACAACGTCATAGACTCTTGGTTCTTCGTTGAGCTGTATATTAACTGGTTTGATGTGGTGAAATGCTTGATACAACGCAGGGCGAAGTAAGTCATTCATACCTGCATCGACTATTGCGAAGCTCTTACTGGCATTGTGCTTTAAATACTCCACTTGGGTTAGCATCACCCCTGAGTTTCCAGCAATGTATCGGCCAGGTTCGATAGCGATTGGTAAATCAATGCCGTGTGCTTTGATGCCTTCGATCATACTTTGCACGTAGTCATTCGCGCTGGGTGGCGTTTCACCCTGGTAATCGATGCCTAAACCGCCACCTAGATCAAGTTGCTTAATCTGAATGCCTTCGGCCGCTAAGCGCTTTACCATGTTTAAGACAATGGTTAGCGCATCTGAAAATGGGCTGGTTTTGGTGATTTGGGAGCCAATATGACACGCAATACCATGCACTTCGATATTTGGAAGGGTTGCAGCACGCTTATAGGCTTCAAATGCGGCTTCCATTGTGACACCGAATTTAGCTTTATCCATCCCGGTTGAGATGTAGGGGTGTGTTTCGGGGTCGACGTCAGGGTTTACTCTGAAGGCAATAGAAGCGGTCAGATTTAGCGACTCGGCAACGCTTTGCACGCGTTCGAGCTCGGCGATTGACTCTATGTTGATACTTTTGACCTTGCTTTTCATTGCAAATGCCAACTCACTTCTCGACTTGGCGACACCTGAAAAAACCACTTTGCTCGGGTCGCCGCCAGCTTTGAGCACTCGTCGAAGCTCCCCTTCAGAGACGATGTCAAAACCAGAGCCTAGACGTGCAAGAATGTTTAGTACTGCAATATTGCTATTGGCTTTAACGGCGTAACAGATAGTATGAGGGTGATTACCAAATGCGCTGTCCAAGGCGTTCCATTGCGCCTCAATGGCAGCACGTGAATACACGTAACATGGGGTCCCATAATCAGATGCGATAGAGGACAGAGAGACTTGCTCAGCGTGTAACTCGCCGTTGCGATATTCAAAAAAAGACATAATAGGGTGCAACTCTAGTTGCCAATAATACTATAGAAGATAATTAGCGATGCTTGCTTAGAAACGATTGTTCGGCAATTTAACGCTAACTAGCGTAGTGACATACTTAATTTATTCAGATGTCGAGGCATCGTCAGCGCGGTTACCTGCGTCAGCCTCGGCCGGTGTTTCTACTGGAATTCGTTCAATGGCGTTCTCTAAAGGAGCTTGCACTTGGTCGATTGGTACTTGCTCAAGAACTAAGGGGCCTTTTTGGCCACAACCGCTTATCGCTGCTAAAACGACAATGGCTAGACTGGCGTTAAGCAAGGTTGATGGTACGCTCTTGGTTAATCTGCGTTTAATAGTGGCTTTCATAATGCCCTCGAGTTTGGTTTTGTTATTTGTTTAATCGGTCGTTTGCTGCTGCAAGTGCTTCGCGAACTCTAGCCGGTGAAGTGCCGCCAAAATGAGATCGAGCGTTCACTGAGCCTTCAAGTGTTAGAACATCATAAACATTCTCTTCAATCATTGCGCCAAAACCTTGCAGTTCATTAAGGTTGAGATCTGAAAGAGGTTTGTTTTGTTCAATCGCATAGTGCACCGCATTGCCAACAATTTCATGTGCGTCGCGAAACGGTACGTCCAAACGCACTAAGTATTCGGCTAAGTCCGTTGCCGTAGCGTAGCCCTTTAATGCAGCTTGGTACATGGTATCTCGGTTGAACGAAATGCTCGGGAGCATTGCGGCAAACACTTGAAGTGAGCGAGTAACCGTATCGACAGTATCGAAGATCGGTTCTTTGTCTTCTTGATTATCTCGGTTGTACGCCAGAGGTTGTGATTTCATAATCACTAACAATGCCTGTAGATTGCCAATAACGCGCCCACTTTTTCCGCGAACTATTTCAGCTATATCGGGGTTTTTCTTTTGCGGCATAATGCTTGAGCCAGTACAAAAGGCATCTCCAATATCGATAAATTTGTAGCTCTCCGATGCCCATAAGATAATCTCTTCGCACATGCGAGATAGATGCATCATTATAAGGCTTGAGGCGGCAGCGAACTCGATTAAAAAGTCGCGGTCGGATACCGAATCCAAAGAATTACGGCTAGGGCGACTGAATTCTAGGAGTTCGCAGGTCATGTCACGGTCAAGTGGAAAGCTTGTACCAGCAAGGGCCGCCGAGCCTAGCGGCATAACATTGGTGCGTTTACGGCAGTCGATTAAGCGTTCAACGTCACGTTCTAGCATCTCGTTCCAGGCCAATAAGTGATGCGCTAGGCTAATTGGTTGAGCTACTTGTAAATGAGTAAAGCCGGGAAGAATCGTCTCTACTTCGTTGCTGGCAGACGCTAAAAGGTTTTCCTGTAGAACCTTAGTGAGCGCGATAACATCGTCGCATGCTTGGCGCATGTATAAACGAATGTCGGTTGCAACCTGATCATTACGAGATCGACCGGTGTGTAGCTTTTTACCTGCTTCGCCAATCGCATCAGTGAGGCGCGCTTCGATGTTCATATGAACATCTTCTAATTCTGTTGACCATTCGAATTCGCCAGAGTCGATTTGCCCTCTAATATCCAATAAGCCAGTTTCGATACTGTTTGCTTCGTCGGTTGAAATGACACCAATTTTGGCGAGCATTTTAGAGTGCGCGATTGAACCTTGTATATCTTGTCTATACAGTCGTGAGTCAAAGCTAATCGATTCCGTGAATGCTTCTACCAGTTTATTGGTTGGTTCGGTGAATCGGCCGCCCCAGGGTTTCTTACTACTTGCCATTTTCGATTTTATTTGGTGGGCATAGAGTTGGAGGGCAATTATAGCGCGACGCCTGTCGATAGTGCGAGCAAATGGCGAACATTAGGGATGCGAATTATAGAAAAACTGTTCTCAAATTAGGTGCTTATGTTACAGTTCGGGCCTACGCAAAGATTACGTTTCTAATTCATGAAATCAATTCGCATCGCAACTCGCAATAGCCCACTCGCCTTGTGGCAAGCGAATTACGTAAAAGAGCAGTTACAAAATGCCCACAGTGAGTTACTCGTCGAAATTGTATCTATGACAACTCGAGGTGACCAACTGCTTGATCGCAGTTTAGTTGCTGCGGGTGGTAAAGGGTTGTTTTTGAAGGAATTGGAAGTTTCCTTACAAAATAATGAAACTGATATTGCCGTACATTCAATGAAGGATGTACCGGTCGATTTGCCTCCCGGCTTAGAGATATCAGTGGTATGTGAGCGTGAAGATGCTCGTGATGCCTTTATTTCTAACGACTACCAGAATTTATATGCGTTGCCTCAAGGTGCCCAGGTTGGCACGTCGAGTTTGCGACGGGTTGCGCAACTAAAAAACGCGTTCCCTAACCTCAACTTTATTGAATTGCGAGGCAATGTAAATACGCGCCTTCAGAAACTCGATAATGGTGATTACGATGCTATTATCTTGGCGGCAGCGGGCCTGATTCGATTGGGCTTAAGCGAACGTATCAAACAATACATTACGCCCGAACTTTGTTTGCCAGCCGTCGGGCAAGGAATTGTTGGAATTGAGTGTCGTAACGATGATCATGTTACCAAGGCGATACTAGCGCCATTACACAGTCAAGAAAGTGCATTGTTTCTGGCTGCCGAGCGTGCGATGAACGCAGGTTTAGAGGGCGGTTGCCAAGTACCAATTGCGGGTTATGCTCAAATAGAAAATGGCAAAATTCGTATGCGAGGTATGGTTGGCAACCCAGATGGTAGTCAGGTGCTACTTGCAGAGACTGCAAGCACTAAAGTGACCACTGAAAGCGCCAAGGTATTAGGCGAGAAAATAGCAAATGACTTGCTCGTACAGGGCGCTGGGAATATCTTGGCAAACGTTTATCGCGAGCCTTTGACGTTAAATAACCTGAGTAAGCCTGCAGTGCTATTGACTCGTCAACATCGTTATCTTGGTAATACCGCCGCTATTTTACAACGCTTAGACTTTCAACCTACCCACGTACCTACGCTTTCGGTTGTACCAAACTATAAACCTGAATTGCTTGAATTGTTTAAAAATTTAGAAGGCTATACCGATATATTATTTGTTTCGCGTAACGCTGTTGAAATCGGCATGTCGATGATTATGCAGCAAGGTGGCATTCCCGACGATGTCAATGTGATGGCGGTTGGTAGCGAAACCGCTAAGCAATTATTTCGTTACGATGTGGATGCAATGTTCCCTAGCCACGGTAACGGTGCGGAGGCATTACTGAAGGTAGGGCAATTGAAGGACATGACGGCTCGAAAGGTGCTTATTGTGCGCGGAGAGCATGGTTTAACGTGGCCGTCTGATGAAATGCGAAAACGGGGAGCTAAGGTTGACGATGCTATTTGCTATCATCAAACTGTTCCTGAGAAGAGTGCGTCTCAGTTATTTGATGCGCTGGAGCAAAATGATCAACTAGAAGGCGTTTTTATTCATAGCTCACAGTCGCTTAGAAATTTGATGGCTATTGCGGGCCCTCAACGGTCAAGAGTAGTTGGCGCGGTGCTTGTGGCTGGTAGCCAGCGTATTGCTGAAACCGCCAAGGAAATGCAATGGCAAGGCGAAATTCGCGTAGCGGAATCGCCTTCAAATAAACACATGATGATCGCATTTTCGGGATAAGTATTTACTAAGCAGCGACTTGACGTGCGGTTAAATTGAGCGCCTAAAGGCTAATTTAGTACATGTTTAAAAATTAAGGTTTACCGTATTTAACATGAAGTGTTGCATTTTCGCGTTTGTAGCTATGTTAACCTTAAGAATCATAATGTTGATCGGTCAGGATTTGAACTTTGGCCTCCAATGAATCAATGGTCATATTAAGTTTGACCTAACGTAAATAAGTGAATTGATCATTGTGACTCCTTTGTTCAATCAACCGTTTGAATTTAGTTATATCACCACGAGTTAGTAACCATGACTGAACCTGTAAAACCTAACGAATCTGAAGAAGTAATTTTAAGCAATGCTACGCCAGAACCTAGCGCTCCGACAACCGTTCGAGCGGGTACTGATACTGTGGCTGAAGCTCCTAATACTGTGGTTGCAGCTCCAGCGAAAAGCAGCGGGCGAGGTTTGAGTGTCGTCGCTATTCTTTTTTCATTGCTGGCTTTGGGAGGCACTGGGTATAGTTTCTATAAAAGTGAGATCCAAGCTCGCGATGATGATACTGATTTGGCAATTAAAATAACGGAGATTGGCGGTAATGTTAACCGTTTAGGAGACTCGATATCTCGCCTTCAAAGTGAACAAAATAGTACCGCGGCGAATGTGGTTTCCAAAGAACAGCTAACTACTCGCTTGCTAGAGTCAAACAGCGCGGTTGATTTACGGTTCCGCGACGTGAAACAAGGCCAGTCTGAGTTATTAGACGCAGTGGCCAAAATCAATAGTGACTTAAGTAGTGGAGTGAACGATTTTATCATTTCCGAAGTGTCTCAATTGCTTAAATTAGCGAATAATAGTGCTCTGTTTTCGAGTGATACTCGCTCAGCGATTAAAGCCTTGCAACTTGCTGATATTCAGCTTAAGGAATTAGCCGACCCGCGTTATTCGGTAGTACGACGTAAGATCAATGAAGAGATTGCATTGTTGGAAGGCATTGCTCAGGTAGACATTGAGAGCGTCACAGTTAAATTAAAGAGTTTGGCCACTCGAATTCCATCCCTTAAGTTAGAGAATGATGTGCCAGCGATTAGCGAAGTTGTTATCGAGACTCAAGAGAAGCCAGAAGGTTTAAAAGCCCAGTTAAAAGAGATTTGGGCTGATCTAGTTAATTACAACTCGGTGCAAAGAATTGACCAAGCTCCTAAGCCCTTGTTGGTGCCAGAGCAACGTTACTTCCTCAATCAAAATATTCAATTGCAACTAGCTAAGGCGGAATTAGGTCTAGTACAAAATCGAGCATCCGTCTATTCAGACAGTTTAGATGTCGCAACGGCATGGTTAAACGAATACTTCGATTTACGAGACGATCAGGTTAAAGAAATGCTGAGGCAAATTGAGGAGTTGCAGGAAATTTCACTTTCTCAAGAGCTGCCATCGATTTCAGGTTCATACAGCGTACTTCAGACAATTAAAGGCGGGCAGTAGTCATGCGTGTTTTGTTAATTATATTATTTGCGTCCATTGCCGGATACGGCGCGTTTCTGATTGGCCAAATTGAACCTGGTAATTATGTCAAAATTTATGCAGGTTCATATTTGATTGAGTTGAATTTACTTAGTTTTGTATTGCTAGTGATTGTCTCGGTATTGGTGCTCTACTTTATGATTCGTTTTTCGCGCATCATCTGGAAAGCGCCGAAATCATTTTCATTATGGAGAGGCCGTAGCAAAACTAAAAAAGCAGCTCAAGCGCTTGGTGCTGGCTATTTGTCATTGATAAAGGGTGACTGGCGAGGTGCTGAGAAGAGCCTGACTACCAAATCGGACTCCAGCAGTATTCCTTATGTAAATTACCTTGCCGCCGCGCAAGCTGCGCAGGAACAAGGCCGAACAACGCAGCGAGATGATTATCTAAATGCAGCTTTTAAAGCAGCGCCTAAAGAGCGCCTAGCAATTGGTCTGATAAAGGCGAAGTTGCACCAAACGGCAGGTCAATACGAGCAGGCGGAAGCGACTCTGGATGACATATCTGACCTTGGCCGTAAAAACGCTCAATATACGGCCATGTTGATACAGACTTATCAGCATACAGGCCAATGGGCTAAAGCCAATGAATTGCTTACAATCGCTCGTAAGCAATCCGCTTTACCAGATGAAGTGCTTGACCAAATAGCCAATCAAGCATATGCGTCAATGTTGAACGATGCTACAGATAAAGATAAAGCATGGAAGGCCTTACCCAAAGCTCAACGTAAGAATATGGATAATGTCGTTGCTTACACAACATATTTAGTAAATCATGGCGAAAGTGGCGCAGCCGAGAAATTAATACGCAACTCGTTAAAGTCCGATTGGAGTGATCAGCTTGTTGATTTATATGGCTCGTTAAAAAGTGATAAGCCTGCCAAGTTACTCCGCGTTGTAGAGGGTTGGTTAATGGCAAGACCAGAGAGTGCTGAATTAAATTTGGCGGCTGGTCAATTTTGCTTACAAGAGAAAAGTTTAGATAAAGCTAAAGAGTACTTACAAAAAGCGATTGAATTAGGTCAGTTACCAAAAGCTTATTCCTTGCTCGGCGAGGCGTATGAAGCCAGTAATGAGAGTGGTAAAGCCTTGCAACTGTATCGAAACGGTATGATGAGCCTGTCTAATTCGAGTCAAAAAAAATTGATGATCGATGACAAACCCGTTGAAGGAGAATTAGTGCCTGTGGTTCAGTCGTAGGGCTTAAAGTCGCTAGTAATTAAGAATGCCCGAACTGCCCGAAGTAGAAACTACGCTACGTGGCATTGAGCCGTATGTGCTTGGCAAAACCTTAAGTAAGGTGATTGTGCGTAATGCCTCTCTACGCTGGCCGATACCAACTCAATCGATAGAAAGCCTCGTTGGTGAAAAGATCAATCGAGTTGAGAGGCGAGCCAAATATATTTTACTCTTTACCGATCGTGGCGTTATTTTATTACACCTCGGTATGTCGGGTAGTTTACGTGTGGTTGATGCGAATCACGAGGTTGGTAAGCACGACCATCTCGACCTTGAGTTTGATCAGGAAAAGTCTATTAGACTTAATGACCCAAGACGGTTTGGTTGTTGTCTATTAGTTGACGAGCCTGTAGATCAGCATCGTTTATTGGTGAATCTTGGGCCTGAACCATTAAGTGATGCTTTTAATGGGGAGCATCTATTTGCTCTTTCACGTGGCAAGTCTCAAGCCGTGAAGAACTTTATTATGGACAATAAAGTTGTTGTCGGTGTGGGGAATATCTATGCTAGTGAATCTCTTTATAAGGCTGGTATTCGCCCGACAATTGCGGCCAAAAACATCTCACGCGCTCGCTACTTAAAGCTGGCAGAAGAGATTATTGTCGTACTTTCTAAAGCGATTAGAGCCGGTGGGACTACGTTAAACGATTTTACTCAAAGTGATGGAAAACCAGGTTATTTTGCTCAAGAGTTACAGGTGTATGGGCGTCTAGGCCAAGCTTGTAATCATTGTGGCAACGCGATTGTGTCTAAGGTTATCGGTCAGAGGAATACATTTTATTGTACTACTTGCCAAAAACCTTAATGTAGTTAAACTTGTTAGCTGTCTATCTGTGAATCGATTCTATGCGCTTACTTATCTCGCTTTTAACGTCGACACTAGTGTTTGCCGGCTGCTCACCAACTGAAACGTCTCCTATGTCTGAAACCGAATTTTCTCGATTGCAAAAACTGGAAATTGCTGCGCCTGTGGCTAGTAAAGTGCCGTTTGAAGAGACGCATCATGCGCGTACCTTGAGCGATCATTATCATTGGCTAAAAGATCAAGGCTATCCGACGGTTGATGACAAGCCCATTATCGACTATTTAGAGCAAGAAAATGCGTACTACCAAGATTTTCTTAAGCCGAATTCAGGTTTAGTCGAAAAAATTTTTCAAGAATTCAAAGGCCGTACCGATGAAGAAGAAACATCGGTTCCGTATATTTCCAATGGCTATGAATATCGCTGGTTTTTTCGTACAGGCGAAGAGTATCGAACACGCAGTCGAAAAAACTTAAAAACCGGTGAAGAAACGATTTTTTTAGATGAGGCGGCTTTAGCCGACGGAAACGATTACTTTGTTATCGGCGATTGGGCTATAAGTCCAGATAATCGATACCTAGCCTATTCGTTTGATACGGCTGGCGATGAGCGCTACCAAGTAAAAGTAAAAGATCTCCAGAGTGGGAAGTACCTCGAAGACGTGTTGAACGATGTACAAGGAACGGTGGAGTTTAGTTCAGACGGTAAAGCTCTTATGTATGCTTTGTTAGAACAAGGGCGTTGGCACTCAAAGAACATTAAAGTGCATACCTTGGGTAGCGAACAAAATAGTGATACTACGGTTTACCATGAAGACGATGATGGCTTTTTTATTGGTTTCGGCAAAACCAGTAGCAAAGAGTATGTCATTATTGTTTCATCTCAAGGTGAGTTGCAAGAAAGCTATGCAATTCCAGCTGACTTTAGTGGTGAGCCGGTTAAGCTAGTGGGTCGTGAAGAAGGTTTTACTCAAAGTGTCGATCATGCGCATGGCGAGTTTTACATTACCGCCAACGATACTCATAAAAACTTTCGCCTTGCAACGGTCAGCGACCGTAATCCTGTTAAGAAGAATTGGAAAACCTTGATTGAGGGGTCTGACGAATCCTATTTGCTGGGAGTGCAAACCTTCGATGATTTCTTTGTAGTTAAATCGCGTGATATGGGCTTAGAGAAAATTCATATTCGTTCATACAGTGGTGAGCATCACCAAGTAACATTTCCAGAGGCCCTATTTACGGCTGACCTGGGTGTTAATTTAGAGTTTAGACAAGACTTTGTGCGCTTAAGTTATGAGTCGATGATCACGCCAGCAACGGTATACGATTATGACTTGTCGTCGAAAGTGCTGACCACTCGCAAAGTTCAAAAAATCCCGTCAGGGTACGATAAATCTCAGTATGAGACTAAGCGAGTTATGGCGACCGCGCGCGATGGTGTACAGGTGCCAGTGTCGTTGGTTTACAAAAAAGGCTTGAAGCAAGATGCCACTCAACCAATGTGGTTATACGGTTATGGTGCCTACGCGGCGACCATTGAACCGAGCTTTTCCAGTGGGCGGTTGAGTGCGCTTGATCGAGGCTTTGTTTATGCAATCGCACATGTTCGTGGTGGCGCGATGATGGGCTACAACTGGTACTTAGATGGCAAGCTAGAAAAGCGTACCAATGCGTTTAACGATTTTGTCGACGTTGCTCGTTATTTGGTCAAAGAAAAATATGTCGCTGAAGGTAACATATCTATTTCGGGTCGCAGTGCTGGTGGAGAGTTAATGGGAGCGGCCGTTATTCAAGCCCCTGAACTTTGGCGTTCGGTTAATCTTGGAGTGCCGTTTGTTGATGTGTTGAACACCATGCTTGACGCAACGTTGCCGTTAACGCCGCCAGAATGGAAAGAATGGGGTAACCCGATTGAGAGTGCCGCTGACTATGATTTGATTGCCAGCTATTCACCGTATGACAATATAGAGGAGCGTGATTATCCGCCGATGTTTGTTAGTGGCGGTATCAACGACCCTAGAGTAACGTATTGGGAGCCAGCGAAATGGACTGCGCGAATGCGCGAACTTAAAACCGATGATAATCTACTGGTAATGCGTATCAATATGGGCGCTGGGCACTTTTCAAATAGTGGTCGTTATGGTCGTCTAAAAGATTATGCTGAAGAATATGCGTTTATGTTCTTGGCGCATGGAATAACGGATTGATCTAAAAAGGTGGATAACTAAAAGTGGTTAAAGAGTTTTAAACCTAAGGTCATTGATAAGCCTAGGTAGACGCTGCAGATGATCAGGCCAATTCCCCAGACCCACATCCACATTTGTCTACCTCTGCGACCTAAATAGGTCAGTATCGCACCAATTAGAACGCCCAATATTGCCGTGACCAACAACATATCGTCACTGGCATGAACGGCAAGTTGTTCTTTGGGAATTTCGCCTTCTCTATAGCGTGCCATTGACAAATTTATTGTTAGCTTTAACTATTTTGCGTCTTTAGTTCTCATGGTGCAGAACTCTTCAGCGGTGCTTGGGTGAATCCCAACGGTAGCGTCAAAATCCGATTTTTTAGCACCGGCTTTAATCGCAATGGCAATGCCTTGCATAATTTCGGCCGCATCAGGACCAACCATATGAGCACCAACAACAACGTCTGTGTCGGCGTTAATGATCAGTTTCATTAGCGTGCGTTCTGTATTGTCAGTGATAGTGTGTTTTAAGATACGAAATTCTGATGAATAAGTGTCAACATTATCGAGCTCTTCGCGCGCTTGCTCTTCGCTTAAACCAACTGAACCAATTGGAGGCTGTGAGAAAACTGCAGACGGGACATTTGTGTGGTCGGCAAAGCGTTCGTTGTTTCCGAAAAAGGTATCGGCAAATGCGTGACCTTCCATAGTCGCTACTGGAGTAAGTGCAATACGATCTGTTACGTCTCCAACGGCAAAGATGCTGTCTACATTAGTACGTGAATACTTGTCGACCGGAATTTCACCTTTGCGGCCAAGTTCAACGCCTGCATTGTTGAGGTTTAGTGCGTCTACATTTGGTTTGCGACCAGTCGCGTATAGGATGCAATCTACTGTTTTAGTCGTGCCATCGGTAAGTTTTACGACTTTTTGACCTTCGCTGTTTAGTGTAATGCTTTCAATATTGGTTTCTAATCTTAGATCAATACCCTTCTTGACGATTTCACCCGAAAGGTGATTACGAATATCGTTATCGAAGCCACGTAGTATTTGTGGGCCGCGATACAACAACGTTGTGTCAGTGCCAATCCCTTGAAAGATTCCAGCAAACTCAACCGCTATATAACCGCCACCTACAACAATTGCTGACTTTGGTTGTTGGTCTAAATGGAAAACTTCGTTGGAGCTAATAGCATGCTCTACGCCAGGTACCTCAGGTAAGAATGGAGTTCCGCCTGTCGCGATTAAAATCTTATCAGCCTTAAGGCTTTGATCTCCCAGCTTTACCGTATTTGCGTCGATTAAGCTCGCAGTACCATATAGTATTTCTACGCCTGCGTTTTTAAGCAAATTTTCGTAAATACCGTTCAGTCTATCGATCTCGGTATCTTTATTTTTGATGAGTCGAGACCAATCGAAACTTTCTATCGTCGTATTCCAGCCATAATGGCGGCTGTCTTCAAAGTCTTCATGGAAATGCGCGGCGTAGACCATCATTTTTTTTGGTACGCAACCGCGAATTACACAGGTGCCACCGTAGCGAAATTCTTCGCAGATAGCGACTTTTGCGCCGTGGCCTGCCGCAATTCGAGCCGCTCGAACTCCACCGGAACCGCCGCCAATGACGACTAAATCATAATTACTCATGCTCGATTATTCCTATTTATTAGTTTTGTACGTTTTACTCTGAGGGTGTAACTATAGCTTTCAGTTACTAAACTTAACAGCCCAGAATGAGTTAACTTAAGCAGCCGTGAGTTAGAAAAAAATAACAGCCGTTGACAAAATAAAAAGGCTCTTTCCGAAGAGAGAGCCTTGATTACTTCGCCGCTAATAGCGAGTTATGAATAGTCGCTTCTTGTCTAGATATTAAGCCGCTAATTGACCTTTCATTTTCTGCATTGCACGTTTTTCAATTTGACGAATGCGTTCTGCAGAAACATTATACTCAGCAGCAAGTTCATGAAGCGTTGCCTTGTCTTCAGATAGCCAACGGCGTTGTAGAATATCTTTGCTACGATCGTCTAAGTCGGCGATTGCATCATAAAGAGCGTTTTTATTGTTGTTGCTAGTCTCGGTTTTCATGACTAGCTCTTCAGGGTTGTAACGCATATCTGGTAAGTAGCCTGATGGACTAGTTACAAAGTCATCATCATCGCTATCAGCACCATCAAACGCAACATCGGTGCTGGTCATGCGTTGCTCCATCTCTCGTACGCTTTTAATTGGCACGTCTAAATTGCTAGCGAGATCTTGTGTTTCTTGCTCAGTCATTGCGCTTAATGACTTACGGCTTTTACGTAGATTGAAGAATAATTTTCGTTGAGCCTTGGTGGTCGCAACTTTGACTATTTTCCAATTTTTAAGGACGTATTCGTAAATTTCAGCTTTGATCCAGTGAACGGCATACGAGACTAAGCGAATTCCTCGCTCAGGGTCGAAGTTTTTAACTGCTTTCATCAGGCCAATATTGCCTTCTTGAATTAAATCAGACACTGGCAAACCATATCCGGTAAAGCCTTTAGCCACATGGATAACATGGCGTAGTTGTGATACAACTAATTCTCGAGCTGCGTCTACATTTTCGTCATCACGAAATTGACGTGCAAGGCGAGCTTCATGCTCAGCGCTTAGAACAGGTGCATTGTTTGCGACTTTCAAAAAGCTCGCTAAATTGCTGTCTTGGTATAAAGATACTGGATTAGAAGTAGCCATAATAATCTCTCCTTTGCTCTTCTTAAGCCCTAATTTAGGCACTTAATTAAGCGGTGTTCAGTGGTTGCCAATCATTAGCAACATGTCTATTTAGTGATATTAGCACTCGTTGGCGAAGAGTGCTAATAAATTTAAATTCTGTTAATAACGGAATTTTTTATAACTAATAATTATATCTCTGGGGCCTTGAGAGCATTATTCAAGGGATGTTTGCCGGTCTTAGGTATTATTTATATCGGGGCCTTGCCATTTTTGGATGTGCTATCGATATTCAGTGATAAAAGAGCGGCAATTAATACGAACGCCGCAGAAACAGCTAAGCATGCCGGAAGGCCATACAGTTGGAATAGTAGTCCCGAAAGGATAGTCCCAAAGAGGCGGCCCATTGCGTTGGCCATATAGTAGAAACCAACATCAAGCGATACTTCTTCCGCCGAAGCGTATTGAATGATTAGGTAACTGTGTAGTGCTGAATTAATGGCAAATATTGCGCCAAAAGTTAAAAGGCCAACAATGATTGTTGCGCCAGCAGGCCAGCCCAGTTGAAGACTAATTGCGATTAATATTGGAACGCAGACGAGTAGCATTGCCCATGTTGATGCGGTGCGCCCGTTAGGAGCACCATTGCTACGCTGGTTGACAATTTTTGGCGCAATTGATTGAACTAAGCCATATAAAATGATCCAAACGGCTAAGAATCCGCCAATAAAGGTATGAGACCACGCGAGTTCGCTTGCTAAAAACACCGGCAAGGCGATTACAAACCAAACATCACGTGAGCCAAATAGGAACATTCTCGCGGCTGATAAATAGTTAATAGCTCGGTTTTTTGAGAAAATAGAAGTGAGCTTAGGTTTGCTTTTGGTAAGTCCGATTTCTTTCGTTAGGTTAATTAGACTGAGCACCCATACTAGACATAATACTAAGGCCATAGACAGGACAGCACCGCGGAAACCCAACCAAGTGAGTAGTAGACCTCCTAGGAAAAACCCCACGCCTTTGAGTGTGTTTTTCGATCCGGTGAGTATTGCTACCCATTTAAATAAGCGACCGCTCTCGCCCTGTGGTACCAATAATTTGATTGCGCTCTTGGCGCTCATTTTGTTCAAATCTTTTGCTATACCCGACAGAGCTTGGGCTGCCATTACCCAAGCAATATTTAAATAGCTCGTTGGAACAAATAATAGTGACAACGCTATTATTTGTAAGAATAAGCCGAAGTTCATGATCCTGTTCAAACCTAGGCGAGCTCCAAGCCAGCCACCAATTAAGTTGGTGACAACACCAAATGCTTCATAGAATATAAATAAGAATGCTATGTCTAAAGGCGCGTAGCCTAGCTGATGAAAATACAGCACTACCAACATTCGAAGAGCGCCGTCGGTAAGGGTAAAAGCCCAATAGTTGGCGGTGATTAAAATATATTGTCTAAGCTTACTTTTGTATGACATAAGCGTATTGTCAGCTTGGGTGCTCACATTATTTAATCCAACCCATGCTGTACCAGCAATTTGGCTAATTCAGCGGCCCTGTTTGAATAACCCCATTCATTGTCGTACCAAAGGTAGAGTTTTAGTTGGGTGCCGTTAACTACCATGGTGGAAAGTGCGTCAACAATGCCTGATCTGGAGTCGGTTTTATAATCTATCGAAACCAAAGGCCTTTCTTCATAGCCTAATAGGCCATTGAGGTACGTCTCAGACGCCTCCTTGAGAAATCTATTTACTTCTTCTGCGTTTGTGTCGCGTTCCAGTTCGAATACGCAGTCGGTGATCGAAGCGTTGGCGAGTGGCACACGCACTGCGTGGCCGTTTAATTTACCTTCTAATTCGGGGAATATCTTGGTAATAGCGGTTGCAGACCCGGTGGTTGTGGGGATCAAACTCATTCCGCATGCACGTGCGCGCCTAAGGTCCTTATGTGGCGCATCTAGAATCGTCTGGGTATTGGTAATATCATGAATTGTGGTTATCGAACCATGGCGAATGCCTAATTTCTCGTGAATAACTTTTACCACTGGAGCAAGGCAATTCGTGGTGCAAGAAGCAGCAGTAATAATCCTGTGCTCTTGCGGGTTATAAAGTTCGTGGTTTACGCCCATTACAACATTAAGTACTTCCTCGTCTTTTATTGGAGCAGTGACAAGAACACGTTTAACTCCTTGGTCGAAGTAGACTTGTAAGGCTTCTTGGGTTTTAAATTTGCCGGACGCATCAATAACCAAATCACAACTCGACCAATCTGTTTCATCGAGTTTACTATTTTGCGTGAGCTCAATCTCACTATTGTCAACGATAATGCTGGACTCGTTATAACTTGCCTGACTACTCCAACGGCCATGTACAGAGTCAAAATTTAGTAAGTGTGAAAACGTAGCGGCGTCGCCAGAGGGATCATTGATCGCGATGAACTCAAAGTCGTTCCATTGTGATGCAATTCTAAAGGTGAGTCGCCCAATACGACCAAAACCGTTTAGTCCAATTTTTGTAGTCATTGCGCTTACCTTTGCTAAATAAATTGACTGTTCACGACTCTTGCAGAGAGGTCTCGGTATTTAACCGTATAGTGACGCACGCTTCGGCCGATCGTCCATCGCTTTTAGGTTGTCTAGATTTTCTAGTAGTAATTCTGGACACCCCTTTATTGTAGTTTCTAATAATTCGATCACCCAAGGAGCCAAATTCGAGTTCAAACGATAGTAGACCCATTGCCCATGCTTGGTTCCCGACAACAGGCCGTAAGTCCTCAATTGAGCTAAATTACGAGAAACTTTTGGCTGAATTTGATCAAGTGCTTGCATCAATTCGCACACACAAAGTTCACCTTGATCTTGAATCAATAGCATGCAACGCAGCCTAGTATCGTCTGAAAGGCATTTGAATAATGTTAACGGTTTCATTTTGCAATCCTGTGACAGTAAGCCGTATATTATTAAATATTCAAATTTTTTATATATGAATTTTTATATATC
>CAZFVP010000031.1:7592-17996 GCA_964522345.1 uncultured Gammaproteobacteria bacterium | reverse complement strand
CCACAGGCCATCGGCATTACTGTTTAAAAATGTTGCGTGAAAGCTTGCTAACCAATTTAGACACGCATGGATATCTTGAGTTTCAACTCTGCTTTTTCTTATGCCATAACCTGCTTCGTCAAGATCTGTCAGTACCAAAACAGTTTCGCTTTCAAGTGTATTAACAGCAAGGCAAACAGGGACCATACAATCGCTGTCACAATGTATTGCATAGTGTTGATACCAATAAGCTTCTACTTGGTAAGAGCGTATTTTTCTTTGATGAGATAAGCCTGTATTCCAGCCACGCGGATGGCTGTCAACGTCTGGAAGCTTAATATGCTTGAGTATCACAGAAGGGTAAGTACCGCCGCTAAGCTCAAGGCGCACAATTTGGCCATACCCACTCCATAAAGACTGAATGACCATCGAGTCGTCAATTGTTTGTGCGCCGGTTGCCGATAGGACAATTTTGGCTATGTCTGACAGCATGAAGTTAATTTATGTAATGGAAGACAACAATAGATTAATATAATTTCTTCATGAAATCTTGGTGAAAATAATTCACTTCTCGCTACTTTCTGAACTTTTATATAGGACAACTCCGTCAACTACTTGTGGAGTTTCATTGTTTGAATCATAAGCAGCCAGTCGAATATAACCTAATTAGCGATATATACATCAGGCCAATTGTCATTGCCAGTATGAAAGGTTATGCGAATGGCGCTATCTGGTTCAGAGCCAAGCTGCCATAAAAATATTTCATAATCTTCGGTGTCATGTTCATGCTCGTCATTTCCTCGACTTGCTCCGAACACCATATAGGCTCCATTTGAAGAATCTTTCGGCCAATACTCATGAGTAAATTCACCTGCTAAATTTATCAAACCCCTGTGTTCAAGAGTTTGCGGGTCAACACTAACAATATGTACGGTACCGTCGGCTCCATTAGGATTAACCTGGTAAAGTCGATTATTGTCAGAGCTCCAAGCGAGTTCACAGCCTTCTAACACAGCCCGATGCTTACCACTGGTATCTATGGCAGTTCCCCAATGCCCATCAGAGCTGCCAATATTACTTTGACGAGCGGTAAATACTAACTGCTTAGTTTCATCGTTAAATTTGGGGTTTTGTAAGCGAGCGCCCTTTGGCATCATATTTTGACTGCCAGTTTGAAATATAACACTCGAAATAAGCGTATCAACGTTTACCCGTTCAACCGTATCAGAATTGTGTAGATAGGTGATTTCGGAATTATTCAACCAGTGTGGTGCAGTGCTATTGCTGGCAATTTTTATTTCATCTAACGAGGTTAAATCTAGAAGGTAAATATCCCAGGCCACTGTATTTCTCTGCGATACCCATTCTTGATGAGCTCGAGCAAAAACGATGCGCTTACCGTTTGGCGAAATACGCGGATACGTTTCTGTATGCGGATGTCTGGTTATTTTATCGAGTTTGAAGGTTTTCAGATCGCGACGAAATATGTCATGGTTGCCATCCCTATTCGAGCTGAAAACAATAAACCCATCGATCTTGCTAGTATGTTGCTGCGATAATGTCAGCCAATCATCGATGTTTGAGGCTACGCCTCCAGCACTAGGAGCACTAAACGCACCTAATTTGCTTGCCGACCATAATTGATATGTCAAAAATAGCCCCCCGGCCATAAGCACTGACCCTGCAATGATAATCATGACCGCTCTCGCATAATTTGCCCCGCCCGACAATATAGAGCGCTTAGGATTAGTTTGCGCACTACCAACGGTTGCGTAGTTACTAGTCTTCCGATTGAGCAAAAGAAAAATTACAATAAAAACTCCTCCGACTAAATATTCGAACGCTTGGCTCCAAATATGCACACAAAGCATAGTGATGAACGTAGCCGCCTGATCACCCACGCCTAGCAATTGAAACACCAAGGCACTACCTGCCTCATAAACACCAAAACTCATAAAGGCGGGAATCGGTAAACTAGAACCAACCTCGCCTCCGATCAGAGCACTGATAATGTGCTCAACGGGTAATTCGGAGAGTTCTACAAAACTGCCACTGGCTACCGCTTGAAACAACAAATAGAAGCCGAAGTACTTCAAAATACGAATTAATATCGACACTGCGACTACGTGCCCAGCTTTGCCAGACGACCAAACAGACTGCAAACTTAGATTAATATCCTGCAAAAAGCCCACCAACTTCGAACGCCAGGTTCCCTCAACCAGCCAACCTGGCCGCGCCTTGATAAGCGTTTTCACGAACCAAGGGGTAATTAAAAATAGACCTACCAAAGCAACTATTGAGAGCATGGCCGCGAGAATAAGTGCCGACACAGCCCAACCCGTAACACCACCGGAAAACATCTGCTTAGCGACAATAAATATCGCAATCGAAAACAAGGCAACAAAATCTAAGGCAATACTTAGCGATAGAGAACTAATGCAATGTTGCAATTTAACGCCGTAGCCTCGATTTAATAAACCCACATAACCCAATTCACCAAGCCGTGCAGGTAATAAATCAACAACCATGTTGCGGATGCCGGTCACTAACACCATCTGGCGCATTGACGGTACGTTTTGTTCGCCGGTTAACTCGATTAACAAACGATAACGATAAGCGCGTACCAATAGGCTGATAAAAAGTACGCCAAAAAAACCTAACAATAAGCTGGGAGAGGTGGCTTGCAATACTATCAATATACTTGGGCGTTCGCTTTCTGGAAGGCCCGTTGTAAACATCTTTAACAATAGGGCAAGAATCGCCAACGACACCCCAATTGACAATCCAATTCTAAAAAGAGGCTTAACCATGGTGCTCCGAAGATAGAGTAAAAATCAATATCGTGGGTTCAATCATAGTTCAATATTACGCATTGAAACCAGATTGTTACTAAGAGTTATTTCGACAGGAAAGCACGGTGGCCTTATTCACAAGAACAACAATTTTATGGAGGGAAGTTACCGGCTAAGTGAAAAACCTTAGTTCTAAATCTTTAAAACCTTAGTTCATGCGACAGAACCGAAAGATACCCAGTTGCAAGCATCTGAGTACCTATTGTATTGCAAAATCTATTTCGTAACGGCGAGAGTAGCCACCTTACAGAGGGCCACAAGGAATGTAGCTCTCTCCCACGATATAGCGTAGTGATGTTATCTAATGCTGATGACCACCTGGGCCATGTACGTGGCCATGCTCAATTTCTTCTTCAGAAGCATCGCGAATTTCGGCAATGCTGACATGAAAATGCAATTCCTTACCCGCTAAAGGGTGATTTCCATCAACGGTTACGGTTGTGTCATCCATCGCGGTAACAACCACAGGCACGGGCCCTTGCTCGGTCTCGGCTTGAAAGCGCATACCAATGTCGACTTTCTCAATTTCTTCACCAAACGCCTCTTTAGGAACTGTTTGAATCAGAGCCTCTACCGGCATGCCATAACCTTTTTCAGGGCTAACTACGGCGTCTACATTATCGCCAATCGATTTGCCTAACAATTGCTCTTCTAAACCAACAATAATATTGCCTGCGCCGTGAAGGTATACCAATGGATCTTGGCCTTTTGATGTATCAAGTACTTCGCCTTTAGAATCTTTAAGCTCGTAGTGCATAGTAACAACAGAATTTTGTTTAATCATGAGTAGTGCCAGTTGTGCGCGGGGAAAACATCAAAACGATTACAATGCGCGTGAATAAGTAAGTGGCCGATTATGCCTGTTAGGCAAGACGAATAAAAATATTCACGTAAAAAATACTAATTAATTTGCTCAGCCTAATTAGATAAAATGCAATATCTGCTAACCGGCGAATAAATTAGTCAAATAACGCCTAATATTTACCACCTTTACCGATGTAAAGATTCGGCAAAGTTCGCATTCGTCTATGCGCAGTTCGTCTTAGTTTGCGATAAATGGAAAGAGGTAGACTTTGAATAATGTGATCGGGGAAATGTCTAACAAGAGGCACCAATGGGTAAGAGGTACCTCTTAGTTAGACTACCCCACCACAACACCTTGAGCTTTGGACCCTACTCTACTAACTCAAGGTAAACAGAGATGTTCTGATTGCCTAATGAGTTATTTATACTCAAGCAGGGAGCTTGAAGCAATGCGTTTGACAATCTTTTTAATTTTTCAAGATTAACTCACAAGTAATTGATAAATAAGAATAAAAAATGATGACAATTAATGTCAAAGCGATGC
The DNA here is from genome assembly GCA_964522345.1 of uncultured Gammaproteobacteria bacterium. Lineage (GTDB taxonomy): Bacteria > Pseudomonadota > Gammaproteobacteria > Arenicellales > Arenicellaceae > Arenicella. The sequence goes on along the minus strand of CAZFVP010000031.1, from coordinate 13,817 downwards.
GAACTTTGTCAGAGCGGTGACAAAACGTGTTTTAATAAATTCAGTGTCTCGCTTGGCGAGAGTTGTGTGTTTTATGTTGTTTTTTCTGTCCATTTGAATCCCTACGAGCGGTTGAGGCTTGCAGACACTTAGGCAACGATTTGAGGCCGGAGCCTGCGTGATCATCGTGAACAGCTTGGCGTAAAGTACTCGAATCAAGTTGCATATGCTCAACCCCAATACTAAAAACCAAATCGTAGAAGCGCAGTAGAGAAATCTTATGCGTTTGCCCAGTTATATCAAACAAGACCCGCGTAAAGGCCGCAAAACGCTCAAATGGTTTGTCCGCAAGTAAAAGCGGCAACGACTGTTTAAACCGCCCTGAATTGCCGATCAGGTCCCAATATCGGGCGAAGCGGTTAACAAATTGTACCGTCGAATAGTCAACCGTGTCGCTGCTCAGAATACTAAAGGGCGGGTTTGGGTTAAACACCAGCTTATGCGCTTGGGTATGTCGAATAATCGGTGAACCTTTTAGGCGCTTCAATATACCCACTTGAATCTCGTGCGGCCGCAGCTCAAAGAGCTGATTAAAACTACTGGCGAAGCTATCGACACTCTCCCCTGGTAAGCCAAAAATCAAATCGGCATGCACATAGGCATTTGTATGCTCGCGAATCCAACTTAGGTTCGCCTTTGCTTGCTCATTATTTTGTCGGCGGCTGATACGACTTTGCACGTCAGGGTTAAAGGTTTGTATACCTATTTCAAACTGCAAACACCCCGGAGGAAATTTTGTGATCATCTCTTTCAAGGCCTCGGGTAAATGATCGGGCACTACTTCAAAATGTAAAAATAGGTCATCGCTCATTCGCTCTAGAAAAAATTCTAGTATGCGTAGGCTATTTTTAATCTTAAGATTAAAGGTGCGGTCTACAAATTTAAAATGCCGAGCTCCACGTTGATGCAATATATCCATTTGCGCTAAAAATACGTCCAAGTCGAATGGCCAAGCCGTTTTATCTAAAGCCGATAAGCAAAACTCACATTTGAACGGACAGCCGCGAGATGCTTCGACATACAACACTCTGTTTTTAATATCATCATCGGTATACAGATGATATGGCATGCCAATGTGCTCTAGTTTCGCTTGCTTGCCAGTAATCACCTTTTCATCCGGCAATGAATCATTAAGCAACTCGGCTAGCAGCTCACGAAAGCTCGTCTCACCCCAACCTGTGATCACATAGTCACTCATTGCGACAATCGCCTGATCTTCGTTCTCGTAACTTACTTCTGGACCACCTAACACCACGATTACCTCAGGCGCAACTGCCTTAAGTAGGGCAACAACTCGCTCTGTCTGAACAGCATTCCAAATATAAACACCAAAACCAACAACCTTAGGTGAGCTATTGAGAAGTTGCTCAACCACGTCTTCGGGTCGCGATTCGAGTGTAAACTCTTGAATCTCACAGAGATTTTCAAATTCTCCCAGATTCGCCTTGAGGTAGCGCAAGCCGAATGCACTATGAATATAACGTGCATTCAAGGTCGCTAATACGACCTCAGTGTGCTGTGATTTTAGTTGTTTTGCTAACATAAAGAACTGTACTCGGTGTATTTAGCCGCGATGTTTGTGTTAAGGCTCGCCGTTGGCAATTTGCGTAATTACAAAGCCTGAGGCAACGAATGCAAAGGTGCCAGTTACGTGTGTTATCGAGCCCATTCCGCCAGCGCAATTAAGCGCATTGCTACGCTCTGATTCAGGGTCACTCGCGGGCCGCTGCTGTGTCACGCCGCCGCTTCCGTCAGGGTAAACCAATTGCTCATCGGAATACACGCATGGCACTCCAAAGCTGCGTTTTAAGTTCCGTGAAAAGCCGTAATCTTGTCGCAAGAGTTTGCGTGTTCTTGCGAGTAAGACATCCTGTTGGGTTCGGCTTAAATCAACCTGCTTAACCTTAAGCGGATCACACTGCCCACCAGCACCCCCCAAGGTAAGTATTTTAATTTTGCGTTTGCGGCAATGATTAATCAACGCAGCTTTAGTTCGAAAATCGTCGATGCAATCAACTACATAATCGAACTCAGGCTTTATAAGCTCATTTAAATTATCGCGACTGATAAATTCATCAACAGCCAGCACCTTACAACTGGGGTTGATCTGCGCAATTCGATCCTTCATTACCAGAACTTTATCGCGCCCAATGTTATCACTGGTGGCCACTAACTGGCGGTTGATATTCGATTCTGACACGATATCTAAATCGATTAATGTAATTGACCCTACCGCACTGCGCGCTAAACTCTCAGCTACCCAAGAGCCTACGCCACCAATACCAATAACGCATACCTTCGCTTGCGACAAACGCATTAGGCCCTGGTCACCGTACAATCTAGCAATACCGCCAAAGCGTCGCGTTAAATTCACTAATGTTGGTTCAAGTTCTGATTGAGACATTTAAAATCAAGTGTAGACTTAAGAGATGATTGATACGCATTGCCATTTAGATTTTCAAGAATTCGACCACGATCGCGACTCGGTGCTGTCTCGTTGCCGCGAGAACGGTGTAGAACAAATTGTTGTGCCGTCGGTCACAGCAGCAACATTTAAACGTACCATCGATACATGTAATCACTACCCAAACCTAACTCTAACACTTGGTCTTCACCCTGTGTTTATAGATGCGCATCAACCGCAAGACCTTATTGAACTCGATTCGCTCATCCAACAACACGCTCCCAAAGCAGTCGGTGAAATTGGTCTCGACTTCTTTGAAAAGCACTTAATCAGTGAAAATCTTAAAGAAAAACAATTAGTGTTCTTCACTAAACAATTGATTATAGCAAAACAGAACGATTTACCCGTTATTATTCACAACCGCAAAGCACACGATGAATGCCTAAGGCTGCTCAGCGAAACAAAAGTTAACGGAGGCATTATTCACGCATTCAATGGCAGTATTCAACAAGCTCATAAATACATAGAACTTGGCTTCGCACTTGGTTTTGGAGGGATGCTTACCTTTGAAAGATCGACTAAATTACGCGCACTAGCTGAGGCAATACCATTAGAAGCAATGGTACTTGAAACTGATGCACCAGATATGACCGTGTCTGAGCATAAGGGGCAACGCAACAGCCCCGAATACTTACCATTTGTTCAACAGGCCGTTGCCTCAATTAAAGGCTGCTCTTTAAAAACGGTTGCTAAAACAACATCGCTGACGGCAAAGCAAATTTTGGCTATCTAAGCAGCGCTTAAAAATGAATCGCTAACATTCTGATAATCGTCACTTATTCCCGCTAAACTCACTATAACGACACGCTCTCATAAAACTACTCTATGAAAAACACTCTATCGGCTGCAGTCATTTTAATCGGCAACGAGCTTCTTTCTGGCAGCATCGAAGATAAGAATCTAGCCCATATCGCCAAAACTTTAGAAGTTCGCGGAATACGTGTTCGCGAAACACGAATTATCCCCGACATAGAGAACGAAATTATTGAAGCTGTAAATACACTACGAGCCAAACACGACTACGTATTTACCACTGGCGGAATTGGCCCAACACACGACGACATTACATCTGACTCAATTGCTGCTGCATTCAACGTGAAAAATGTTGTTGTTCAAGACGTTTTCGACACAATTCAGTCATACCTAGACAGCAAGGGCGTGGAATTTACGCCTGCGGCCCAAAGAATGGCGCATGCACCAGAAGGTGCCGAGATGATAAGTGCAGACAGCTCTATTATTCCAGGGTACAGAATTGAGAATGTATTTGTCATGGCAGGTGTGCCCAGAATTATGAAAATCATGTTAGGCGGAATTATTAATCATCTAAAAACCGGCCTCGCTATTCATAATGCTTATGTGCACGCCAATGTAGGTGAAGGAGAAATTGCCGCCGACTTAGAAGCCATTCAAAACCAACACCCTGACATCGATATTGGCAGCTACCCACAGGACAAAGATTCAACGATTAGCGACTATCGAGTAATTTTTGTGGTTAAAGGTACAGAACCAAAAGAACTCGAGTACGTATGCGCCGAGATTTTGCAAGCCTGCAAGAGCGGCGGTTACGATGCTATCAAAATTTAGAGGCATGACAAATGTCACCTTGAATTGGTGATAGGCGTCAATAGTCACTAATGTTATAACGACGTAAAGTGGCCTTGTAATCAACGAGGCCCTATGAACCCATCACTTAAAACTAAACAACTGACTCATCGCTTCGGCAGCAACATAGCCTTAGATAAGGTTAGTTTATCGATTCCTTGCAACGGTGTCACAGCATTGCTCGGCGCAAACGGTGCTGGCAAAACCACCTTAATCAACTGCGCACTAGGCCTGATAAAACCAAGCTCAGGAGCGATTAGTCTATTTGAGCTGTCACCAGGCGACTCAAAGACTAAACAACTAGTAGGTGTGATGCTGCAAGATTCTAGCTTGCCTGACCTATTAACTGCGCGAGAACAAATTCAGCTATTTCGAAGCTACTACCAATCTCCTTTGGCTATCGATGAGGTAATCCAACGGTGTAACTTGGCTAGCTTTATTGATCAGCGATATAAAAAACTTTCGGGCGGGCAAAAAAGGCGTGTGCAATTTGCACTTGCGATTTTAGGCAAGCCAAAAATCGTATTTCTTGATGAGCCAACAACTGGCTTAGATATTGACGCACGCAAAGTCGTCTGGAACACCATTATTGATCTCGCTAAGGGCGGTACCGCGGTGATACTCACAACGCACTATCTAGAAGAAGCGGACTACTTAGCCGATCACACCATTGTTATGAGTCACGGTAAAGTAATCGCTAACGACACGACCGCTAACATTCGAGAAGCCGCGAGCGGAGCAATTATTCACTGTCAGACCAAGCTTGATCAAAACGAAGTGACGAGGCTTAAACACGTTCGTTCAGTTGAACAACTTGGCAATAACCTACGAATATCGGCATCAGATGCCACCGCGTGCTTACAAGAGTTATTCATGCTTGACCCAAAATTGAGCAACTTGACGGTCAGTAAATCAAGTCTCGAGGATGCATTCGTTCAACTGAACCGAAAAACTGCGAACGAAGGAGAAAAAGTATGAATGCATTAATCAATGAAACAGGAGCCGAACTCCTTAAGGCACTTAGAGCGCCTGAATTTATCTTACCGACTCTATTAATGCCTTGTGCATTTTACGCAATATTTGGCGTGATGCTCGACAAAACCGGAAATAGTGCGATCTACCTATTAGCGACTTACGGCGTCTTCGCAGTAATGGGGCCATCTATATTTGGCTTCGGTGTTGGTGTCGCCAATGAGCGCGACCGCGGCTGGCTAGAACTTAAACGTGCTGCCCCCGCTCCTGCCTATAGCTATATCAGCGCGAAGCTCATCACGACCTTGTTATTTACTGCAACCGCGTTGATGCCAATCTACTTAATCGCCGGCTTTGTAGGGGGTGTTGAACTAACTCGTGAAACTTGGATTTCCCTATTTTTAGTTCACCTAAGCGCGACCATTCCATTTGTTCTAATCGGCCTCTGTCTCGGCTTACGACTTTCATCTGGTGGAGCAGTTGCAATCTCAAACATTTTATTTTTAGGCTTAGCCATTCTCGGAGGCTTATGGTTTCCCGTATTTTTATTTCCTAGCATTATGCAAAGTATCGCAGCTGTTACACCGTCATTTCATATGGCCGAAATGGCGCTCGCGGTAGTAGGTAAATCAAACCTGCAATCGAGTACAAACAACTTGCTTTGGGTATCGGTGATGAGCCTAACATTTCTCTCATTTGCGCTTTGGTCTTGGTCACGTCAGCAAAGATCTTAATTCACTAAACAATATAAAAAGGAAATTTCGATGCTAAGAAAAACGTTTTACATAAGTCTAATATCGACCATCTTTGTGGTTTCGGCAGTATTACTTTCGCTACCTACGCCAACCAAGAAAACTAGTAATGCAATACACTTAAACACCTCTTTGCTGATCACCAATGTCACCGTTTTTGATGGAACAAAATTTGATGGCCCGCGTGATATAGAAGTCCAAGATGGAATAATTCAGAACGTTGCAAATAATATTCAAGTAAATGGGCAGCTAATAATTAACGGTAACGGCAGAGTTGTTATTCCGGGCTTAATCGACACGCATACGCATACATTCGGCGACGCTTTGGCGTCAGCGTTAAACTTTGGCGTAACCACACAAATTGATATGTTTTCTCCACCTCCGTTATTACCCGCA
>CAZFVP010000031.1:0-7492 GCA_964522345.1 uncultured Gammaproteobacteria bacterium | reverse complement strand
CTTTGGCGTAACCACACAAATTGATATGTTTTCTCCACCTCCGTTATTACCCGCAGCAATTGAACAACGAAATGATATTGAGCAAAACTCTAAGGCAGATCTATTTAGTGCCGGCGTCTTAGCAACCGCAGAGGGCGGTCATGGCACGCAATTTGGTGTTGAAATCGAGACTATCGATAGTTCGACCAATATTGATCAATGGCTTGATAGTCGAATACAAGAAGGCTCTGATTTCATTAAGCTCGTCTATATGCCATATTCGAATTACTTCAAAAGCTTAGATCGTTCCACAGCGGCCAACATTGTAAAGCGAGCTCATAAGAAGAACTTGAAAGTTGTAGCTCATATTTCTAGTTTAAAAGCCGCGAATGAGTTACTCGAAGAAGGCATCGATGGGTTTGTGCATATCTTCGCTGACGAAATCGCTGATTCAAATTTTATACAACAGGCCAAAGTAAAGGGTATATTTATAATCCCGACTTTGTCAGTTATCGCATCGGCTACGGGTAAGTCCTACGGCTCTGACTTAGCGCTTAATCCTGCGATTGCGCCGTTCCTAATGCCCGGTCAGAAGCAACACCTTAACAATGACTTTGGCGAACACGTGATCCCAGGATTTGATTTTAAAATCGCCTTGGAAAATACTAGATTATTGTATCAAGCCGGAGTTCCTATATTAGCTGGCTCAGACGCCCCAAATCCAGGAACAAGCTACGGAGCATCCTTGCACCAAGAGATGGAATTACTTGAACTTGCTGGATTAAGCACGATAGATTCCCTTCGTGCGGCAACAATTGAAGCCGCCAACTTATTTGACTTAAAAGACCGTGGCGCAATCCAAAAAGGCGCAAAAGCTGACTTTCTAATCTTAAATTCAAATGAACTCAAGAACATCGTTTCGAGTCGCGAGATCGATGCAATTTATAAAAATGGCAAATTGGTTAATAGAACAGCAGCGACACTGGCATCTAGTTCTGCCACTATTTTGAACCCGAGCTTAAGTCAATTTAGTCAGGGGCTAAACACAGATATCGGTATCACATGGTCGAAAACTGACGATGCAATGGCTAACGGCACATCACAAGCAAACATCTACCTAGAAGATAAAATCTTGAATGTAGATACGGTAATCGGTACCGGCTTTATGTTCCCATGGGCCGGCGCAAGCGGCTTCAGTGATCAGGCCAGTAATATCAGTAAATTTCGCCAAGTAAGGTTTAAAATTCGCGGCTCAGAAGGCCAGTATCGCGCGATGATGTTTGACACCTCTACCGCAGGCGCACCTCCTTCACAAACATTCAGCGTAAGTGATCAATGGCGTGAAGTGCGTTTAGATCTCGATAAGTTCATTGGTTTAGACATAAATAACTTTATCGGAATTGCAATTGTCTCTGGACCAAGCATTGGAGAATTTAAGTATCAACTCGATGATGTTAAGCTCATTCCATAAATGAAATACTTCAAGCAAACAACGCCTAAACCGACAAGCAGTAATGAATCGCAAACGCCCATCGGTGAACGACCGGAGTTCTATCTTGCTTATCTAGCGTTCTATTTTTTCCCTTGGCTTTTCAAAGCACCAACAATGCACGATGTTATTGCTGCATGCGTTGCAATTGCCGTGTTTATCCCAATCTACTTTCACGGCTTCAAACAAACGGGCATTAAGAGCTTGCCACACGTTGCTGCCATGTCCTTAGTCGGCTTTGCCGTATCTCCATTTTTTGGGTCGCACGGAGTATTTCATATATATGCCATGGTCCAAGCTGGCTACCTTCGCCCGGAGCGAACAGCATGGATCACGGTAATCGTATTAAGCATTATCTATAGTATATTCGCATTGCTAACTCAACAGGATTGGTGGGACTTCTTCTTCCCGCTTTTTATGGGCTTGATGGTAACCATCGCAACCATTTCTGCTGCAGGGCGAATAGAACAAACTCAGCAATTACAACGAACTCGAGAACTAGACCAACATTTAGCCGCGGTTGGTGAGCGAGAGCGCATCGCGCAAGACTTACATGATCTACTCGGTCAAACTCTGACAATGGTTGCGTTGAAGTCAGATGTTGCAACTAAATTGTTCGACTCTAAACCCAAGCAAGCTAAACAAGAATTGAATGAAATTCGAGACGCCGCTCGAGGCGCACTCAAGGACGTGCGCGAAGCGGTGGCCGGTATGAATAGAACTACAATTAATGCCGAACTAAAGCGAGCAACGCAGATACTAGCGTCAGCTAATATCAAACTCAGCCTAAGTGGCAACGTGCCGAATCTTAAACCGGAAGTTGACCAAGTATTAGGCCTAGCGGTGCGCGAGGCCATGACCAATATAGCGCGCCACTCACAAGCTAAACGTGCCCGTTTTGAGGTAATTAACGACGAAACTTTTCTCACAGTTATTATCGAAGATGATGGCGACAACGACACTTTGACAGAAGGTTCGGGTTTAAAAGGCTTGCGAAAACGAGTCGATGAAATTGGGGGCATAATCAAAATCGAGCAAACACCCGGCTTAAAAATGTCGATACAAGTACCGAACTGGAGTACGCACTAATGATACGAATCGTAATCGCCGAAGACCAATCCTTATTGCGAGGCGCCATTGCGACATTATTGTCACTTGAAGAAGATGTCGAGGTGGTAGCGCAAGCCTGCGATGGCCTTGATGCCATAGAGATGGTAGAACGTTACAAACCCGACGTACTGCTTACTGATATCGAAATGCCCGGAGCCTCGGGCATTGAAGTGGCAATAAAGTTAAGAGATAAGAACATCTCTACTAAGGTAATGGTAATCACCACTTTCGCTCGCCCAGGATACCTAGAACGAGCAAGGGCCGCAGGAGTAAACGGCTATGTGCTTAAAGACGCCCCTAGTGAAACACTCGCCCAATCACTCAGAAAAGTTGCCGCTGGCGAATTGGTTATCGAGCAAGGGCTTGCCGAAGCTGCATGGGCATCACCAGATCCATTAAGTAGCCGCGAAAGAGCTATTCTTCGGCTCGCAGAAAAAGGCAAAACAAATAAAGAAATCGCTGGCCTACTGCATTTATCCGCAGGCACTGTTAGAAATTATCTCGCTGAGGCCACGCATAAACTCGGCGCTAGCAACCGTATTGAGGCATCTAGAATTGCTCGCGAGAATGGCTGGCTTTAACCCAAAGAGCCTCTTGATTATTTGCTCTTTTTCGGTCCGTGGTAAAATGCGCAATCGACAGTATGGTCGTTAACCATTCCGGTCGCTTGCATAAACGCGTAACAAATAGTGCTACCAATAAATTTAAAGCCTAACTTTTTTAAAGATTTGCTCATCGCATCTGATTCAGCCGTAGTTACGGGTACGTCAGAAAGGGACTTGCGAGCATTTACAATCGGCTTACCGCCAACAAACGACCACAAATATTCCGAAAAATTCGGGCTAGACGAATCAGCTTGCATGTCTAAGTATAGTTGCGCGTTTACAATAAACGCGTTTACTTTAAGCTTGTTACGAATTATTCCGGCATCACTGAGCAACTCATCACGTTTAGCTTGATCGTATTTGGCTATTTTTTTAGGGTTAAAACCGTCAAACACTTTACGATAATGTTCTCTTTTCTTGAGCACTGTAATCCAGCTCAACCCGGCTTGAGCGCCCTCAAGATTAAGCATTTCAAAAAGTTGCCTGTCATCATAAACAGGCACACCCCATTCTTGGTCATGGTATTGCTGATATAGCTCATCATTCGAACACCAACCGCAACGCTTTAAATCGGTCACTCAGTTCTCCAAGTTCTATTTTTCGTCGCCTCGCAAGGCCGTTACTTTATCGTACATTATCAAACGCGTGGCTTCTTCTGGTGCAACCGGATCACCGGCAACGACAGTGAGCCTTTTCATAAAACTTGTAGGGAGACCTTTAAACGCCGACCCACGTTTTCGGCTCGACCAGGTGCCCCACATACCCCTTAAAGCTAGCGGTATAACAGGCACTGGAGTGCGCTTGATTATGTCATCAATACCGGGCTGAAATTTATTCATTTCACCATCTCGAGTAATCGAACCTTCAGGAAAAACAACCACTAAGCGGCCCTCTTCGAGCTCTTGAGCAATGGTGTTAAAAGCTTGCTCAACCAATTCTGGGCGCTCTCTACGACTGCCGATAGGAATTGTCTTTAGCCACCTAAAAAGCCGACCAACAACCGGCAGTTCATAAAACCCATACCACATAACAAAGCGAGCTGGCCGCGGTAAAATGCCCAGTAGAATCGGTGGGTCAAAAAAGCTAACGTGATTACAAACAAGTAGCGCTGGGCCTGTCTCAGGTATTTTATCTAAATCTTCTTTTGTAATACGATAAACAGAATGCACGAGTAACCAGCTTACGAGGCGCAAAAAATACTCGGGAATTTGTGACAAAATATAAAGAGCAACGATTAAATTAAGCACTGCCAAGATTTTAAAAATCTCCATCACGCCAAAGCCGAGCATATCAAGTACGATACCAAAGATTCCGGCAAACACCATAAACAGTGAGTTAATAATATTGTTAACCGCGATAATTCTTGAGCGCTTAGATTCGGCACTATTGGTTTGCATATACGTGTAGAGCGGCACAATAAATAAGCCCGCAAAAAAAGTAATCATCGCCAAGTTTGCTAAGGCTCCGAGCACTCCCGGTGTCGCTAGCATTTGTGCTACGTCTCTCACTTGATCACTAGGAGGAATAACCGCTGACCCTAGATTCCAAGTAAATAGACTGATTCCCAACGCTCCGATTGGCACCAAGCCCAGCTCTACTCGACCAGCAGAAAATACCGAACACGCCAACGAGCCTATGGCGATGCCAATGGTAAACGTGGTTAGCAATACAATAGCGGCTTTCGGGTTGCCATTGATCACGTTAACGGCGAAGTCTGGAAATAGCGTCAGCATTAATGCTCCGATAAACCAGAACCAAGAATTAGCTAAAATTGACTGAAACACGCCATGATCTTCGCGCGCCATTCGTATGATTTCTGCAGTTTTTGTGAAAATATTAAACGACAATTTGAGATCTGGCGACGCGGCTGGCGCATGTGGGATCATTCTAGCGCACAGCCAGCCCAGCGCTGCGAAGCCAACTAACGCTGTCATCAAAATAGGCAGATAAGACTCTTCTTCGCTTAGCGCAACTCCAAGCACTTGTCCTAACAAAATTGCGATAAAAGTTCCTGCTTCAACGTAACCATTTGCGCTAAGAATTTCATTTGGCTTTACGTGTTGAGGCAATATGCTGTATTTAATCGGCCCAAAAAAGGCTGACTGAGAACCTAGTGCAAATAAAATTGCGAGCATGCCTGGCACATTTTTAAAATATAAGGCCACACAGCCACAAAGCATTATTATAATTTCAGCGAGCTTTATTTGGCGTATTAACCATGCTTTCTCGTATTTGTCAGCTAATTGCCCAGTAATTGCTCCTAAGAAAAAAAATGGCAAAATAAACGCTACTAAAGCCAAATTTAAGTACAACACACGATCTTCCGCTGGAAGAAAATAGGTAATTAAAATCGCGAAGGCATAACGATAAACATTATCGTTAAATGCACTCAAGAACTGGGTACAAAAATACGGTAAAAAGCGTCGTTTAGTAATTAGGTGTTTTGCCATAGTAAGCGTGTTCCCACTAATTAATGTGTATGCTTTGATATAATTATTCTATAGACCAAAAAGAGTAACACAAACCCAAGATAAACTTTGCTATGCCTGCCTCACAAGTTGACTTCCTGATAGTTGGACAAGGCCTCGCAGGGTCTATTCTCGCCTTTGAACTTATTACGCGAGGGCGATGTGTTATGGTCCTTGACAATGCCCATATGGGTAGCGCTAGTAAAGTTGCCGCCGGCATTATCAACCCTATCACTGGTCATAGACTCAACTTAACTGATGGCTTCGTCGATTACCTTTCTCAAGCAAATACGCTTTATGCCAATATTGAGGCATCACTTTCAACCAAAATCATCTCCAGCGTAGACCAATCTCGACTTATTAAAAACCCCGGTCAGGCAAGCTATTTGAACAAACGATTACAACAGGATGATTACAAAGAATTCTTAGAAGTAAATTCTAAGCCAAACCTATTTGGTAATACCGAATATGGAACGGTCACGATAAAACAAACCTCGATTGTTGACACCAAATTATTGCTGCGCGAAATAAAAGCGTGGCTAAAGAATCAAGGTTGGTATCAAAATTCGCTGACCGATTACTCGAAATTCAACTTTGAGAATAACAAAGTTGAATATGAGGGAATAACCGCGAGTCGCGTAATTTTCTGCGAGGGATATCAAGCGATAAACAACCCGTGGCTCAAAAATCTACCATTCAAATTAGCAAAGGGTGAAATATTAACCATTGAAAAACCAGCAAACAACTACCCAATGTTAAGTTGGGGGAATTGGCTTACCCCTCACAATGGTACAACTGCAAAGCTAGGGTCAAATTATGCTTGGCAGGACATCGAACTATCTCCCTCAAAGGATGTCAGTGATAAGTTAATCAATAGCTTAGAAAACCAGACTGGTTTAGAGGCCCGAGTAGTAAACCATGAAGTTGGAATTCGCCCGACCACAACGCATAGACATGCATTTGTTGGTAGCATTAAATCTCAAAAAAATGCCTATTGTTTTAACGGTTTCGGTAGTAAAGGGTGCCTAACTATTCCCGCGCACGCCAACCTTTTGTGTGATCATCTACTAGACCTATCCCCAATTCCCGAGGCGTTAGATAAATGGCTTTAACCGACGACGCGCACCAATTGGTTCAAAACCATTTCTTAGATAAAGAAAAACGCCTAGCCATAGATGCAACTTGTGGAAACGGCTACGACACACAGTTTTTAGCCGAGCTCGGGTTTTCTAAGGTTATTGGTTTTGATGTACAAGAAATCGCGATACAAGCTAGCCAAATAAGAATTAAACAAGCTGAACTCAACAACGTTGAACTAATTTTGGCTGGACACGAATCACTAGATTGCTATGTGGATACAGCAATAGACTGTGCAATGTTTAATTTCGGCTATTTACCAAATGGTGATAAGAACTTAACAACTAATGCCAACAATAGTATCGCTGCGCTAACATCAGCGACGAAACTTCTGAGTGAAACCGGCTTAATATCATTAATGTGTTACCCCGGCCACCCAGCAGGCTCACTTGAAACTCAGGCTATCCGAAAATGGTTCCAAAGCTTAGACAATAACTGGGTTATTGACACTCACTTAGCGGTTTCACCAAAACCGACGGCGCCAATTCTCTACACCCTCAAACGGAGATTCAAGTAAGCTCAAGAATCGAACAAACCGACAAGCTGAACTTTCATGAACTGGCCAAAACGAATTATCTGCATGACCGAAGAAACGGTCGAAACTCTCTACCTCCTCGGTGAACAAGATCGTATTGTCGGCATATCGGGCTTTACCGTTCGCCCTCCCGAGGCTAGAAAAGAGAAACCTAAAGTCTCCGCTTTCA
>CAZFVP010000030.1:15324-18138 GCA_964522345.1 uncultured Gammaproteobacteria bacterium | reverse complement strand
CTCGGTGGAGATCTAACCGGCGTAACGAGCCGTCCCAAATTCGGTTTGTTCAGCCGTTACAGCGATGTAAGCGTGGTAAATTGGGTTGCTTGCGGAATTATATTAATGATTTTGGCGGCATTTTTCTGGCCGCAAGACAATATCTCAACCCAAGAAGTTGTAGGTAAGGGTACGATCTCGGCTCCACAATTGGGGGAAACTGACCTATCTGAAGACGAACAGACTGACTTTCTCGAAAGCGAATCAAGCTCGTCGTTACCGTTTAGTCGAGACGACGACCTGATACGAGCTAGTAGTTACCGAAAGCAAGATCAACATGATTTAAAAGTTCGTTCTCTTTTAGCTAGGGCACAATCTGAAATCGATGACGGAAAATACACTCAACCAGCTGGACAGAACGCGACTGAAACATATAAATCTATTTTGGAAATCAGCCAAAGGAATGTTGAAGCCAGGCAAGGTTTAGATTTCATCGCAAATCATTTTTTGGCACGCGGTCACAGTGCGTTAGAACAAAACAATAAGGCCGTGGTCGAAAATGCTTTGAGTAAACTGGCTATTGTTCAGCAAGGCTCAGACGAATACATTGAGCTCGAATCAGCGTATGCCGGCTGGAAAACTCAACGTAGAGTATTGATTTTATTAGATAATGCTAAATCTACCTTTGACAAAGGCGCCTTAATCTTGCCAGCTAAAGAAAATGCACTCTATTTTTATCAACAAGCATTGTTGTTAGATGATAGTAATCAAGCGGCAAAATTGGGTATTCAAAATATCTCTGATTCGTTTATCCAACAAGCAAACGATGCTGCGCTCAGCGGTCAGTTCCAAACTGCGTCGGCACACTTAGCTACAGTGAGTATTATTGACCCTAACCATTCATCAATTGCACTAGTTGAAGCAATGATCGCTCGTGCTAAACCATTAGTAGAAAAAGCACTTGCCGCCCAACAGCAACAACTCAGCACGTTCAATGCACAACTATTGGATAGCACATCTGAAAGCACTCAACAGCAAGCCGAGAACAGTAATACCGAGATAGCTAACGCAACGAATACGCGCACACCAATACAACAAACGTTTGAGCAGGAAGCATTTGATAAACAGTATTTAAAACAAGGGCTTGAGGCGTATTATGAAGGTGAATATGAAACCGCATCAGCGTTATTACAGCCTTTAGCAGATAAAGGCATTGCACGTGCACAATTTAAAATCGCATATATGTATTTTCTAGGACGGGGTTTCAAACGTGATAGAGCAACTGCGGATAGCATTATCCGAACGGCTCTACCTGCGATACAAAAATTTGCTGAAGATGGTCGACCATGGGCTCAGTTCAACTTAGGCAGCTTATATGAAGACGGTTTAGTATTGTCTCGAGACTATACCGATGCAGTTTTCTGGTACCGCTCCGCGGCAGAACAGGGCTTCCCGGGAGCGCAAACTAGCTTAGGAGCAATGTATGCGCGAGGCCGAGGTGTTGCGAGTAGTCGACGCACGGCTATTGAGTGGTTTCAACGAGCCGCAAAGCAAGGTGACAGCATTGCTCAGCGAAATCTTAAGACGATGGGAGTGAATTAAGCTACCTTATAACGATCTGACCTTGGGTAACTATTTGTTTTATGAGATAGAGTTCGAGGTGTAAATCGTTTCATCAAACTCTGGTGCTGGATACTCAGGTTGCATTGCTATCAAGGTATCTTTGATAACTGATGCAATCATCACATCTCGAAAGTTTCTATTTTCAGCTGGCACAACATACCAAGGCGAAACATCGCTCGAGCAGTTCTCCATCGCCGTTTCAAATGCAGCCATATAATCTCCCCAAAGCTTACGCTCATCCAAATCTCCAGGATTAAACTTCCAGTTTTTGCCGGGGATGTCTAGCCTCCTTTTAAACCTGCTTAATTGATAATCCTGTGAAATATTAAGCATAAATTTAATCACTTTGGTTCCTCTATCAGCCAATAATGCCTCAAAGTTATTAATATGCTGATAACGACGCTCGAGTTTTTCATCACTCACCCAGCCATGAACCTTTACCACTAAAACATCTTCGTAGTGAGAGCGATTAAAAATTGTAATCTCTCCTGTTGCCGGAGCAGCGGCATGAACTCGCCAAAGGAAGTCATGCGCCAGCTCGCGTTTAGATGGCTTTTTAAAACTATGAATATGACAGCCTTGAGCATTTAAATTGCGTGTTAGCTTGGCAATTGTACTGTCTTTGCCCGCAGCGTCCATTGCTTGCAGAACGATTAATAGTGATTGTTTATTTTCAGCATAAAGCTTTTCTTGTAATTCGGCGACATCACTCCAAAGCTTTTCTCGCAACTTCTTTAAACTGGAGCCCGACTTACCACCATCAAACTCAGTGTCATAGTCAGTCAAATTGACGTTTCCACCAGTGATTTTAAATTGATCAAAACCCATTCATTTACCCTCTATATTCACAGTAATTAATAATAAACCGTCACCGTTAAACAAAGAGCCATAAAAGCCACTGATTTAACGGGTGCAAGCACAACATGGTATTGCTAAACTCCGTTCTTTGCAAAACCAGATTTAAACTACGCAAATGCTTAGCTCAACAGTCATTACGGCTAACAATTTATCCTGTACACGCGGAGACAACCGGCTGTTCGAAAGTGTCAACTTTGAACTCAATGAAGGTCAGTGCCTGCATGTAACTGGCCCTAACGGTTGTGGGAAAACTAGCCTTTTACGTTTACTGTGTGGTTTGAACACCCCTGAAGATGGGGTTATTAAATGGCGTGGCGCCGATATCTTAAATAACCCAACGTTTTTCAGACAAAG
>CAZFVP010000030.1:8453-15224 GCA_964522345.1 uncultured Gammaproteobacteria bacterium | reverse complement strand
TAGACGAACCCTTTACTGGTATCGATGCTGAGGGGCGAGAGTTAATTGAATCACTATGCGTTAATCACCTTAAACGCAGCGGGCTTATCATTATGACTCACCACCAGAGTTTAGTTGATAGCCCGTTGAATCAGTATCGTAGCGAACTCAAATTGGGGTACATATGAGCAAAGATTCATCTAATGTTGCTCTAACAAACACGCTAGTTCTATATTTCCTACGTGAATGGCAATTGATGTTTCGAAATACCAGTTCGTTAATTCAACCGTTAGTATTTTTCATTATTATCGCCCTTCTCTTTCCGTTCAGTTTGCCTGCCGAAGAGGTTTTATTGCAGCGCATAGGCGGAGGGGTAATCTGGGTGTCAGCGGTATTAGCAACTATGTTAAGCCTCGAAAGCATGTTCCACTCAGATTACCAAGATGGCATGTTGGAACAAATGCTAATACACCCGCGTTCCTTATCTCTTGCGATGTTAGGTAAATCACTCGCTCATTGGACAGCAACTGGTTTAATTCTGACTTTATTTTCGCCTATATTGTGTATTACTTTTAATATACCAAACGACCAAATTTGGGTATTATTCATAGGGCTTTTATTGGGCACGCCTAGTTTGACTCTCATTGGTGCAATCGGCGCGGCGCTCACCGTAACCTTACGGCGTGGCGGAGTACTAATCGCCATTGTTATTTTACCTCTTTATATCCCCATTTTGATATTTGGAGCTGGAATGTTAACCCAAGTAGCTCAAGGCTTAGAAGTCACTAGCCAACTTTATGCTTTGGCAGCAATCTTAGCTTTATCGATCACTCTAGCGCCATTTGCAATTTCGGGCGCTTTGCGAGTCACCATAAATTAACTCAACCATCGACTAAAATCACGTGAATCCGATTGCTGTAATTTGGAATTTCTTATCCAACACCTACCACCGCTTAGGGTCACCACGAGAGTTTTATACGATCAGCCGCTACACGACTCCCGTATTTGGCTGCCTATTCTTTATATTGAGCTTAATAGGCACCTACTTCGGCCTATTCGTTGCGCCCGCCGACTATCAACAAGGCGATAGCTTTAGGATTCTCTTCGTACACGTACCCGTTGCTTGGATGTCACTCTTTGTATATGTGGTCATGGCTACCGCAGGGGCAATCGGCTTAATTTGGCGTATTAAAATGGCATTCGTAGTAACCATTTGCTCTGCACCGATTGGTGCTGCGTTTACCGCGCTTGCATTACTCACTGGCTCAATTTGGGGCAAGCCAATTTGGGGGACCTATTGGGTATGGGACGCTCGACTTACATCAGAATTAATTTTACTGTTTCTTTACTTCGGAATTATGGCTGTCTACTACGCGTTCGAAGAACGTAAAACTGCTGAAAAAGCGACCGCTCTGCTCGCCGTTGTTGGCGTGGTTATCGTGCCGATAATCCATTATTCAGTAGAATGGTGGAGCAGCCTCCATCAAGGAGCAACCGTTTTTGCCGATGGCGGGCCCAAAATGCCCCCAGAAATGTTGTTACCTCTCGCCTTTATGGCAATCGGTTTCATGTTCTTTTACGGTTATGCACTATTTCTTAGTATGCAAAATCGTGTATTAGAAAACGAACATAAAAGCCGTTGGGTTAGAGAAATCATTAGTGGAGAGCAACCTTGAACACTAAATGTAAAACCTTGAACGCCCAGCAAGTTTTCATTATTAGCGAATTTATTAAATCATGAATTGGTCAGAGTTTTTTCATATGGGTGGTTACGCTTTCGAGGTTTGGACATCTTGGGGACTAACTCTACTGGTATTGTTTCTATTCGTTATTATACCTAAACGACGTAGTGCTAAAATCAGAGCAAAAATACAACGTCAAATTAGCCGAGAGCAACGGCAAACTCAAGGCACACGCTCACCCAATACGCAAACATAGTGATACGTCACGTCATCAACATTATTTATAAAAACGAGTTTTAAAACCAAATGAGCCCTAGTCAGAAAAAGCGATTCGCTGTTGTTTCACTCATTATCGCTGGAGTCTGCGTAGCGACGTTCTTCGCGGTTATGGCTATGCAAAGCAGTTTTGAGTATTTCAAAACACCTACTCAAATAAAAACCGAAGGCTTCGAAGCTTTGCAAAACTATAAATTGGCGGGCATCGTTCGTAAAGGAAGCGTTATTCGCCTTGAAGATGGTGTAAC
The DNA here is from genome assembly GCA_964522345.1 of uncultured Gammaproteobacteria bacterium. Taxonomy (GTDB): domain Bacteria; phylum Pseudomonadota; class Gammaproteobacteria; order Arenicellales; family Arenicellaceae; genus Arenicella. Next base: position 13,039 of record CAZFVP010000030.1, on the reverse strand, counting down.
TCAGCGGTTTGACCTGACTGATTGTGAAAACAACGTTACTGTTCAGTATACAGGGATACTGCCCGACCTTTTTAGAGAGGGCCAAGCTATCGTAACGATTGGCAAATTTGACGACCAACTCGCCGATTCGAAAACAATGCTAATCGCAGCACAGGTTCTAGCCAAGCACGATGAAAACTATGTTCCCAATGAAGCAGCAGACGCAATCATGCTACAACAAGCTAATAAATGTGACGACGCCGATGGCCCTGTTAAGTATTAAGGAGGCCTAAGATTATGTTAGGAGAAATCGGAAATTTTTGCTTAATCTTGGCACTTTGTGTTTCTATCGTTCAAAGTATCTTGCCCTTAGCCGGTACCGTTCGAAAGCGTCAAAGCTGGATGATGTTCGGTCGTTCAGCTGCCTATACTCAATGGTTACTAGTTGCGGCATCATACGCCGTATTAACATACGCATTTTATCTTAACGACTTCTCGATTGAATATGTTGCACGTACATCGAACCTAGCCCAACCATTAGTTTACCGCTTATCGGGAGTATGGGGAGGTCATGAGGGCTCTCTTTTATTATGGATATTAATGTTGAGCAGCTGGACAGCGCTAGTTGCCCACTTTAGCCGAGGTATCCCTCGAGACATGGTAGCCCGAGTATTATCAGTATTAGGCATGGTAAATATTGGGTTTATTTCCTTCACCTTATTCACCTCTAACCCTTTTGCTCGCCTCTTACAAGTACCGCTCGATGGACAAGAGTTAAACCCGCTACTACAAGACCCAGGTTTCTTGATCCACCCGCCAATGCTTTACATGGGTTACGTTGGTTTTAGTGTGGTATTCGCTTTCGCAATAGCCGCAATGCTCAGTGGTAAACTTGATACTGCATGGGCACGTTGGTCACGTCCCTGGACAACAGTTGCGTGGTTATTTCTAACAATTGGTATTGTACTCGGCAGTTGGTGGGCTTATTACGAACTTGGTTGGGGCGGCTGGTGGTTCTGGGACCCGGTTGAAAACGCCTCTTTTATGCCGTGGTTAGTGGGTACTGCCTTAATCCACTCTCTCGCCGTTACCGAAAAAAGAGGCGCATTCAAGGCTTGGACCGTGCTGTTAGCAATATTAGCTTTCTCTCTCAGCTTACTCGGAACATTTTTAGTTCGTTCTGGTGTACTCACGTCAGTTCACTCGTTTGCAAGTGACCCTGAGCGAGGTTTATTTATACTGCGCTTCTTAATCATTGTCATCGGCGGTTCTCTCCTTCTGTATGCAATAAGGGCTCATAAACTTACCAGTAATGTGCATTATCGGCTATTTTCTAAAGAAACCAGCTTATTGCTGAATAATATTCTTTTAGTTATCGCCGCATTTATGGTGTTACTTGGAACGCTTGCCCCCATATTTATGGATGCTATCGGCAAGAAAATCTCGGTCGGTGCCCCCTACTTTGATTTTATGTTCGCCTTACTGACTATTCCTCTAGCAGTCGTTGTCGGTATCGGGTCGACAAGTCGGTGGAAACGAGACGAATTCTCTAGATTTAGCCCTCAAACAATAGTGATATTATTGATTAGTTTGTCTTCGAGCGCACTATTCACTTGGATGCTCTCCAATGACGGCTTTGAAATCGGTGGCTTTGCCGGCTTAGCGCTTGGTATCTGGGTTATTTTATGGAGTATCCACAGCATTCTTGATCGCCTAAAAAATCAGCATGACAAGTTCACTGGCTTGAAAAAAATTCCTGCGTCGATATGGGGAATGAGCGTTGCTCACTTTGGCATTGGAATATTTGTGATCGGCGTTGCACATGTAAATACATACAGTCAAGAAAAAGACATTCGTTTAAAAGCCGGCGAGACTTATGAAATGGCAGGCTACGAATTCAGCTTTGATGGTGTTACTCAGATTAGAAAAGATAACTACGTTGCAAATCAAGGCCGTTTCATTATCGCAGCGAAATCAGGTTCAACATTCAAATTGGAGCCTGAAAAGCGTTTTTACTCCTCAGGTAACCCAATGACTGAAGCCGCAATCAATACGACCTTGGGCCGCGATGTTTACGTATCTCTTGGAGATGACTTAAAAGACGGTTCTTGGAGTGTAAGGCTTTATCTCAAATCTTTCGTTGCTTGTATTTGGCTAGGTGGTTTATTAATGGCACTTGGTGGCTTAATCGCAACCGCTGATCGGCGTTACCGTCGCCCAGTTAAGAAAATGAGTAAACAACAATTAGCCGACGTAAACGCGGCCTAAGTTAAATTCACGATAGCCAACTAACAATGAAGCCAAAGTACATCATACCGTTGCTAGCCTTTTTAGGCATGGCGTTTTTATTAGGCAAGGGGCTAACTCTAAACCCAAAACTAATCCCATCAACACGCATAGACAAGGCCGCGCCTGATTTCGAGTTGCCGGTGTTGTCCAACACTCAGGAGACATTCAGCCCTGGCGATTTAAAGGGTCAACGCTGGATACTTAATGTATGGGCATCTTGGTGCGTTTCATGTCGCTACGAACACCCTATTTTGAACGAGTTGGCCAGCACCAATATTGTTCCAATCATAGGATTAAACTACAAAGATATAGATGAAGAGGCAATTAAGTGGCTTGGGCAACGTGGCGACCCTTATTTCAAATCCGTTGTTGATAGTAGCGGTCGAGTGGGTATTGATTGGGGAGTAATCGCCGTGCCTGAGACGTTTATCATTGATGAAATTGGGAATGTGATTTATAAACACACAGGGCCAATAACTCGTGAACTCGTAAACAATGAAATGGTTCCCCTTTTGACCGCGAATAGATAACCTGAGCATACGAAACATGAAATATTTTTGTCTAACCTTAAGCTTAGGGCTCGCTTTAATATTATTTCAGAACGATGGCAATGCCGTCATTGAGGCGGTTGAATTCGACACTAAAAAACAAGAGCAGCGATACAGAAACATGATCGAGCAATTACGTTGTCTTGTTTGCCAAAATCAAAACCTTGCCGGTTCTGACGCTCCGTTAGCTAAAGACCTTAGAGAAATTACTGCAAGCATGATTAAAGACGGTTCTAGCGATGCAGACATCAAAGAATTTATGCGTTCACGCTACGGAGACTTTGTTTTATACGAGCCACCTTTTAACCTAACAACAGCCTTTTTATGGATAGGTCCTTTTGCCTTACTTATTTTGGTCGTAGCGGGCTTGGTGCTGAACATTCGAAGTCGACAACAAGACGAACTTTTTAAACCGGCGCATACAACTAATAATGATGAACGAATTAAGGTTCGTAACTTAATGCGAGACACGCCCTCGCTTAACCCTAAAGCCGACAATGCTACTAAAAGTTCTAGTAAAAGATAATTTCATATGACCTCATTCATCATAACGGCTGCACTAATTACTCTTGTTTCATTGGGTATTCTTATATTGCCATTGTTACGCACTCGCAATACGGTATCGTTCGAGCGACAAGCTCAAAATATTCATTATGCTAAGGAGCGCTTGGAAGAATTAGAAGAGCAGCTTAAAAATGCCAGTATTTCAGCAACCGACTACGAAGCTCTAAAGTTAGAAATCGAAAGTACGCTAGCGCACGACATCGACATTGCCAACAACACGAATGACCCTCAAACAGCAGGACCTAGGCGATCAAACAAATTGGCCATTGGCCTGCTAAGTATCTTCCTTCCATTATCCGCCATAGGTTTTTACCTAATTGTGGGAACGCCTGAAGCAATTGAACCAATTGCGCAGTCGCAAGACCTCCCGACCCAACAACAAATTCAAGACTTGATCGAAGGCATCGAAAAGCGCCTTAAAGAAAACCCTGACGATTTAGAAGGTTGGCAAGTTTTATCACAGACTTATCTGACATTAGGCCGATATGCCGACGCGCAAAAGGGTTATCGACAAGTGCTGAGACTTGGTGGTGAAACGGCTCACGCTTACGCATCGTTGGCCGACGCTACGGCTTTGGCCTCCGGAGGCCAAATAACAGAAGAAGTAAATCAATATATCGAACGCGCATTAACGATCAACCCCAATAATCGCCAAGCGTTATGGCTGGCTGGCTTAGGCGCTGCGCAAATCGGCGACAATGAAAACGCCAAATTACATTGGAGTCGTTTGGTTCCGCTACTCGATGATGTTCCGCAGCAGCAAGAAGAACTACGCGGCATCATACGTGATAACTTTGGTGATGACTCACTTGAGAACACCACAAACCCTGCCCCGACTAGCAAACAGCCAAGTTCTAAACACCCCAAACTCACAATTAGTGTAAGCTTGGGGCAAGAAATAGCCCAGCTCGCCGACCCGCAAGACTTTGTTTTTATCTTCGCTAGAGCATTACAAGGCCCGCCTGCTCCATTGGCAGTGAAAAGATTGCGAGTGTCTGATTTGCCGTCGACCGTAACGTTAACTGACCATGACGCCATGGTTGCGCCCATGACCTTGTCTAAATTTGAAGATGTTGTGGTAAGTGCACGAGTATCAAAATCTGGTCAGCCAGTGTCACAAAGCGGTGATTTGCAATCCGAGGTTATACCAACTAAAAATTCAGCAAGCGAGACAATAGAACTTACAATATCTAATGTTGTTGAGTA
>CAZFVP010000030.1:0-8353 GCA_964522345.1 uncultured Gammaproteobacteria bacterium | reverse complement strand
ATCGAAGTCTTTGCCAAACAATGATGCCATCGCTCGCTCTTCAGGCACAATTTGAAAGCGAGTTATGTAGGCGATAAAAGCGGCAATCGCGATTAAGCACCACGCGCTGCCATAGTATGCCACTGAACTTAGGGCTACTAGTAACATACCTAAGTACATTGGGTTTCTAGTAAATCTAAAAACTCCCGACTTAACAAAATTTGAGGCAGTTTCTGGTTTAAGCGGGTTAATCGTAGTTTGGGCGCGCCTAAACTCTTTAAGAGCTAATACAGATAAAACAATACCCGCGACAACCAAAATAGCGGCAATAAGCGTGCTCAACGAATACACGTCGAATCGCAATATTCGGGCACGGTCAAACCGAGAGATAATAAACATCACCACTAATGTAATTAATAATAATGCAGGTGGTGGAATTAAGTTTTCTAATCTATGCATGCGCTTATCAACTATAGTTCGCCTACACAGTTATGACAAGGCTCGGTAATCACCCTGAAAGAACACTAATGGCTCGTCAGCTTCGCATTCATATTCAAGTACGGCACCTACGATAATCGTGTGATCTCCGCCTTCATATAAATGAGCCGTTTCACAATGGAATCTGGCACTTACACCTGATATCTGAGGTACCTTGTTAATTCCTTCATACCATTTAATATCATCAAATACGCTTTCATCCCAACTGCGCATTGCAAATAAATTAGAGGCTTCTTGCTGAGTCGCCGCTAATACGCTGATGCTAAAGTGCTTAGCATTAACAAATTCTGAGTAGCGACTAGATGACTTATCAACACACCACGATACCAATGGCGGATCTAGTGATACCGAGGCAAAGCTATTGGCAGTCAATCCAATAGGTTCGCCACTATTGCCTAGTGTCGTTACGACTGTTACGCCAGTCGCAAATTGCCCAAATGCATCACGTAGCGAACGGTGTTGTTTAACTTCGGTCATTATTGTTTACTTGTCATTTTAATAAGCTGCATTATCAACCTTTTCAGCGACGATTGAAACTAAACCAACGATTAGCTATGGTAGGTTTCTATTCTTTTTAACACTTTCTCGCTGATTAATGACATACGACGACAATAATATCTTCGCCAAAATTTTGCGGGGCGAAATCCCTTGCATCAAAGTGTATGAAGACGAGCAAACATTAGCCTTTATGGATATCATGCCGCAAGCACAAGGTCATACATTAGTAATACCTAAAGAAGCAGCAGTGACAATTCACGATTTGTCAGACGACGCGGCGGCAGATTTAATAAAAAAAGTAAAACTCGTAGCCAACGCCGTTAAGAAAGGCTTAAATGCAGACGGCATTACTCTGTTTCAGTTAAACGGCGAACAAGCCGGTCAAACTGTGCCGCATATCCATTTTCATATATTGCCGGGTAGTTATTTGACGGCAAAGGCACATGCTAGCGTGAGCGCTGATCAGACCGAGTTAGAGACGATTGCAAATAAAATAAAAATGGCTTTTTAAGTTTACCTTAAAACCATACTAACTAGACGATAAATAACGCGTTCCCAACTAGGTAGTTACCTGATTCCCTATGCATGAAAAGTTCATGAAGCAGGCTCTCGCCGAGTCCTTCAAAGCGCTTCCGGCGTGCCTGCCAAACCCTCCGGTTGGATGTATTTTAGTGAGCAATGAGAAGGTTGTTGCTAAGGGGTTTACCCAAGAGATCGGTGGAATGCACGCCGAGGCACATGCATTATCGAAAGTCAAAGGAGACTTAAGAGACGTCATTGCTTATGTTACCTTGGAGCCGTGTTCATTTCACGGAAGAACTCCATCGTGTGCAAAAGCGCTGATAAAGAGAAATATTGGGAGTGTATATCTTTCTGTAAGAGACCCTGACCAAAATAACAATGGCAAAGGCGTTCAGTTATTACTAGACGCGGGTATAAACGTTGTTGAAGGCACATTATCCGATGATGTATCTGAGTTTATCCGCGAATATTTGAATACGGGGTAAATAGACCTCCTTAATCGGCCTTCTTACGGCGTTGACGAAAAAACGTTTTCAGCATCGATGCACTTTGCTCTTCCATCAACCCAAACTCAAGCTCGCAACGATGGTTTAGCTGGCTATTTTGTAGCACATTCAACACAGAACCGCCTGCCCCGGCTCTAGGCTCTTTAGCAGCGACAACAATACGATCTACCCGAGCATGAACTAATGCTCCTGCACACATAGCACACGGCTCTAGAGTGACATACAAGGTTGTATTCGGTAATCGGTAGTTTTGCTCGGTTTTACACGCGGCCCTTATGGCTAAAATTTCAGCATGAGCACAGGCATCATTATTCGAAATAGGCGCATTATGGGCCTCTCCGATAAGTCGACCGTCTCGTACTAACACTGCCCCGACAGGCACTTCTCCAGCCTCAGCAGCAGCTTGGGCAAGCTCTAAAGCTCTTGTCATCCACTGTTCATCGCTCATGCTTAAAGCCAGTCTTCTACAGGCTAGCAACACGCCGCTCAATACCGGCTCGTTGTAGCATCCGAGCGGCAATCTCTTCGACCGATAATTGCGTGGTGTCTATATACGGAATTCGATACTGTCGATATAAAGCCTCAGCCTGCCGAACTTCATCTACGCAAGTGCGCAAAGCAGAATACTGACTATTAGGCTTACGTTCATTACGAATTTCAGCTAAACGGCCTGGGCGAATGGTTAGGCCAAATAATTTTTTTGTATGCTCACTTAAGGCACTTGGTATCTTATTTAACTCTAAATCGTCTGGAATAAGTGGGTAGTTAGCCGCCTTAATACCATATTGCATGCCTAAATATACGCTTGACGGTGTTTTGCCTGTGCGAGAAACACCGATCAAGATAATATCAGCGTCAGCGTATCGATGAAGATGCATGCCGTCATCATTTGCTAACGCAAAATGCACTGCATCAATACGCTCCATATAGTTTTGATCAACAGTACGACTGTCTTCTTTGAAGATTGCGGGGTGACCAACCGTATGTGACGACCTAACGCCAAGTTCTTTCTCTAAAGGTGATAAAAAAGTCGAAAAAATATCGATATAAAAACAATCGGCTCGACGAATTAGGTCGCTGGCTTCATCGTTCAAAATAGTATCGATCACAATCGGCCGCTCGGCTGACGTTTGAACTTCCTGATTGATCTCAGTTGCTATTTTCTGAGCTTTTTCAGGTGTATCTACAAATGGCTTGGTAACGCTCTCAAATTGGATATCCGGAAATTGTGCCAAAAGACTGCGGCCAAGATTTTCAGCGGTCATACCAGTGCTGTCTGAAAGGAAGAATACTTTACGTTTCATCAGTGAGTTTAAGTAAAATTGGAATCGAAATAGTTACAAAAATATTAGTAATGTCTTCTGTCAACGTACCCTGATAGTAAACTTCCGAGCAAGCTCATGATAAACTACTGCTCCACGAATAAGTAATCCACGAGAGAGGATTAGATTTTGACTACGGTTGACATGCAGTACATTCTTGAATTCGATCAGCTTACCATAAACGACGTTGAAAGAGTCGGTGGTAAAAATGCCTCATTAGGCGAGATGATTGGTAACCTCACCGCCCTTGGTGTTTCCGTGCCAAACGGCTTTGCCACTACCGCAGATGCCTATCGCGAATTTTTGGCGACAGACGATTTAGACAAGCGGATTAATGCGCGCCTTGACGCTCTTGATGTTGATAACATCTCAGAACTTACGTCGGCCGGTGCAGATATCCGAAAATGGATTATTGAAACGCCTTTTCCAGCGGCATTCGATGCTCATTTAGAAGCTGCTTTTACCGCCATGCAAGGAGGCAACGAAAATCTTAAAGTAGCTGTTCGTTCATCAGCAACGGCTGAAGATTTGCCTGACGCTTCATTTGCTGGACAACAGGAAACCTTTTTAAATATCGAAGGCTTAAGCGCAGTTAAGCATGCTATACATGAAGTATTTGCCTCATTATTTAATGATCGAGCAATCTCTTATCGCGTACACCAAGGTTATGCGCATGAAAACGTCGCTTTGTCAGCAGGTATTCAACGCATGGTACGCAGCGAAACTGGTTCAGCGGGCGTCATGTTCACTCTTGATACTGAGTCTGGTTTCGATGATGTGGTCTTTGTTACCTCATCTTATGGTCTTGGTGAGACAGTAGTACAAGGCTCAGTTAACCCTGATGAATTTTACGTGCATAAGCCCACCTTAGCGGCCAATCGGCCAGCCATAGTTCGCCGTAACTTAGGCAGTAAGTTGATCAAGATGGTCTATTCAAATGAAACCACTGCTGGCCGCTCAGTTGATACCGTTGATGTTGATACCAACGAACGCCAACAGTTTTCTATTAACGATGCCGACGTCGAATCACTCGCCAAACAGGCGCTTATTATTGAAAAACACTACGGCCGCCCCATGGACATCGAGTGGGCCAAAGACGGCGACGACCAGCAGTTGTATATCGTTCAAGCACGTCCGGAGACAGTTGCAAGCCAATCAGATACCAACGTTAAGGTTAGTTATAAGATAAACGAACGCAGTAACATTTTAGTCGAAGGTCGTTCTATTGGCCAACGTATTGCCTCTGGCAAAGTTCGCAAGGTGATGAGCATTGATGAAATGGATATCGTACAAGAAGGCGATATCTTAGTTACCGACATGACCGATCCGGATTGGGAGCCAGTCATGAAACGTGCTGCGGCAATTGTGACCAATCGTGGCGGCAGAACTTGTCACGCGGCGATCATTGCGCGTGAACTTGGCGTTGCCGCTATTGTTGGGTGTGGTGACGCAACTGAAAAACTTAGTGACGGTATACCAGTAACCGTGTCGTGCGCTGAAGGCGATACAGGTTTTATCTACGCAGGTGAACTCGACTTTGAGAAACAAGTTACTCAACTTGATAACATGCCTGATATCCCGTTCAAGATCATGCAAAACGTTGGCAACCCAGATCGTGCCTTTGGTTTCGCTCAGTTGCCTCATGAAGGCATTGGCCTTGCTCGCTTGGAATTCATTATCAATCGCATGATTGGCGTACATCCAAAAGCGTTGATCGAATATGATCAGCAATCGCCTGATGTAAAAGCGATTATCGACGAATACAAAGCAGGTTATGACTCCCCTACTGACTTTTTCGTTAAAAAGCTATCTGAGGGCATTGCCACATTAGGCTGCGCATTCAGCCCGAAACGCGTAATCGTTCGTTTGTCTGACTTCAAATCAAACGAATACGCGCATATGGTTGGAGGCCACGACTACGAACCTGATGAAGAGAACCCAATGCTGGGGTTTCGTGGCGCATCTCGTTACATCGCACCAAGTATGCAAGATTGCTTCGAAATGGAATGCAAGGCCGTAAAGTACGTACGCGATGAAATGGGCTTAACCAATGTTGAAATCATGATTCCATTTGTAAGGACCACCGACGAAGCCGCTCAAGTAATTCAACTATTAGAGAAAAACGGTTTAACGCGTGGTGAAAACGGCCTCAAAGTAATCATGATGTGTGAGTTACCCGCAAACGCTCTACTTGCTGAAGAATTTTTAGAGTACTTCGACGGTTTCTCAATCGGTTCAAACGACATGACTCAGCTAACGCTAGGTTTAGACCGCGACTCAGGTATCGTTTCTCACCTTTTCGATGAACGCAATCCCGCTGTCAAGAAAATGTTGTCTATGGCGATTGCAGCCTGTAACAAAGCTGAAAAGTACATTGGTATTTGTGGCCAAGGCCCTAGTGACCACCCTGAACTCGCTGAATGGTTGTTTGACCAAGGTATTGATTCTGTATCACTTAACCCTGATTCGGTTGTTGAAACGTGGGAGCGCTTAGCTAAATTATAAATACTCGCAGTTAGTACTAGTTTAAGGATATAAAGCCTGTCTCAATTGTGAGACAGGCTTTTTTGTGCTCAACGTGTTCTTTTAATACACGTTAACAACAGATTTCTGTAGCTTATTCAGAAGGGTTTCATTGATATTTTTATTTAATTTTTGAATATTGTACATATTTCAATGTATAATTGAAATATGCATGATGACACTAAAAATTTAGACAAATTAATCGCTCTCTTTGACGACTCTATAGAAGGCAAATTATGGCGAGGCTCACATGCAAAGCAAGGTATTCAAAACAATAGAAAAAGTATTAACACTGGCTATGAATCACTAAACAAAGAATTGCATGGCCAAGGCTGGCCTCTAGGAACCATAAATGAAGTAGGCATCACCCAGAACGGCATTGGAGAGCTTCGCCTATTAATACCAGCACTAAGAGAATTACAAAACATATCATCTGGGCAACGGCAGATTATTCTCATTGCTCCCCCCAAGCAACCTTTTGCTCCTGCATTGGTTAAAGAAAACATACATTTAGAATCAATTTCGATTGTTAAAACTAAGACAATTAAAGACAGCCTATGGGCGGCAGAACAAAGCCTTATAGCCAACTGTTGCGCTGCCGTAATTTGCTGGACCGGTAAACACAAAATCAATAATCATGACATACGACGCTTACAACTAGCCTCAGAAAAGGCTCAATCATGGAGCGTGTTATTTCGCCATAGCCGTTGCCTTGAAGCTCCTTCTGCGTCGGGTTTACGTATTAAAATTAATTGCAATTCGCACAGCAAACTTGAGGTTAATATTCTCAAACAACCTCAATCATGGGGTGGGCAAAAATGCACTGTATCTTTAGCACCTCATTATGAAAACTGGCAGCGTTTGTCCGTGGATTTATTACCTGTACATAGCCCTACTTCTGATCGTGTAGAGCAGCAAGAAAAAATATATCAGCCCAGTGACTTACCAACATTTGAAGGCCAAAACGTTGCTCGCCCTAATGCTTGGCACTCATCAGTCACAGTAATGGCTCCTCTATCTACCTTAAAAACAGTGCATTGAAATGCAAACGGAGAAAGAACCTTTAACACAAGCCTGGCTGTGCCTGCGTTTAACGCATTTAAGTCTCAATAGTCTTAGTTTTGAGTTCAATTCAGGTTCACCAATAGCGATTACCTACCAACAACAGGTATGGCAATGTAACGCAAAGGCATTAACATCGGGCATAAGCGAAGGCATGAATATAAGCCACGCATTGATACTAAACCCAGAGCTACAACTACATGAACGAAACGCTCAGCTTGAGGCAAAGAAATTACAAAACTTAAGTTACTGGGCCTATCGATACACGTCATTAGTAAGCCTACATAATGAAAACTTATTACTCTTAGAGATTGGTAGAAGTAGCAAGTTATTCAATAGCTTAAATAAACTTATTAATTTAATTAAACAAGACCTAAGTACGTTTAAAATAGATGCCAAATTAGGTTTAGCACAGACGCCAAAAGCATCAATCGTTTTAAGTCAGCTAAATCATCAAAAGCTAAATAATAGTTACATAGCACTCGCTAAAGCAAAGATTGAGCACCTTGAGCAAGATTACAAAACTAGTCAAAAGTTACACCATTGTGGCTTTCAAACACTCAATGACATTAAAGCTATTCCTCAAAGTGAACTAGGTTCTCGCTTCGGCCCAAATTTATTAGTCTACTTAAGACAGCTATGGGGAGATCTCGCTGACCCACAAACAGGCATTACACCGCCAGAAAGCTTTCATGCAAGGGCTGATTTCTCTGAACCAATTCGTAATATCACATGGATACAACAACAATTTGACCGGCTCTTAGATGACTTGGTTCATTTTGCTCACTCTAGACAGTTGATTTGTCGTGGCTTCAGGTGGCATTTTTATCATGAAAATAATCATCTAATTAAAACAATTTACATTGGTGCTAGCACAGGAAAAAATTCAAGTTCAGCCTTTAAAGAGCTTACTAACTTAACACTCGAAAATACGAAATTTGATTGGGAATTTTCCAGCATTGCCCTCAGTAGTACTCATTTACTACCAATAAAGCTATTCAATGATGACCTGTTTACCCCGCCTTCTAAACAAGAGCAACTACAACAATTAGTGGATAAATTAGTGAGTCGACTAGGTCATTCAGCAATATTTGATATATCAGAGAAAAATGAACATCTGCCAGAGCTTGCCAATGAATACTCACCTATAAACAGTGAGCAAATACAAGAAACGCCAAACCATTACCAAACACGCCTGATAGATAGCAAAGCAACATTTAAAGATGAACCTCTATGGCTACTTGAGAAGCCAAGGCGTCTGATGCAACATAACCTCGAGCCTTTACTTGAAGGCCGATTAAACATTATTCACGGACCTAATCGAATATCCAGTCATTGGTGGCAAGCTCAACAAAGTAGAGACTACTTTATTGCTCGACAACGAAGTGGTCGCTTACTATGGATTTTTTTCGATCGTGTAAACCGAAACTGGTTTTTGCATGG
>CAZFVP010000029.1:0-18214 GCA_964522345.1 uncultured Gammaproteobacteria bacterium | reverse complement strand
ACATCACGTGGCGCGTTAATGCCAATGCGAACCTGGTTACCCTTGATGCCAAGTACAGTTACTTGAACATCATCACCGATATTGAGAGTTTCGTTAATACGTCGAGTCAAAATTAACATTACGATCTCCAGTCAGTTCCTATCCATTTTTGACAAGTTTATAAGTTTTCGCATTAATAAGACGTGTCTCCTAAAACCAACCTTATTACGATAAACCTACTCTAGACAGGTGCGCGTATTATAGGGAAAAAACAAAGGATTTCTAGCCCTTAATACAGTTTTTCATGCACACTTTGCATGATAACTATAGTTATCGACTGTTAGGCACTAAAGTTCAATATTTATGAATGAAAATTTAACTAATTTATCATTCATAAAATGATCAAAATTTATGTTTTCTCCAACTCAAAGGCGTCATGCAAAGTTTGTACAGCCTTATCTAAATGCTCTTCATCGACAATAACAGAGACCTTAATTTCAGAAGTTGAAATCATTTGAATATTAATGTCATTTTCTGCAAGTGTTTTAAACATTTTATTTGCCACACCCGTGTGTGAACGCATTCCAACGCCGACAATAGAAACTTTAGCAATCTGGTCATCGCCTTTAACGTCTTGCGCATCAAGCTCAATAACCAATCGGTTCAAAATCTCCAAACACTTAGCGTAATCACTACGAGGCACAGTAAAGGTCAAATCGGTATAACCTTTAGCACTGGCATTTTGAATAATCACATCAACATTAATGTGTGCATCGGAAATTGGGCCTAAAACTTGGTGTGCAATTCCAGGGTGATCAGGAATGCCTCGTATAGTAAGTTTCGCTTCATCACGTTGAAACGCAATGCCAGAAATCAACGGAGCTTCCATTGAACTACCCTCTTCTTCGTATGTTATAAGCGTGCCTGGGCCTTCAACAAACGAAGACAGCACTCTTAATGGAACTTTATATTTACCCGCAAATTCAACAGAACGAGTTTGCAAAACTTTTGCACCAAGGCTAGCTAACTCAAGCATCTCCTCAGCCGTAATACTCTCTAATCTACGAGCACTTGGAACGACCCTAGGGTCGGTGGTGTAAATACCGTCGACATCGGTGTAAATACGGCATTCATTGGCTTTTACAGCTGCTGCGATTGCTACGGCTGTCGTGTCAGAGCCTCCGCGACCAAGGGTTGTGATGTTGCCGCTCGAGTCTATACCTTGAAACCCGGCAACAACGACAATGCGGCCTCTATCTAAATCTGACTTAATCTTTGCACCATCAATGCCCAAAATTCGAGCGCGAGAGTGCACGTTATCCGTATTGATTGAAACTTGCCCACCTGTATAAGATCGCGCATCGTTACCGCGCTTGTGCAACGCCATAGATAACAATGCTATTGTTACCTGCTCACCGGTCGACAGCAGAACGTCCATCTCTCGAGGTGGAGGAGCATCACTAATGTCATTGGCTAAGCTGACTAGACGATTAGTTTCACCGCTCATAGCTGAAACCACAACTACCAACTGCTCGCCTTGCTGATGTTTCTTTATCAGGTGGTCAGCGACAGCGTTTATACGCTCTACTGAGCCTACCGACGTACCGCCAAATTTTTCTACTATTAACGTCATTATTATTCGGGCTGACCCGAGGTTAACTTAACTAAAGATCGAGCGCGATTAAACATGGTTTCGAGCGCGGTGTAAATCCCTGACAAGCGTATAATGTTGATATTGTCCAAATATGCAATAGAGTACCGCTCTAAAGATATAAAAAACGTCTCAAAACTTGAACAACTAAACGAGGGCCACTTGAGAACGATCGGCGGGGTTCAACTTTCGAGTTACGCCACTAGAGCGAGCCATAATGGCATTGCTCGCACGCGAAACCAAACATGCCTTAATTACTTTGCGATTCTACCCATGGCACCACCGCATTTAAGCATTGCTGGAGATCCTCCGCATTTGGTATCCCTCCCTCAGCCATATCGGGTCGGCCACCGCCCCGACCGCCAGCTAAGGCCGTAATGTGTTGAATGATTTTACCCGCCGGGTATTGCTTGGAGATCGCTTTAGCAACCCCGGCAAGCAGCTTTACTTTACCATCAACACTCGCGCCAAGAACGACAATGCCGTTTTCATGCTTATCTCTAAATTTATCAATTGCCTCGCGGAGCATGTTCTTATCGGCACCATCGAGTATTGCTGTTAACACCGAGGTTTCCCCAACTTGGACAACTTCAGACTCGAGGTCTTGGCCACCGGCGCCACTAGCAATCATTTTCTGAAGCTTTTTCTTCTCAAGTTCAAGAGATTTTAGGTTCGCTTGCATCTGCTCAATTCGCTTTGCTAAACTCGCCGCATCGGTTTTTAATAACGATGATGCAGAACGCAAAAGGGATTGTTGTTCATTTACCCATTCGACGGCCCCTCTTCGGCTGACAGCCTCTACACGGCGCACTCCAGCAGCAACACCCGATTCCGACAAAATCTTAAACAAACCAATTTCAGATGTATTCGATACGTGCGTCCCGCCACAAAGCTCGAAGGAAAAGTCGCTCATCGAAATAGTTCGTACTTCGGCGCCATATTTCTCACCAAATAAGGCTTCAGCCCCTGCAGCTTTCGCATCGTCGATAGGCATAATTGACGCATCAACCGAGTGCTGTGCAAACACTTCAGCATTTACCAAGGCTTCAACATCAGTAAGTTGTTCAGCGCTTAGCGGCGCATCATGCGAAAAATCAAAACGGAGTCTTTGTGGGTTTACCATAGAGCCTTTTTGCTGCACGTGAGCACCGAGTACTTTCTTGAGCGCAGAATGCAACAAATGCGTAGCCGAATGGTTGGCAGCGGCGGCATAACGAGCCTCAGAATCGACCTGAACACCCATTGTGTCACCAACAGAAATACGACCACTTCGCACGACACCAATATGCATAAATGCACCATTGGGTAATTTGCGACAATCGCTAATTGATATGCTGGAATTTTCCGACCTTAATGACCCTTCATCACCAACTTGGCCACCACCTTCAGCGTAAAACGGTGTTGAATCTAGAACCACCACCACTTCATCGTCTGTAACCGCGCTATCGCTGTCAGCACCGTTCGCCTGAATCGCCACAACGGTGCCTTGGCCGCCCAGATGCTCATAACCGGTAAACTCGGTTGGTCTATCGACATCAATTGAGATATCACCTTTTACCGCAAATTTATTACTGGCTCGAGCCCGTTGGCGTTGTTGCTCCATCAGCGACTCAAAACCGTCTTGGTCAATCACTAAGCCTCGCTCTCGCGCCACATCAGCGGTAAGATCTGCTGGAAAACCATAGGTGTCGTATAACAAAAACACCAAGTCACCAGGGACTGTTTCATTTTCAACATTGCCTGTTTTAGCTTCGAAAATTTTCAGCCCTTGGTCAAGCGTTTCAGCAAAACGTTTTTCTTCTTTCTCAAGCGCAGTTTCGATCATTGCTCGCTTATCACATAATTCAGGATAAGCCTCGCCCATCTCATCGACCAAGGCACCAACAAGTTTATAGAAGAACGGAGTTTGCCCGCCAAGTTGATAACCGTGTCGGATTGCTCGACGAATGATACGGCGCAATACATAACCTCTGCCATCGCTTGACGGAACAACCCCATCAACTAACATAAAAGAGCAAGAACGAATATGATCAGCGATTACTCGAACTGAGTGATGCTTACGATCATTAACGCCAACAACCTCGCATATTTTACTAATCAGGTTATCGAATAAATCTATTTCATAATTGTTATTAACGTGCTGCATAACGGCTGCAATACGTTCTAAACCCATTCCAGTATCGACTGACGGTCTTGGCAATGGCAGCAATTCACCGTCAGCATTACGGTTGAATTGCATAAAGACTAAATTCCAAATTTCAATATAACGATCACCATCTTCGTCTGGTGTTCCCGGAGGGCCACCCCAATATTGTTCACCATGATCGTAGAAAATTTCACTGCAAGGCCCACAAGGGCCAATATCGCCCATCGACCAAAAATTGTCCTTTTCACCAATACGTGAAAAACGCTCCTCACTTACTCCCATCTCTTTAAGCCAAATCTCTTCAGCTTCTGGGTCTTTCTCATACACCGTTACCCAGAGCTTTTCTTCAGGTAAACCCAATTCTTTGGTTAAGAACTCCCAAGCAAATTTTATCGCGTCTCGTTTGAAGTAATCCCCAAAGCTAAAATTACCAAGCATCTCAAAAAATGTGTGATGCCGTGCGGTATAGCCCACGTTTTCCAAATCGTTATGCTTGCCCCCAGCTCTAACACAACGTTGAGACGTTACCGCTCGCGTATAGTCGGTCGTCTCTAGCCCGAGAAAAACGTCTTTAAAGGGCACCATTCCAGCATTAGTAAACAACAACGTTGGATCATTATCAGGTACCAAGGAGCTACTTGCTACTTGTTGATGTTGTTTGCTCTCAAAGTAATCCAGAAAGCATTGTCTTAACTCAGTCGTTTTCATAACACAATCAAACTCTTGCACCGCAAAATAATCGCAGCTAATTTCTTCAATAATTAGGGAACTTGAAAAGTTTGATTCCTTTTACGCTACTTTAAAGCCGCTCAATGCATGGGCAAATTCAAATGCAGGCTAATCGATCAATCAAACTCTATCCTGGGCACAGTTACGTGAATATGCTCCATCGTGAAGCCTCTACTCTGCATAAACCTTGCCCGCTTAGTCCACACATTATAGTCGCTAATCGGCACATCACCATACTTTTTCTGATATTGAGACTGGGCATTATCGAACCAATATGAAGCACCTTCGTCAAGGGCGTCTTGTATGAGATCACTACTTACTCCTTTGTTCTTTAATTCCGCTTTAATTTTTACTGGGCCAAAACCCCGATTTCCTCGAGCTCGTATATAACTTTCGGTAAAACGTTCATCAGAAAGATATTTCTTTTCCAATAACTCATCAACGACCGCATGAACTGTATTTGAGCCTTCGGTGTCACCAAAGCTTTCGCGTCGGTCCATGAGTTTATTAATCATCTCATCAACACTATGCTCACGCATAGCTAGTAATCGAACGCCTCTCGCGAACAATTCATTGAACTCCTTCTTAGATGGGTCGACGCTAAACTTGAGAGGCTCTTGTTTCTTGTCTAACAACAATTCTGACCTACGCCTTCTTTTACCTTCAGGGCTTGCAATCAAAATATCTTCTTTAGGCATAGCCTCCAGCTTGCTAGTGTCAAAATCAAGTTCATCTTCGTGTTGTGAACTACCAAACGCGAGCCCATCGCCATCTCGTTTTGAACGAAATTTCGACTTGGCATGGGCTGAGTTCTTACTCTTCAGCCGAGTACTTTTTTCGGTTTTCGATTTTCGGCTTCGTGTCAATGATCCCTTATCAAGCTCCTTATATACTAACTCTTGATTATGGTCCTTAGAACTTGAATCATTTTTCGAACCATCAACTTTCTTGAAACGGCGTGACGGTTGGATTATTTTCATAGCGTTGAGCTCTAACTAAATTGAAGTTTTACTGTAACTTAAAACAAAATGGAGCTAACTCTCGTTAACTCCATTTTTGCAACAACGTCTAAATCTAACTACCTATAGTTATATCTTCGAACGTTTTTCATTTGAAATTTACAATCAATTTTAAACTTCCACATCTTTAATCGCTTTCTCAGCAGGTGTATCTACCTCGTCAGCCTTATCACCAACACCCAAAGCAGTACGAACCTTGCCTTCGATTTCTTCAGCCATCTCAGTGTGTTCCTTTAAGAACTCACGCACATTATCTTTACCTTGGCCAATACGGGTACCATCGTAGCTGTACCAAGCTCCTGACTTCTCTACGATATCGTGTTCTACACCAATACTTATTAATTCGCTTTCTTTTGATATTCCTTGGTTATACAGAATATCGAATTCAGTTTGTTTAAACGGAGGAGCAACTTTGTTCTTAACTACTTTCACTCGAGTTTGATTTCCGTAAATTTCATCGCCTTTCTTGATAGCTCCAATACGACGGATATCTAAACGTACTGACGAGTAGAACTTCAAGGCATTACCACCTGTAGTGGTTTCTGGGTTACCAAACATTACACCAATTTTCATACGCAACTGATTGATGAATACTACAAGAGTATTAGATTTTTGGATGTTACCAGTCAATTTTCTAAGGGCTTGCGACAGAAGCCTCGCTTGTAGACCCATATGGGAATCCCCCATATCACCTTCGATCTCCGCTTTTGGTGTTAAAGCAGCCACCGAGTCAACAACAACCATACCTACAGCGGCAGAGCGGACTAACATATCGACGATTTCTAATGCTTGCTCACCAGTATCTGGCTGAGAGACGAGGAGGTTATCAATATCAACTCCCAATTTTTTAGCATAGGCAGGGTCAAGTGCATGTTCGGCATCAATAAATGCACAGGTTAAACCCTTTTTCTGCGCTTGTGCAATGGACTCTAAGGTTAATGTTGTCTTGCCTGATGACTCCGGCCCATAAATTTCAACAACACGGCCTTGCGGTAAACCGCCAACACCGAGTGCGGCATCTAAACCAATTGAGCCTGTAGAAATTACGTCAATAGCTTCGCCATTCTTTGGGTCATCACCCAAACGCATGACCGATCCTTTTCCGTATTGTCGTTCAATCTGCGTCAACGCCGCTTCGAGCGCTTTTTGTTTATTGTCGTCCATTAGTATCTCCAGTAATGCTGTTTGCTGCCTAATCTTTAATATGCTGTTAATTTATACAGTAGTTTTAAAATTGTCAACCAGTAGTTTTAAACAAAAATAAAATTTATTAAATTCAATAACTTAAGTAATCACTTAAAGCTATTTCAATAGTGTGGTGGCTTTTCATCAATCACTTCCGATGCACTTTGGTCATGATTTTGTATACCGCGCATTTTCATACTTAGACCTACATATTTCGCTTTTAGGTCTTCGAGCTCGCGCTGCTGAAGAAAAAATTCGTCACTAATCTTACTCAACGAATCTTCTAGAAAGGCGATCTTAACTTGCAAATCTTGAATGTCAGACTTACTCATCCGCGTCAATCCATTGTCGACTCCGGTCAACGGCCTTGTGCCAGCGTTTCAACAATTTAGTAATTTTTTCAGGTGCTAATTTGGGCTCAAACTGCCGATCTATTTCGCGTACCTTAGTAAGGTCTGAAAGCGTCCAATACCCTACTCTCAACCCAGCTAAATACGCAGCACCTAAGGCGGTTGACTCGAGCACTTGCGGGCGGGTCACGGTTTTTTGCAACACATCGGCTTGAAACTGAGCAAGAAAATCATTGGCGATTGCACCACCATCCACGTTCAACTGGCTGAGTTCTATGCCGCTGTCCTTTTGCATTGCCGTCAGCACATCGAAAATTTGATAGGCTAATGACTGCAAGGTTGCTTTAGCAATTTCGGGTTTGCCCGAATCGCGAGTTAAGCCAAAAATGGCGCCGCGAGCATACATGTCCCAGTACGGTGCCCCTAAACCGGCAAATGCGGGAACGACCACAACATTACTCTCAGGGTTCGCAGCTAACGCAAGCTCTTCAGATTCACCAGCTGACTGAATGAACTCTAATTCATCACGCAACCATTGCACCGCCGCGCCAGCAATAAACACACTGCCTTCTAATGCGTAAGTAATTTCGCCATTAATCGACCAAGCAATGGTGCTCAATAAACCTGATTCGCTATCAATACGTTTTGAACCAGTGTTCATCAACAAAAAGCAGCCGGTTCCATAAGTGTTTTTAGCCATGCCTTTTTCAAAGCAAGTTTGTCCGAAAAGAGCCGCTTGCTGATCACCTGCCACGCCAGCGATGGCGACTTCAGCGCCTTGAAAATGGACGCTTCCGAAATCACCTGAGCTGTCTTTTACTTCTGGAAGCATCGAGGCTGGAACATTAAATAATTCAAGTAGTTCAGAATCCCACTTTCCGGTATTGATATTAAGCAACATTGTTCTTGCGGCATTACTTGGGTCAGTTGCATGAACAGCACCGTCAGTTAGTTTCCAAATGATCCAACTATCAATGGTCCCAAAAAGTAACTCTCCGTTTTCAGCTTGTTTGCGTGCGCCATCAACATTGTCGAGAATCCATTCAACCTTGCTCGCTGAAAAATAAGCATCAATCACTAAACCTGTTTTTTGTTGTATCTTTCCTTTCCAACCCGCTGCCGAAATTTCATCGCACCTTGCTGCGGTTCGTCGGTCTTGCCATACAATTGCATTATAAACTGGCTCACCTGTCTTTTTATTCCAAACAACAGTGGTTTCACGTTGATTGGTAATACCAATGGCTGCTATATCGATGGGTCTGAGTTGATTATTGGCGACCAACTTTTGCAATACCATAAACTGAGAGTTCCAAATTTCATTGGCATCGTGCTCAACCCAGCCAGGCTTCGGAAAATGTTGCGTAAACTCTTGTTGCGACACATCAACGATGTCAGCATCGTGGTTAAATAATACCGCACGCGAGCTGGTAGTGCCTTGATCTAAAGCGATGATGAGTTGTTCGGTCACATTTCCTCCAAGGAAGTCCAGTCAAAATGCTCATTTTTGTATCTTGAGACACTTTTAAGAGCTTATTTTAGATCAAGAAGTGTAAGGGATTTTCGATTGCAAACCAACTGCACTACAATATACAAATGCAAGAAAAAACCGAAATAGACTCAAGCTCTAAGCGAATCATCTACTTGGACCGAGCAGGCCTTCCTGAGAGATTTAACATTAGAGCTCCTAACATAAACCACCAATGGATTAACTACCCGTTTACACCACCTGACCTCGTGATAGAACGCAGTCAAGGTGCCACTGTTTTAATCACTAATAAGGTAAAAATAAATGAAGATATTCTTATCGCCTGCCCGAGCGTGAAGCATATTTCGGTGTCTGCGACCGGTTTTAATATTATCGATATCGACGCATGTAAGAAGCATGGAGTGTCGGTAAGCAATATCCCCAGCTACGCAGCCACCACGGTCGCTGAACATGTGATCATGTCGGCGCTCTGCTTACGCCGGCAGCTTCTTAGTTATCGCCAAAGCGTTATTAACAATGAGTGGCAAGCCAGTTCTTCATTTTGCTTGTTCGGAAAGCCGTTACACGACCTACACAATTCGACTTTTGGAGTTATTGGGTTAGGAGAACTAGGTTATGCTGCTGCAAAGAAAGCGAATGCCTTAGGTATGCGTGTTATTTATTCATCTCGCTCTGATAAGTCTTGCGACTTTGCTACTCAAGTTAGCTTTGACGAATTGATCTCACAAGCCGATATTATCAGTTTGCATTGCAGCTTGACTCCACAAACAGAGAATTTGATTTCAACCAAAGAGTTAGAAAGAATGAAACCTACTGCAATTTTAATTAACACGGCGCGTGGAGGCATCGTCAATGAAGTGGACGTTGTCAAAGCGATAGAGAACAACATTATCGGCGGAATTTCATTTGATGTACTTGTAGAAGAGCCGCCAAAAAGCCACTCGCCGCTACTTTCTGTTGCGAACCACAGCAACGTAATTATTACCCCTCATTCAGCGTGGGCTAGCGAGCAAGCAATGCAGAGCTTGGTTACTATATTGGCCGACAATGTTGAAGCGTTTTTGCTAGGCTCGCCTAAGAACCTAGTCACTTAAGAATACCCTTACCTTATAAATTCATGAAGCTATCCAAATTCGGCGCCAAATTCTCAAGACAGTCAGGCATCAACCAGCTAATGCTAGACCTTGGAGCGGCGTATTCATCGAACCACCCTGACCTTTGTATGCTGGGCGGTGGTAACCCGGCATTTATTCCTGAGGCACAAGCATTATTCAGCAAGGAAATGGAACGCCTAATCGATAATAATTTATTCGAACGCATAGTAGGTATCTACGATGGCCCACAAGGTGAACAACGCTTTCGAGAAGTGTTGGCTGAATACCTAAATAAACACTTTTTCTGGAACATAAGCCCAAAAAACATTTCGCTTACTAATGGTAGCCAAAACAGTTTTTTCTACCTTTTTAACGCCTTGGCCGGTGAGATGCCAGATGGCAGTTTTAAGAAAGTCATGTTTCCTCTCTCCCCTGAATACGTCGGCTATGCCGATGCGGGTTTGAGCGAAGATATGTTTGTGTCTTTTCGGCCGAACATTGAACACCTCGAAAATAAGCAGTTCAAGTACCGAGTGAATTTTGATGAACTAACAATTGCTGACGATGTTGCAGCGATCTGTTTGTCGCGTCCAACCAACCCCACCGGAAATGTCGTTGGCAATCGAGAATTAGCCCGTCTTGACAAATTGGCGCGCCAACACAACATCCCCCTAATTATTGATAACGCGTATGGTCAGCCATTCCCAAATGTAATTTATGCCGACGCTGGTCTGAACTGGAATGACAACACAATTTTGTGTATGTCTCTCTCAAAGTTAGGTTTACCTGGTGCCCGCACCGGCATCGTTATCGCCAACGAAGAAATCACAGACACCATAAGTTCATTAAGCGGCATTATCACACTGGCACCAAACAGCGTTGGCGCAGCATTAATGACGCGCATGATTCAAGATGGTGAAATCGAACACTTAACTGAAAATATTATTAAACCATTTTATCGTCAACAGCTCGATACCGCGATTGACATATTCAACGATGTGTTTGCCGACCTCCCGGTGTTAATGCACAAGCCAGAAGGTGCCTTCTTTCTTTGGCTTTGGTGCCAAGACTTACCAATTAGCACCAAGGAACTATACGCGCGCTTAAAGGCTAAACAAGTATTTGTGATTCCCGGAGAAGACTTCTTTATCGACATTGATTCTGATTGGGAACACACTCGGCAGTGTCTGAGAATAAATTATGGTCAACCTTCGGATAAATTACGCGCAGGGTTTGAAGTTATAGCGACAGAATTACGCTCTCTCCACATAGCCTAACCTCATAGGCGAGAGACGAGATTCTTAATACGCACGTCGTTGATAGCATGTCGGCATTAACATCAATTATGTGTCAGCAACGCTTTTAGCAGCACCTGTTTTAATAACAACACTTAATAGAGCGTCGATTAACCGACAAACGAGTGAGAAAACTATCTTGAGCAAGCAATACTAATTCTAAACAGCACGCGCTGACTGCGTCTTAGGCTATAATCCGCAGCAATATAGACGAGGTAACTATGTCCAATCAAACGCTGAAACAAGCGACCGCTCCAAAAATTGGTTTTATTAGCTTAGGCTGCCCTAAAGCACTGGTCGATTCAGAGCTTATTCTGACTGAGTTACGTACCAATGGCTACGAAATTTCACCGAGCTACGAAGATGCGGATATGGTGGTAGTAAACACCTGTGGCTTTATCGACTCTGCTAAAAAAGAATCACTCGATACTATTGGCGAAGCCTTGCATGAAAATGGCAAAGTGATAGTGACAGGATGTATGGGCGCTAAGGCAACTGACATTACCGATATTCACCCAAGTGTGTTAGACGTATCGGGCCCGCACGCCTATGCTCAAGTTTTAGGAGCGGTGCAAGAGCATCTACCCTACAAAGCACCTTATAACCCTCATTTAGACCTAGTGCCGCCTCATGGCATTAAGCTAACACCCAGACATTATGCATATCTAAAAATATCTGAGGGTTGTAATCACCGTTGTAGCTTTTGCATCATCCCGTCGATGCGCGGCGACTTAGTAAGTCGTCCAGCGAACGAAGTAGTCGCAGAAGCCGAAGGCTTGGTTAAATCTGGTGTTAATGAGCTATTAGTTATTTCGCAAGACACGTCGGCTTACGGTGTCGATACTAAGTACCGAACCACGTTTCATAACGGTAAGCCAGTTAGAACAAAAATGATAGATCTGTGCCATGCACTTGGAGAAATAGGCGGCGAGCAAGCACCGTGGGTCCGTTTGCACTATGTCTATCCTTACCCTCACGTGGATGACATTATTCCATTAATGGCGGAAGAAAAAATATTGCCTTACTTAGATATTCCGTTTCAACATGGCTCACCCAAAGTATTAAAAGCCATGAAACGCCCTGGAGCAATTCATAACACGCTTAACCGAATTAAAATGTGGCGCGAAACCTGCCCTAACATGACAATTCGAAGCACGTTTATCGTAGGCTTTCCAGGAGAAACCGAAGACGATTTTAAACAGCTTCTAGACTTTATTGACGAAGCACAGTTAGACCGAGTCGGGGCATTTACTTACTCTCCCGTAGAAGGCGCGCCAGCCAATAAATTAGAAGGCCACGTGCCTGACGAAACCAAGGAAGAACGGTTAGCCGAATTTATGGGCTTGCAAGCAAAAATCAGCACCGATAAATTAAGCAAGAAAGTGGGTAAAACAATTGATGTCATCATCGACGAAGTTGATGACGAAGGCGCGATTGCTCGAAGTAAAGCAGACGCACCAGAGATCGACGGCTTGGTTTATTTAAACGGTGAAACTAATCATAGCGTTGGCGACATTGTGAGCGTTACAGTGCATGCCAGCGATGAACATGATTTGTGGGCAAACAGCTAGCGCAAGCGCTTCTCACAAACACACCTCTAGCGTTATTAACATTGGTTCAGTATCCGGTATTTGCGGTAAGACAGATACTTACAGTTATGCGCCGAGCAAAGTAGCGATCCACCAGCTAACTCGAAACCTTGCAGTTGCTTTGTGTGATAAACATATACGGGTTAATGCCATTGCAGCGTTGGGGTTCTGAAACGGATATAAGTGGAGTTGCTATCCTGTTAGCAAGTGCAGCTGGCGCGTTTACAACAGGTCAAATTATACCTGTTAATGGCGGCACCACATTAGTTAGATAAATCACGTTATCTATCTTTGTTCAAGTACATACTCTCTACATCAACCGGCCACCGATACCCTAATACGGTTGATGCATCGTAATGATGCTCTCGAACCTCATCAAGTTGATTACCACCAATTAAGTAAATCCGCGGCCCATGCCTGCGCAGATAGAAACCCACGTGTCCTTTCCAGCCATTTGGGCATTCTCGCTCGAGTACGACTACACAACCAGGCACAGGCGCCTCAAGAGCAACACCCCACTGCAACCATGAACGCGCGAGCGCTGAGTTGGTGCCTTTTATACCAACCTTAGCAAGAACCCAGTTTACAAAACTCGAACACCAAGCGGCCTTATCATCGTATCCATCAATATTAGTACCTTGGTGATACTCTGTAATTCTAGGATTGCTTTGCCCTAGAGGCAGAGTCTTCACACCGACTTCGGCTAATGCAACTTTGACCCATTGGTCGCTAACGTGCATTTAATTCATCAATAAGACAGTGCTAATCATCATACTCATCGTAAGTATCAGAGTGAATAAGGTTGTCTTTATAGTAGCGTAGCTCTTCAATCGACTCCTTAATATCGTCCAACGCTTTATGTGTAGCCCGCTTATTAAAGCCAGGCAAGATACTTGGAGACCACTGTCGTGCGACCTCTTTGAAGGAACTGACGTCTATATTTCGATAATGTAGCCAATTACTCAACTCCGGCATGTATTTATACAAAAACCGCCGATCTTGGCAGATACTATTGCCGCACAAAGGCGCACGATTATTGAGTGTGTGCCGTTGAATGAAGTCTAAGGTTTCAATCTCAGCTTGGCGTTCGGTAACACGAGATACTTTAACTCGATTAACCAAACCTGTTTTATTGTGTGTTCGAGTATTCCATTCATCCATGCCGTCTATTAATTCTTGCGGTTGATGAATTACGATCACAGGGCCTTCAGCTATTGTTCGAAGGTCACCATCGGTAATGATTGTAGCCATTTCAATAATGCGATCTTTTTCAGGGTCTAGGCCTGTCATTTCTAGGTCCATCCAGACCCAGGCGTTGTGATGTGGTGGCACTAGCCATTCTCCTTAACTTAAAAACAGTGGTATAGTTTTGAATGATTTCAAAGAGTGAGAATACTATGAACGACGACATCAATAAACTACTCAACACTCAGTGTCGTGCAGTTTCTGAAAAAGAAGGCACGATGAACTTATCACAAGTAGAAGAGTTAAAGCACTTAACACCCCTATGGCAGTTTTGCGCGAATGACAATGTACTTAGCCGCATCTTCCATTTTGATAACTACAATCAAACAATAGAATTCGTGAACTCAGTTGCCGCCATTGCCGAAACTCAAGATCACCACCCTGAACTCGTAGTAACGTATAACCGTTGCAAGATTTTCTATAAAACTCACAAAGTGAATGGAGTAACCGAAAACGACTTTATCTGTGCAGCGCAAATAGATGCACTGCACAGCTAATAACTATTTTAGGTTACTATATCGTCGAAAAACGATTTAATTTTATCTGACCATGAACTCTCTTGAGGGCTGTGCTTGCTACCACCGGTATGAATAGAGTCATCGAGTTCCTGTAGTAATTCTTTTTGACGCTTAGTTAAATTCACCGGTGTTTCAACCATTACTTCGCAATACAAATCACCAACAAAGCCTGCGTTACGAACATTTTTTACGCCTTTACCACGCAAACGAAACATTTTACCTGACTGGGTTCCTGCCGGAATTTTTAACTTAGCCCTACCGTCCAAGGTTGGAACCTCTAAATCACCGCCTAGGGCAAGTGATGAATAGCTAATCGGTACAGTGCAATGCAAATCAACCCCTTCACGGGTAAATATTTCGTGGGACTTTAACGTAACCGACACATACAGATCACCGTTAACACCACCTGTTCCGCCATTTTCGCCTTCGCCAGAAAGGCGTATTTGGTCGCCTTCATCAACACCTGCTGGAATTTTAACCGACAGCTTCTTATTTTCACGTACCCGACCTTCACCGTGACAATCGTTACACGGGTCAGAAATAATAGTGCCACTACCGTGACATTGAGGGCAAGTTTGCTGAACCGAGAAAAAACCTTGCTGAATACGAACTTGACCTTGGCCATTACAAGTACTGCAATGCTTCGGTTTGCTGCCCGCCTTCGCTCCTGAACCATGACACGTCTTACAACCTGACATTCGTGGAACAGTAATGTTTTTCTCAATACCGCGCACAGCCTCTTCAAGTGTTAGTTCCATGTTGTAACGCAAGTCAGCGCCACGACGTTGACGTTGTCGACCGCCACCTCCGGCGCCACCTCCGCCGAAAATATCTCCGAACATATCGCCAAAGATATCACCAAAACCACCAGCGCCTTGACCACCAGCTCCCCCCCCCATGCCGCCTTCAAACGCCGCATGACCGAATTGATCATAAGCCGCTTTCTTTTCAGCACTAGAGAGCACATCGTGTGCTTCTTTGGCTTCTTTAAATTTCGCTTCAGCTGCTGCGTCATCAGGGTTGCGATCAGGGTGATACTTCATCGCAAGGCGACGATAGGCCTTCTTTAGTTCCGCTTCGCTAGCCGAACGTTCTACACCGAGAACTTCGTAATAATCACGTTTTGACATGGTTCAAACCTCTATTGCTGCTTCTCTCAATCATCAGCTACTTACGTTCATAAAAAAGCCCGTACTTAACCAAGCACGGGCTTTTATTGAGCTATACCGCTTATGCGTTTTTGTTGTCGTCTTCGTCTTTAACTTCTTCGAATTCGGCATCAACTACGTTGTCATCTTGCGGGGCTTCTTCTTGAGCTGCTCCGCCTTCTGCACCTTCAGCACCAGCGTACATTTGCTCTGCTAGCTTGTGACTTGCTTGCATTAACGTCTCTACCTTTGCGTTGATCTCATCAACGTCGTCGCCTTTAACCGCTTCTTCAACATCAGCAATCGCCGCTTCGATGGCTGTTTTCTCATCGGCATCTAAGTTTTCGCCAGCATCGGTCATTGTTTTAGTAACGCCGTTGACCATTGACTCAGCGTGGTTCTTGGCATCAACTAAGGCTTTTGCTTGAGCATCTTCTTCTGCATGAGCTTCGGCATCGGCAACCATTGCTTCGATCTCTTCATCGCTTAAACCAGAACTTGATTTAATAACAATTTTATTCTCTTTACCCGTTGCTTTATCTTTAGCCGACACGTGCATGATGCCGTTGGCATCGATGTCGAATGTTACTTCAATTTGCGGCGTACCACGTTGCGCTGGTGGAATATCTGTTAGATCAAAACGGCCTAGAGACTTATTGCCAGCCGCCATTTCACGCTCGCCTTGCAACACATGAATCGTTACTGCGTTTTGGTTATCTTCTGCCGTTGAAAATACCTGACTCGCGTTAGTCGGGATTGTTGTGTTTTTGTCGATCAATGCTGTGCGTACACCACCCATGGTTTCAATACCAAGAGTAAGAGGCGTTACATCTAATAACAATACGTCTTTCACGTCGCCGCCTAGAACACCACCTTGAATGGCTGCACCCATGGCTACCGCTTCATCAGGGTTGACGTCACGTCGAGCTTCTTTACCAAAGAACTCTTGCACCGCTTCTTGTACTTTAGGCATACGAGTTTGGCCACCAACAAGAATCACGTCATCAATTTCGCTTGCAGACACACCAGCGTCTTTAAGAGCTGTACGACAAGGGTCAATAGTACGTGTTACTAAATCAGCAACTAGAGACTCTAACTTGGCACGAGAAAGTTTAAGCACCAAATGCTTAGGACCTGTTGCGTCAGCCGTGATGTACGGCAAGTTGATTTCAGTTTGTGAACTTGAAGACAATTCAATCTTGGCTTTCTCAGCCGCGTCTTTTAAACGCTGCATTGCAAGAGGGTCACCCTTCAAATCAATATTTTGGTCTTTCTTGAATTCTTCAACAAGATATTCAATGACACGGTTATCGAAATCTTCTCCACCAAGAAAAGTGTCACCGTTAGTCGAAAGCACTTCAAATTGGTGTTCGCCATCGATGTCAGCAATTTCGATAATTGATACATCAAAAGTACCACCACCAAGGTCATAAACCGCCAATTTACGATCACCGGCTTTTTGGTCCATGCCATAAGCAAGGGCCGCCGCCGTTGGCTCGTTGATAATGCGTTTAACATCTAGGCCAGCAATTTTGCCAGCATCTTTAGTCGCTTGACGTTGAGCATCATTAAAATAAGCCGGAACAGTAACAACCGCTTCAGTTACTTCTTCGCCTAAGAATTCTTCGGCGGTGGTTTTCATTTTTTGCAAGATACGCGCAGACACTTCTGGAGCAGCCATATCTTTGCCGTTCGCTTGAACCCAAGCATCGCCATTTTTAGCTTTGATGATTTTATAAGGCATCAAGTCTTTATCGCGCTGAACTACTTTTTCGTCAAACTTACGGCCGATTAAGCGTTTTACAGCATAAAGAGTGTTAGTTGGGTTGGTTACTGACTGACGTTTAGCAGGTTGGCCTACTAATACTTCGCCATCGTCAGCAAACGCGACGTATGACGGGGTTGTGCGATCGCCTTCGCTGTTTTCAATAACGCGCGGCTTGTCACCGTCCATTACGGCTACGCAAGAGTTAGTGGTCCCTAAGTCGATTCCAATAATTTTGCCCATGATGTGTTTCCTCAATTAAAAATTTGTTGCTTGCCCTTTGTTTGGGGCTTGTATTTGGTAATTCAACACTTAGAGTCGTTCTAAATGTAATAAAAAGTGTTATTTTGCCGTCATTTAGTCACTATTTAGCAACCACTACCATCGCTGGACGTAAAAGACGATCATGCAATTGAAAGCCAGCCTGGATCACATTGAGTATGCACCCTGATTCAACATCATCTGATTCAACCATCGTCATAGCTTGATGAAGGTTTGGGTCAAGCTTATCGCCCACCTCAGGAGCAATCTCGACTAAGGAGTACTTTGCAAAACCGGACTGCAGTTGCTTTAAGGTAATACCAACGCCTTCATGAATACTTTTCACCGCATCGTCAGCGTCTTCGGCAACGTCAACCGCTGCAGCAAGTTTTAGGCTATCAAAAACGTTCACCATTTCTTTAGCAAACCCTTCTACCGCGAACTTACGACCATTCGCAATCTCTTTTTCAGCTCTACGCCGAACATTATCTTCCTCGGCTTTTGCACGTAGAAATGCATCTTTAAGCTTAGCAATTTCCTCTTGCGCTACTTCAAGTTCTGACGCCGCATCGGGAGTAACTTCTGCTTGGCCCTCTTCTAACACCCCCTTGACTGGCGTATCTTCTTGGTTTTCTTCAGGTAATTCTTGGTTTTCTTGATCAGTCATCTATCTAAAAGGTTGTCAAAAATCGAATGCGTGAATTATGGGGATAGAATCAATACGTTCAAGGGTTTGAGGCTACTTTTATGCACA
>CAZFVP010000028.1:16380-18300 GCA_964522345.1 uncultured Gammaproteobacteria bacterium | reverse complement strand
CTCAAAATATCATTATAAAAAGCCAGACTCATTAGACCTGCTAACATCAACAAGCCAAAGGGTTGAACAGCAATAAATGCCTTCTGAGCAAAGCGTTTGCCAGCAAATACCTCTACGACATAAGTTGCCAAATGGCCGCCATCCAACATCGGAATTGGTAACAAATTCATTACTCCTAAACTAATACTGATTAAGGCTAGGAAATACAAATAGGTCGTAACGCCAACCTGAATTGCCTGACCAGCTACGTCGGCAATCATCAAGGGGCCGTTAACGTTCTTGTGTGACACTTGCAAGGTAATCATCTTACCCAGCATTCGTATCGTAAGGGACGACATTAGCCATGTTTGATTTGCTCCGTGAGCCAACGCTTCCAGAGGTGAACGGCTAATTTCCACTATTTGATCTGCGCGTGGAGGTAACACTTTCGGCCCGACACCGAGCTGGCCAATAGTAATATCACCAACTTCAATACTCTTAGGCGTAATTGTCATCGAGCGCTGGGTACCACCACGCTCAACCGTAATCAATAATGGTTGGCCAGCTGCGGGTTGAACTGCAGAGGTTAAGTCGCTCCATTGGTCGATGGCAGTATCGTCAATAGAAACAAACCTATCACCAGCAATTAGGCCGCCGGCCTCAGCTGGCGAACCAACCGCGACTCGCGCGACCTCAGTAGTGATAACGGGAAATTCGCTTACAAAACCAAGCTGCCGCATTAGACTTGCCGGGTTTACCTTATAAATCGGGATATCTTTAGTTTCAACAACCACAGAAGAAATCTTGCCGCTCGATTCCACTTGCAATTCTATTGGTTCGCGTTTAAGAACCTGGTTGAAAATATATAAGGAATGCTCAGCTAGAAAACGCGCTGGCTTACCATCAACGCTCAATAGCGTGTCTCCAGCTTTCACCCCCGATTTTTCCAATACAGATTGCTCAGTAACCTTGCCGAACGTCGGTATCAATTGTTGCTCTGTTTGTAGACCTATCAACATAAACAGCAAGATTGCGAATAAAAAATTTATTGCTGGACCTGCGGCAACAATTAAAGACCTCTTCCATATAGGTTGATTATCAAACGCACGATGCGCCTCATCCGGGTTTACTGGGTCTGCTTCAGAACCTTCTCCTAGCATCTTTACATAACCACCCAAAGGTATACGGGCAATTACATATTCAATTTGATCCGGTCCCGCGACTTTACGCCATATTGGCTTACCAAAACCGATTGAGAATGTTAAAACTTTTACACCGAGTTTACGCGCCACCCAGAAGTGTCCGAACTCGTGCACCGCAACAAGTACCCCAATTGCAATTACAAATCCAATAATGCTGTAAAAAAAACTCAAAAGAATGCCGCCTAACCCGATAAGACTTATTTTATTTTGATGATGAGAGCGAGTCTATCTGCGCTTCTGCCACTTTACGTGCTTCATTATCAATGTTTAATACGTTTTCAATATCACTAATCTCACACTGCTCAATAGTGTTCATTGCGGCCTCAATAACCACCGATATATCGGTAAAGCCGATACGACCTTGTAAAAAAGCACCGACCGCAACTTCATTAGAGGCATTAAGCACTGCTGGAGCAGACCCGCCTAACTCGGCTGCTTGTCGAGCAAGCCTTAAACATGGCAAATTATCCATATCTGGTTGTTCAAAATCTAAGCGCGCTACCTCAGTAATATCCAAGGTTTTTGCTCCCGATTCAATACGTTCTGGCCAACTAAGCGAATGTGCAATTGGAATCTTCATGTCAGGAGAGCCCAATTGCGCTAAAAATGAGCCGTCTTCATATTCAACCATAGAATGAATAATACTTTGAGGATGCACCACAATATTTACTCGATCTGCTGGCAAACCGAATAAAGCCGCCGCTTCAATTAACTCTAGACCTTTATTCATCATAGTCGC
>CAZFVP010000028.1:9579-16280 GCA_964522345.1 uncultured Gammaproteobacteria bacterium | reverse complement strand
TGAAGCGCAACGACGTCTAAGGTGCTTTGTCCGACAGACCCTGTAGACCCAAGTATGGTTATTCTTCGCATAACGTCTAATTTTCGCTTAACGCGAGTATCGATTTAGAGCCCGGCTACACCAAATAGCCTAACAACAACAAACCGCCCGCAAAAACTGGTGCGCCCGATAGAAGGCTATCTATTCGATCAAGTATCCCGCCATGACCGGGCAAAATTTGACTGCTATCTTTCAAATCAACGTGGCGTTTAAGTTTGCTTTCAAACAAATCTCCGCCAACGGAAACAAGCGTCGTAACAACAACCGTTGTGAGTAACAAAATTGCCGCATTTGTATCAAAATAATAAAATAATACCGGCGTGAATATTAACAGTACCAAAGCTACGCCACCAAGCAATCCTTCAACTGTTTTACCTGGGCTCACTTTGGGAGCAAGTTTAGTTTTGCCAAAACGCTTACCAACAAAATAAGCACCTACGTCAGCGGCCCATACAGCGACTAAGAAACAAAGGAGCCAAAGAGCGCCGTTCTCTAATTCCTTAAATTCAATAATTAGCCAACCAGCCGTCGATAAAACAATAATGCCAATCGGTAACTTTAACCAAGTTTGGTGCAATACGTTCAAAACGTCGGTTAACGTAAATATTAATAATAGTAGCCACAGGCTACACGCAACCAATACTACCCAGCTCATTGGAGCATACCCAAGTTGCAGCAAATAGAAACAAACACTAAAGGCAATATAGCTTAGAACTTTCGACAAAGTATTATTAATTGAACAAAACTTTAACCATTCATAAAAGCCGAGTATCACTACCAATGAAATCAAACCTCTCCAATACAATGGTTTCGGAGCAAAAAGAGCCATCATCACTATCGCGACCAGTACAAGAGCTGTGATAATTCGTTGTTTAAGCATTTTTAGCCTCGGTTGAACCACTGCTTTGATTCGGCGCCTCGGCTACGAGATTATCGACAGCATTGCCATAACGACGGTCCCGGTTTGTGTACTTTATGAGAGCATCAGTAAACTCTTCTTCATTGAAATCCGGCCACAAGACATCTGTGAAGTAAAATTCTGAGTACGCTGCTTGCCACAAAAAGAAATTACTAATTCTATATTCGCCACTCGTTCGAATAAATAGATCGGGGTCTGGCATTCCAACAGTCGACATATGTTTGTTTAACATCTCTTCTGTGATATCACTATGCTCAATTTCGCCATTCACAGCTTGTTCAGCTAAGGTTCGACATGCTTGGGTGATATCCCAACGCCCGCCATAATTGATCGCCACATTGAACACTAAAGTGTCATTGTCAGCTGTTGATTGTTGAGCACTTTTGGCTAACCCTTGAATTCTTTGGCTGAACCTCGACATATCTCCCAACAACTGAAGCCGCACTCCATTCTCGTTAAGTTTCTTGGTCTGGGTTTCGAGGGCGTCCCCTAATAACTCCATCAAAGCGTTAACTTCAGGCTCAGGGCGATTCCAGTTTTCGCTACTAAAGGCAAAAATCGATAAGTAAGGTATTTCATGTTGAATACAGCTTTTAATCAAAGCCTTAACCGCATCCACACCTCGCTTATGCCCGGATATACGAGAAAGGCCCTGTGAGTTAGCCCAGCGACCATTACCATCCATAATGACCGCAACATGCGCAGGCTTAGGGTTAATAATTGGGTTGATTGAGCGCTTCTCTTTACTAAAATTTTTGACAAGCTGCTTGAAACTTTGCGACAAAATCAGCCAAAGAGATTTCAATTTATTCGACATGAAATAATTCTAAGTACGGTTATCGTTACACGTCAAATTTAAGAATCTAGCGCAATGATAGTATAATGAAGCACTTTTCAAGTAGAATCATTCCCTACAC
This sequence comes from uncultured Gammaproteobacteria bacterium, assembly GCA_964522345.1. Lineage (GTDB taxonomy): Bacteria > Pseudomonadota > Gammaproteobacteria > Arenicellales > Arenicellaceae > Arenicella. The sequence continues at coordinate 14,405 of CAZFVP010000028.1, read as the reverse complement.
TTTTAATATATCAGCTTCTTTTTCTTTGACGACGTCATCAATCAAGCTTACGTATTTGTCAGTAAGCTTTTGAACACGATCTTCTGCATTCTTTTCTTCGTCTTCGCTAATTTCTTTTTCTTTTAACAAAGATTTAAAATCACTATTAGCGTCACGACGAATATTACGAACAGCCACCTTGCCACTCTCACCTTCTGAAGCGGCTACTTTAACCATCTCTTTACGCCTCTCTTCAGTAAGCGGAGGCATAGGGATACGAATCAAATCTCCAGCCGTCACGGGGTTAAACCCGAGGTTTGCTTCCATAATTGCACGTTCGACAACCGGCACCATGTTTTTTTCCCAAGGCTGAACAGCTAAAGTACGTGCATCTTGTACTGAGATATTTGCAACTTGATTAATAGGCGTTGCGGTACCGTAGTAATCAACGGATAAATGATCAATTAGTGCCGGACTCGCGCGGCCAGTACGAATCTTGGCCATATCGCCACGCATAGACTCAATACTTTTCTGCATACGGTCTTCTGCATCTTTTAGAATATCGTCAATCATTTTTATTCCTCTGGTCGCTCGACCCAAAGTTTAGGAGAGCTGTATTTATATTTATAATTTTGCTTACAATTAAAATTCTAAAAACTTTAATTCTAGCTACCGGTAATAAGTGTACCAATTTCCTGACCTTGTGCCATCTTTGCGAGCGAACCCTCTTCATTAACAGACAATACACGCAAATCCATATTGTTGTCGCGACATAAGGCAATCGCCGTTGCATCCATAACGCCCAAACGTTTCTGCAATACTTCATCAAAGCTCACTTTATCGTATCGCACGGCATCGGCATTTTTTTCAGGATCAGAATCATAAACACCATCAACTTTAGTCGCTTTTACTAAAATGTCAGCATTAATTTCAGCGGCGCGCAAACTCGCGGCAGTATCAGTTGTAAAATAAGGATTACCAGTTCCAGCCGCAAAAATTACCACTCTGCCTTGATTTAGGTGCTTTAAGGCACGCAAGCGAACATAGGGCTCAGACACGGGGGAAATCGGAATTGCTGATTGAACGCGTGCTTCCACGCCAATTTGTTTCAGCGCCTGCTGAACCGCCAAAGCATTCATTACGGTCGCTAACATTCCAATATAATCTGCAGTAGCTCTCTCGATCCCCGACTCCGAAGCCGAAATACCTCTAAAGAAATTACCACCCCCAATAACGATGGCAACCTGTGTTCCGGTCTCAATTACGGCTGCTATTTCTTTGCAAACAGCGTTCAGAACTTGAGCATCGATACCAAATTTGGCCTCACCAGAGCTTCCTGCAAGCGCTTCTCCACTAAGTTTGAGTAATATTCTACGAAAGCCTGTTATTGAAGAGTCTGTTGGCATTGGGCATCATTCCGTATTAAGAGATTTAAGTTAGAAATTCAAAAATTTCGTTATTATTTTCACAATTTAAAGCGCTAAATTTTATAGTCGCGTAGTCGCTCAATATGTAGTCGCTCAATATAATAATAACTTGCTATAAAACGATCAAAAAAATAGCCAGAACATATCTGGCTATTTCTTAAGACTTAAACTTCTATCTAAAGCTTAGTCATTAGCACTAGTGTCTAAGCCTTGCCAGCTTGTGCCATTACTTCGCTAACGAAGTCATCTTCTTTCTTTTCAATGCCTTCGCCCACTTCGTAACGAACAAATTGCTTACATTCAGCGCCAGCCGATTTTAACAACTTTTCGACACTTACATCAGGGTCTTTTACAAATGCTTGTCCAAGAAGAGTCACTTCATTCAGGTATTTACGAATACGACCATCTACCATCTTTTCCATGATTTCAGCAGGTTTGCCACTTTCAGCCGCTTGAGCCGCATAAATTTCACGCTCTTTGGTCAGCAAATCTGCAGGAACTTCATCAGACGACACACACACTGGTTTGCTCGCCGCAATGTGCATTGCAATGTCTTTGGCTAGGTCTTCACTACCACCAGATAATCGAGTCAAAACCGAAATTTTGTTTCCATGTTGGTAAGCACCAACAATTTCACCATCGCCAGCATCAACAATTTGAAAACGACGAACAGTGATGTTTTCACCAATTTTTTGAATCAACGCTTGGCGTGCTTCCTCAACAGTCGCACCATCAGCCGTTGCAGTTGCAGCTAGTGCCTCAACATCAGCAGGCGAATTCGCCAAAATAGTTTCAGCTACTTGCTTCGCAAACGCAACAAAAAATTCGTCTTTCGCTGAAAAATCGGTTTCAGAGTTCACTTCGACAGCAACGCCCTTTGCACCATTCACCAATGTAACGATCGTTCCTTCAGCGGCGATACGGCCAGCTTTTTTATCAGCCTGAGCTGCACCACGTTTACGCATTTCTTCGATTGCTAGTTCAATGTCACCGTCGGTTTCGGTCAACATTTTCTTGCATTCCATCATGCCTGCGCCAGTACGTTCACGCAGTTCTTTAACTAATGAGGCAGTAATTGCCATGTCATCACCTATAAATATTTCTAAATTAATACCTTAGAGAGCCTGTGTGGACAAACTCTCTAGAGTTGGGTAGCTAAAAACTAAGCGATTTTAGCTTTGGCTTGAGAAATCCACTCTTCACGATCGATGCGACCTTTAAAGTTCAACTCGCCATCAATACGTTCGATATCTTCAGCGCTAAAGTCAGCGATCTGTTGGAAAGTCGTAACGCCTAGGGCCTTCAACTTACCTTCAATTACAGGGCCAATTCCATTGATTTCAGTTAATTTATCGCCCTCAACAACAGCATCGGGTGCTTGCGTTTCAACCGGAGCAGCTTCTTCCACCACCGGAGCCTCAGCTTCAACAACCGGAGCAGCTTCTTCAACAACTTCGACGTATTCGCTAGTCTCGTCTTTTGAAACAGCGGGCTTGATTTGGGCAGCTGCACGAGCATTGATGATCGTGTCAGCAGCGGCTTCTACATAAAGGCTGATAGCGCGAATCGCGTCATCATTACCTGGAATCACATAATCGATGCCGTCAGGAATACAGTTTGTGTCAACCACCGCAATCACTGGAATGCCAAGCTTGTTAGCTTCTGATACAGCGATGTATTCAGATTTAACATCGATTACGAATAAGGCGTCAGGCAAGCCTTGCATATTCTTAATACCGCCAAGACTACGTTCTAACTTGATACGCTCACGATCAAGAGTTAGGGATTCCTTTTTGCTCAGGCGAGCAGCTGTGCCTTCTACCAACTGTGTATCTAGCTCTTTCAAACGACGAATAGAGTTTTTCACAGTTTTAAAGTTAGTTAACATGCCGCCTAACCAGCGATGGTTAACGTAAGGCGCACCAGCACGTTCCGCCGCCTCTTTAACAAGTTTACTAGCAGAACGCTTAGTGCCAACCATCATGACGTTTCCGCCATTGCCAATAACATTACCAATATAGTTCATGGCATCGTTGAACATTGGCAAGGTTTGCTCAAGGTTGATAATGTGAATTTTGTTGCGCTCACCGAAGATAAACGGGCGCATTTTAGGTGACCAATAGCGGGTCTGGTGACCAAAGTGTACGCCTGCTTCAAGCATCTGGCGCATAGTAACGTCTGACATAAATGTACTCCAAATTGTACGGGTTTAGACTGATCCGAAAAACCTGAACTACTAACTCTGTATCGCAGCCTTAAATTCGATCGAAGTAACATTAGTGTCACCAAAAACGGAAATTGCAACAGAAAACCTGAAACAACATCTTCAATAAAATCATAAACTTATAACGACAAAAAGCACCCAGTAGTTGCCAATAGCAATCGGACGATTTAAGTTGAGGCGCGTTTATACCATAAAGATCCAGTATTACAAAGATATTCAAGCTAATTTATATCGAAGATATCTTCTTTAAAGAGGCCTAAATATCGACTATTTCAACTCTCTAATTGCTAGCTTCACAAGAGCATGGCAAGCTATGGTAATGTTTAGAACAAAACGGAGCCTTTTGTGCGACAACTTACTGGCCTAGATGCCTCATTTCTCTACCTTGAAACAGCCAATAGTCCTATGCATATCGGCGGCCTTGCGATATACGACCCATCAACCGCTCAAGGTGGTGCAGTTGGTTTCAAGCAAATTATGGAGAACACATTAAAACGTGCGCATCGAGTAACGGCGATGAACGATGTTCTTTTGGAAGTACCGCTAAAGCTAGATCACCCGTATTGGAAATCAAATGGCCCTTTCGACCCTGAATTTCACATTCGTCACATCGCGCTGCCGAAACCTGGTGACTGGCGTCAACTCTGCATTCAAGCGTCACGCCTACATGCGAGGCCGCTAGATCGCGCCCGCCCACTTTGGGAATTTTACGTTATCGAAGGTCTGGACAACGTTGAAGGTTATCCGCCGGGGTGCTTCGCGGTATTGAGTAAAATGCATCACGCCGCTATCGACGGGGCATCGGGTGTCGAAGTGGCTGCGGCAATTCATGACTTGACCCCAGATTATAAAATTAAGGATACCAACGAAATCATAAGAACTGATCGCACCCCAAGCGCTACCGAGTTAATTTGGCGCTCGCAGATCAATAACATCAAGACCCCATTAAGAGTGTTTGAAGTGGCCAAAAACACAGTGCCCGGCGTTGCCAAACTGGTTGCAGGCTTGGCTAGAGGAAAACTGTCTAGAGTGACGGACATTCCTCGAACACGCTTTAATACAAATGTATCGCCTCATCGCGCATTCGATGCTGTGGAGTTTGACCTGGGTAACATCAAAAGCATTAAAGACTCAATTCCTGGAGTCACGGTAAATGATGTCGCGTTGGCAATTTGTGGCGGAGGTTTACGTAAATA
>CAZFVP010000028.1:0-9479 GCA_964522345.1 uncultured Gammaproteobacteria bacterium | reverse complement strand
CCTTTGTATTTTACTGGCGCCAAGATGCTGAGTAACTTTGGGCTTGGGCCAGCTATCGACGGAATGGGTTTGTTTCATGCTCTGTTAAGTTACTGCGGTCGATTCAATATTAGCATTAACGCGTGTCGAGAGATGATGCCAGACCCTGCCTTTTATGCCGAATGCTTGCGAGAGTCATACAGCGAACTTTACGAAGCAACTGTAGCCAAAACAAGCGAACCATCCAGTAAAAAAACTCGCAAGAAGACTAAAACAAAAAAGAAAACAGCTAAGAAGGTTACTAAAAAAGTTGCTAAGAAAAAACCGGTCAAATAACCCTCTATTAATGAAACTCCCCGCGGCAAGCAGCGGGGAGTTTAACCCTCGCACGCGATTAAAAAACTTAAGCAGTATAAATTTATGACACAGAAGTATCTAATGGCCAACGGCTTACGCTTAGCCTACGACGAGTTTGGTGACGCATCGAACCCGGTAATTGTTTTGGTAATGGGGCTTGGGACGCAAATGATTGCTTGGCCTGAGGTGCTTTGTGAAGGTCTTGCCAAAAATGGCTTTAGAGTGATTCGCTTCGATAACCGAGACATTGGACTGTCTCAGCAAATAGAACCAAAAAAACCGGTTAACTTGGTTAAACTTATCATTCGTTCAAAACTGGGTTTGCCAATAAAAGTCCCTTACACATTGCGCGATATGGCGGCAGATGCGGTGGGCGTATTGGATTTTCTCGATATAGAGTCAGCACATTGGGTGGGTGCATCAATGGGTGGAATGATCTGCCAAGTCATCGCCGCAGAGTACCCTGAGCGGAGCTTATCACTTACCTCAATCATGTCGACTACTGGAAATCCGGAACTACCTCAACCTAGTTTAAAAGTTGCTAAGCAACTGGTACTGCGTCCTGATCGCAGCAACGAAAAAGCTTACCTAAAACACAGTTTAGCAACCTGGGCGATTATTGGAAGTCCAGATTACCCACCTGAGAAAGAAGACCTCAGTCAACGAATTTTAGAAAGCCTACGCAGATCATATTCACCGAATGGATACACGCATCAGCTCGCCGCCATTATGAAGTCGGGAGACCGTAGACACTTACTTAGAAAAATCAAAATTCCAACGCAAGTCATACACGGGAAAACCGACGTCTTAATTCCAGTTGAAGGTGGAATAGATACGGCTAAAAATATCAAAAATGCGAAATTGGACCTGATCGAAGGCATGGGCCACGATTTACCCCGTCAATTGGTTCCAAAATTTATTCGGCTAATAGTTGAAAATTGCAATCATGTAAAATCAAAACCTGGCGCAAGGACAAAAGCAACGGTTGCTTAAAGCTTTTTTGCAGCCTTAGATTTCTTAAAAAACAAACGTTTTATGCCTTTAGGGTTAAATTTTGTCCAATTTTCTTCAGTTTGAGACAGTCTATCGCTGAGTAAATACAGAACCAAGGGGTTAACGCCCATACCCAAATGGCTTGCTGGCACCACGATGCTCTCCGTTGTGTCGCCTTCTTTCTGCAGAGAACCTTCCCAAGCCACAATTCCATCTGAGTGAGAAAAAATTGATGTGGTCGGCACTGGTGGAGCTTGATTTAACTGAAAGTATCTAGTGTAGTCGATATCAGTAGGCTCTCCATTAAGCGCCTTGAACAAGCCATGTGCATTGGAGTGCTCAGGCTTGCCCGATATTGGGCTGCCCAAAGAGATAACACAGCGAACCTGCTCGGAGCACACTTTCGCTACTTCACGAGCGTACAAACCGCCTAAACTCCACCCTACTAAAGAGACTTTCTTACCTGACTTTTTAGCAACTTCACGAACCAGCGCAATCATCTCTTGCTCAAGTTCATCGTCAAAAAGCACATTCATGCCTAAGCCCCAACCGTGAGTTTCATAACCAAGGTCTTGCAACAAGCCTCGTAAGGGCTTCGTCGCGTTGTCACTGCTTACAAACCCTGGAAACACAATTACCGGATGCCCGTCCCCCTTGCGCAACCGCTTTAACAACCCTCTCATTGCGTAAAAACTTTGCCACTCTATAACTGCGCGAGGCTCCGCCATTCGCCAGAAATTAAACTGAGCCTGCCTAATCAAACTTAATGACATAATGTGCCCTACCACTTAACCGTCTTATTATTATTTATACAGCTAGCTTAACTACGTTCAAGGACGATTACGAATGTTTTACATAAGTTTTCGCCATTCGATCAACATGTAACAATTAAGGCCCGCCTTAACAGTACTTAAGTAGGTTATATTTGCTACAATGCGAGCTTAAGAAACATTACTTAAAACCGCAAACCAACCTAAGTATTGATATAGCATGACCGTTACCATAAAAACCGGCGCCGAAATTGAACATATGCGTACTGCCGGCCGACTTGCGAGTGAAGTTCTCGATATGATCGAAGAATACGTCGTTGCAGGCGTCACCACCGACGAATTAAATACTATCTGCCATAATTATATCGTCGACGTTCAGGACGCCATTCCTGCACCGCTAAACTATCGAGGTTTTCCGAAGTCGATTTGCACCTCAGTCAATCATGTAATCTGTCACGGCATTCCTGGTGATAAACGCCTCAAAAAAGGCGATATTATCAATATTGACGTCACTGTTATTAAGGATGGTTATCACGGCGACAATAGCCGTATGTATTACGTTGGCAAACCCAGCATTCTGGCTAACCGAGTTTCCGAAGTTGCTAAAGAATCAATGATGATCGGTATTGAGATGGTCAAACCTGGGGTTCAGCTAGGTGATATTGGCCACGCTATTCAGAAACATGTCGAAGCGTCCAATTTCTCCGTGGTTCGTGAGTATTGTGGCCACGGTATCGGTCGGGTATTCCACGAAGAACCTCAAGTGTTGCATTATGGCCGTCCCAATACGGGCATGTCGCTCTCGCAAGGAATGACGTTTACGATCGAGCCTATGATCAACGCTGGACGTAAAGAAACTAAATTACTCTCAGATAATTGGACGGTTGTCACTCGAGATCATTCTTTGTCAGCCCAGTGGGAACATACGATATTAGTAACGGCTAACGGCTATGAAATACTGACAAATTCCGCCAACGCGGTATTGCCTTAGAGCTGTGACTAATGTCTTAACTTACGTTGTAGGCAACTACTTTTAATTAGAGATCACGGCATGCATTTCGCCAAAAGCAGACTCCTCAATCCAACACTATTTAAACATTCATTAGACGGTGCGATTAACTTACCTATAGCATCGTTTAAGAAAACGATAAAAAGCGCTCTAGCTCAATTAAAAGAGCATCAAAACAACGGCCCATCTGCGGCCGACCTAGTTGAAAAATACACATGGATGATAGACGAGTTAATCGTCATAGCTTGGGATCATTATCGCCTGCAACACCCTGTTAAATCATCTCTAGAGCTTATTGCTGTTGGTGGTTACGGTCGGGGCGAGTTGCACCCCTACTCTGACGTTGATTTACTAATTCTTCTTTCGAACGACGATTACGATAACGCGAAAGAACTAGTAGAAAATTTCCTACGATTTCTATGGGATATAGGCCTTGAGATAGGTCACAGCGTTCGCTCAGTAAAGGACTGCTTAAAAGAGGCGAAAGGCGACATCACCATTATGACTAACCTACTTGAAGCCAGACACCTTGCCGGCGAGAAGGATTTATTCAAAGCACTGGACGCCAAAATACGAGTACCACGCAGTTGGGGGCCCGAAAAATTCTTTCTTGGTAAGGTCGAAGAACAAGCACAGCGCCACGCTCAATACCAAGATACGGCTTATTCCTTAGAACCAAATCTCAAAGAGAGCCCAGGCGGCTTGCGTGACCTACAAACTATTTTATGGGTATACAATCGTCATTATGGTGTCCGTTCATTCAAAGAAATGAACGATCAAGATCTAATTAATGACGATGAATACCGCATACTAATCCGGGCTCGTAACATTCTCTGGAAAATACGGTCAGGCTTACATCTAATCACCAATCGCCATGAAGACCGCTTGCTATTTGATACACAACGGCAATTAGCCGAAGAGTTTGGCTATCACGATACAAAGTCTCATCTCGCTGTAGAGCAATTGATGAAGCGATATTATCGCACCGCCAAACACGTCATATATCTAAATGAGGTTCTATTAGCCAACTATAGAGTAAGTAACAGCAAACGTTTCAGCTTGTCGTCTGGAAAAGTATTAGATCAAAATTTCATCGTCAAACACAAGATGATTGAACAACGCGAGCCGGACGTTTTCGAACGAGAGCCTCGCGCAATGATTAAGCTATTTAGCTTGATGCAAGAGCACAAAATTACCGGCATTCACCCCGACACCATTCGTGCAATTCGAGCTAATTTAGAAATGGTAAACACACAATTTAGGAGTGACCCGGAAACCCAAGCGCTTTTTCTTCAAATGTTTAAGCACGAAGGCATCGGCCTAACTAACGCCTTAGCGAGAATGAATGCCTATGGCTTATTAGGTGCCTACATTCCAACATTTGGAGCTATTGTAGGACAGATGCAACACGATTTATTTCATGTATACACCGTTGACGGGCATACACTTAAGGTTATTGAAAACCTTACTCGCTTAAGAAAATACCCAGATGAATTTCCCATGGCGAGTGAAATATTAGAGGGCTTGTACAAACCTGAACGGCTATTTATAGGCGCCTTATTTCACGATATCGCCAAAGGGCGCGGCGGAGATCACTCTGTACTTGGTGAGTCCGATGCCTACGACTTTTGTATCCAACATGGCTTAAGTGAATACGATGCTAAGTTAGTAGGCTGGCTAGTTTTGAGCCACCTTATGATGTCCCACTTCTCACAAAGAAGAGATATTTCTGACCCGGAAGTTATCAAAGAATTTGCTGAAATCGTCGGCGATCAAGAGTATCTAGACAATCTCTACCTGCTTACCTTGGCGGATATACGAGGCACCAGCCCCAAAGTTTGGAATGCGTGGAAAGGGCAACTGCTACTAGAGCTATATCAAGCTACGCGTAAAGCGCTGCGTCAAGGCGTTGCCCAACCTATTAACGAAGAAGAGCACGTTAAAGACGACAAAAGATTAGCAATGGAACTCATCATCGAACAAGTCGGTGAGAAGAACCTAAACCAGGAACATGTGCACCAGTTTTGGAACACGCTACCGAACGATTATTTTATTCGCAACGAGCCCTATTACATTGCTTGGCACGCTAGCACCTTAACCAAAACTTCGGCGTTAAGCGTTCCTTTTGTATCGGTTCGCTACAGCGAACGTTTGGAAGCAAATATGTTCTTTGTATTCGCTCCTGAAACTAATCGCCTTTTGACTCAGGTTACTGGCTCCTTCGATAAACTCGAACTGAATATTATTGAGGCTCGCTTGCAGCTAAGTTCTAATGGCTTCGCCTTGTACTCGTTTAATGCCGTTGTACCTGAAAACGAGAATGCAACCAAACTCGACTACATGCGTTATTTGGAGCACCGCCTGCGCTCTCTTATGCTCGAACGAGAAGATGAAAAAGTGATTTCTCGACGTAATGCCTCTCGTGCTTTAAAGCACTTTCCTATTCAGACAAAAGTATCATTTTTATTTAATAGCAAAAGCTACACTACAATGGAGGTCGTTGCCCAAGATCAACCAGGATTTTTACATAATGTGGCATTGATACTGAAGAACCATAATTTAATTTTATTGAGTGCTCGCATCGCGACATTTGGAGAGCGCGCCGAAGATATTTTTTATATACGCCACGGAGACCATACACCAGTGATCGATGCTCACATATTACAGCAGCTAGAAAACCAAATTTGCTTAGCTCTCGATAAGAGCACTCCGGCACCCTAGATTATGTCGTAAATGAAACTCCCCGCCGCAAGCCACGGGGAATTTAACCCTCGCAAGCGATTAATACCTAAAATTTTCGATCCAGCAATAGCGAAAAAAGTAAGTTTGCTGGATAATCTCGCCATCAAAAAACATCACACTTATTCCGGCATATCATGACTGAGCAATTACAAAATATTATTAACCAAGCCTTTGACAATCGAAGTGACATCAGCCCAAGCAGTGTTGATTCAGACGTTAAGCAAGCGGTCGAAACAGCGATCGATATGCTCGATCGAGGTCAAGCACGAGTTGCCGAGAAAATTAACGGTGAGTGGGTCGTCAATCAGTGGCTAAAGAAAGCAGTTCTATTATCGTTTGCTATGCGCGACAACGAATTAATCGATGGTGGCGATACTCGATACTTCGATAAAGTAGAATCGAAGTTCGCCGATTATGATCAAGAACGATTTAAGACCGAAGGCTTTCGTGTAGTACCGCCAGCAGCAGTGCGCAAAGGCTCATATATTGCTCCGAGTGTTGTATTAATGCCGAGCTATGTAAACATTGGTGCACACGTCGGCTCGGGCAGTATGGTTGACACCTGGGCAACGGTTGGCTCATGTGCGCAAATTGGTAAAAACGTGCATCTTTCCGGCGGCGTAGGCATTGGTGGTGTTCTCGAACCTATTCAAGCTGGCCCCGTGATTATTGAAGACAACTGTTTTGTTGGAGCGCGTTCAGAAATAGTAGAAGGTGTTGTTGTCGAAGAAGGCTCAGTAATATCGATGGGTGTTTATCTCGGCCAGAGCACCAAAATTCTCGATCGCGAAACCGGTGAAGTTAGTTATGGGCGGATACCAGCAGGTTCGGTTGTCGTGTCTGGTTCAATACCAAGTAAAGATGGTTCTCACAGTCTTTACTGTGCGGTAATCGTCAAAAAGGTTGATGCAAAGACCCGCAGCAAGACTGGCTTAAACGAACTACTTCGAACCGACTAGTAAATGTAAGTATTACTTCAACTGCTTAAATTTACCTTCCGACACCTTTTCCCTAGGAATACAATAAGTGACCAAAGCAACTCTCGATCTCACTAAGCAACTAATTGCAGCTCAATCGGTAACACCCGAAGACGCAGGCTGCCAAGCCCTATTGTCAGACCGTTTAGCAGCGGTAGGATTTACCATCGAGCGTATGGATTTTGAAGATGATAACGGCTCGGTACTTAATTTTTGGGCTCGCAGAGGCACTGCACAACCATGCCTAGCCTTTGCTGGGCATACCGATGTTGTTCCAACCGGTGACCTCACTCGCTGGACTAGTGACCCATTTACGCCAACAGAGCGAGACGGTCAACTCTATGGTCGTGGTGCAGCCGACATGAAAACGTCTCTAGCGGCCTTTGTTACTAGTATCGAAAGCTTCGTCGCTGATCACCCAAATCATCAAGGGTCAATAGCTCTATTAATTACCTCAGATGAAGAAGGCCCTGCCACCTGCGGCACGGTGAAGGTGATCGAACAGTTAGAAGCACGTAACGAAAAAATAGACTATTGCTTAGTTGGTGAGCCAAGCTCAACAAACACCTTGGGAGATATTATAAAAAATGGCCGCCGAGGATCTGTGGGTTGCGAACTAACAATCATTGGCACCCAAGGGCATGTTGCCTACCCCCACCTTGCCGACAATCCTATTCATTATTGTGGCGATGTTATCAATGCTCTAAAGGCTATTACCTGGGACGCTGGCAATGAATATTTCCCACCAACAAGCTTTCAGATCTCGAATATAGCAGGTGGTACCGGAGCAACTAACGTGATTCCTGAAACTGTAAAAATTACGTTTAACCTTCGTTACTCTACTGAGATTACCGCTGAAGGCATCCAACGTAAAGTAGTAGAAGTACTGGAAACTTTAGGCCTCGAGTATTCGGCTAAGTGGACGCTTTTTGGTTTACCTTTTCTAACTGAAAAAGGGGCTCTTGTAACCGCATGCCAGAAGTCTATCACTGACAACTTAGGCATCGAATCTGAACTGTCTACTACAGGCGGCACGTCCGACGGCCGCTTTATCGCCCCGACAGGAGCTCAGGTCGTAGAGCTGGGGCCAATTAACGCAACAATCCATAAAGTTAATGAATGTGTCGATGTTGAGACACCAGAAAAGTTATCGAAGATTTATAAAGGCGTTATGGAAAACTTACTACTATAAATTCATTCGACAACAAAGTAGGTAATCAGGCACTGTGTAGGGAAGCAAGGCCATCGTCCGAAATTAGTAACTACTAATTTTTGTTACTTCGATTTTCCGACAACTCGAACTTGCGCAGACTATTTTTATCAAACAAATGGAATGCTTTGCCGTTAGCAAAGGCAACTATGTAATTTTCGTATCTCCACATCGTATAACGTGCATGGGTTCCTACGGGCGATGTAATGTTCTGCGGCTCACCTAAGATTGCTCGTACTTGTGTTTCGCTTTTCCAACGAATTTGGTCAACACTTTGCGCAAACGTTTGAGTAAGTAAGCCAAAAAAAATAGCCGTTGCTGAAAGAGTCGTTTGCACAAGTCTTTGATATTTCATTTTATTTATCCTTTTACGTTCGGGTTTATTCACATTATCAAAGATAAATACGCTTAGCAATATTAGAAACTGTGGAGCAGTCAGACTTTGTTATACAATATGTAGTTTATTACACTCTAAATATTATTAAGAGCCACTGAATATGATCGCCTTTAACCCACTCAAGCGGCTTACACCCAAACCAGCCTTTGTCCTGATTTTGATTCTCTTTTTCTTCTCGTCAGGTAGCACAGCATCAAGCCTACAAACCTTCGATTTGGACAAGCTTGTAACGCAGATTGACGCCTCGGAAGCTAAGCATTCTGACATTGTCTCTGGAACCCAAAAAACAATTAGTTGGTACACAGAGCCAGCCACTCGAACAACAGTTTCGATCGTTTATCTGCATGGTTTTTCAGCGACTCACAAAGAATTGAGCCCCATGATCGAACAACTAGCTGAAAGGCTTCAGGCAAATGTATTTTATAGCCGATTAACCGGCCACGGTCGAAGTGATGATGCAATGGCAGAGGCGACACCTCAAAAATGGAAGAACGATGCTAAAGAAGCCTATCAAATAGGCGCTGCCATTGGTGAACGGGTACTGTTAATCGGCACCTCTACAGGCGGCACATTATCGACCTGGTTAAGTGCTCAACCGTTCGCAGACAGGTTATTAGCCAACATACTTATCTCACCAAATTTTGCGGTCAAAAGTGGAGGTGCGTGGCTATTGAAAAACTCAGTAGGCCTTTGGCTAGCAAAACAATTAAGTGGTGATTATCGAGGCTTTGAACCATTAAATGATTTTCACGCAATGTATTGGACTGAACGTTACCCCTTAGAAGCCTTGGTGCCTATGCTGAAGCTTCTTGATGACGTTGACGAGCTAAATAAATCAACGATCACAACCCCACAAATGCTTATCTATTCACCAAATGACAAGGTTATTGATGTGGAAAAAGCATTAGATACAGCTAAAGAGTTTACCTCGGCCGATGTAAAAGTAGTGCCATTTACCACCTCGACCGACCCCGCACAACATGTACTGGTAGGCCGAGGCTCTACCTCAGGCAGCGATGTTCAAGAGCAAGTCGACAACATGCTC
>CAZFVP010000027.1:9297-18828 GCA_964522345.1 uncultured Gammaproteobacteria bacterium | reverse complement strand
TTGTCATTGGGTGTAATACTCAATTTATCAATTTTAGTCAGCTATAAATATTCTAATTTTATCGCTGATAATCTGAATTACCTACTTAGTATTTATGGTTTTTCAGGCATAGACTTATCTCCGGTTCATTTACCGCTAGGGATCTCGTTTTTCACGTTCCAAGCGATATCTTATTTAGTGGATATTTATCGAAAACAAATACCAAGCCAGAGCAATATAATCAAATTAGGTTTGTATATAGCACTCTTCCCTCAACTTATCGCAGGGCCGATTGTTCGATATAAAACAATCATGGCTGAGATCGAGAATAGGCATGTGTCATCGCGAATGTTTGCTGAGGGAGCTGAGAGGTTTATATACGGCTTGGCAAAGAAGATGTTAATTGCTAATCCCTTGGGTTATGCGGTGGATGTTATCTTCGAATTACCGATCTCTGAGTTGCCGTCCCATGTTGTATGGCTGGGTATTTTGTTCTATGCCCTGCAAATATATTTTGATTTCTCCGGTTACTCAGACATGGCTATTGGCTTAGGCCGCATGTTTGGTTTTCGCTTTCTAGAAAACTTTAATTACCCCTATTGCTCACAATCATTGCAAGAGTTTTGGCGTCGGTGGCATATCTCGCTTTCAAGTTGGTTTCGAGATTATTTATATATTCCTCTAGGAGGAAACCGAGTTTCAGAGCTTAGAACTTACGGCAATTTATTCATGGTTTTTGTTCTATGTGGTTTATGGCATGGAGCCAGTTGGAACTTTCTGGTTTGGGGGCTTTTCCACGGCGCTATTTTGTCGATTGAACGGTTTGGTTTAAGCCGGCTTATCGAGCAGTTATGGCGGCCGTTACGGCATTTTTATCTAATTATTGTGGTGTTGATTTCTTGGGTGTTTTTTAGGGCAGAAACTATAGGGGATGCCCTGAGTTATTTGCGAGCAATGTTTGCAATGAATTTTAGCAGCGTTCCTTTTGAATTTTTGGATGCACTGAATCTTGAAGTTGTTATTGCTTTGCTATTGGGTTTGATACTTAGCACGCCGGTATTTAAAGTGATCATTGGGCAAGCTAAAGAAATTTCATCATCAGGTGAAGTCTCTCAAAAAGCATTAAGCTCAGTCAGCTCAACTACTCAGTCAATGATGTTCGTAGTTGTATTCAGGGCAGCTCTGGTGTCTGTGCTTTTATTTTTATCAGCGATGAGCTTAGCTACCTCCACGCATAATCCGTTTATCTATTTTAGGTTCTGATAATGAGATTCCAAAATAAACTGTCTACGTTTATGTGTGTTGCCTTCGTGATTGCAATTGCCACACCCATGGTTGTCAGCGTTCTTCAAGAGGATAAAGCCGTTTCTCAATCTGAAAAGCGTCAGCTACAAGCTTGGCCATTATTCGACGAAGCAAGCTCGGTAAGATCGTACTTTAATAGTATTAATGCTTACATCAATGATCATTTTGGATTTCGTGAAGAGTTGATTGAGCTCAATAATAAAATTCGATACAGCTTAAACGAGTCACCTGTAAAGACGGTAATACGAGGCAGCGGAGAGTGGTTGTTTTATAAGATTCATGACCCATTGATGAGTAATCACCCGGTATCTGAGGATGTCTTAAAGGGTAACTTAGTCGCTCGAGCCGATTACATCAAACAAAGTCACAAAGTACTTAAGGGGCAAGGTATTGTATATCAGCACATTGTTGTCCCTAATAAGATGAGTCTTTACCCGGAATATTTACCAAAGCTGTATGCTTTAACCGATATCAATGCAACCTACGATTTCTTTAAGAAACAATTATCCGCAACATCTAAGACAATCGCATTCGACGCGATTGATGTGCTTGAGCCTTATGTGACCAATGATTATGGTTTTGATTTATATTTTAAAAACGATACGCATTGGAACGCGGTAGGCGCTTATCTGGTTTATCGAGAGTCTCTAAGAAGACTTAAGAAAGAAGAGCCTTCTATGGCATTGGCCATTAAAGACCACACATTTAGACCGCAAGTTAAGGCGGGTGGAGATTTGGCCAATTTCATTGGTTTATCCAGCAGTTTGACCGCTAGAGAGCCTAGAACAGAATTTCCTAGCTGCACGGATCGAGCTAACATTAAGTTAGTTAAACAAGGCTTAAGTTTGGCGACTTGTAATACGAACGATACAACCATGCTGTTGGTTGCGGATTCGTTTATTACAGGCATTTACGCTTATATGAGTGAGTCCGTTGGTTCTTTATATATGACAGGCCAAAAAACAACACGAGCTGATCTTAAACAAATAATAGAAGATGTGAAGCCCGATGTTGTGGTCGAAATTCTTGTTGAGAGAAGCCTAGTCAGAGAATTGCCTTAGATGGTTATTTTTTTAAAGCTGAGCCTTTATAACCGGACTGAGACTTCTGATTAGACTCACAACTCACACGGGTGACGATAGATTCTCTACTCTTCAATAAGTTCGTAGCTCAAGAACGCAAAAGAGGAGCTATCCGGTGACCACAAGGGGTACATTCAATGTGCCTTGGCCACCAAAAAGAGACACTATCATAGTGGGTTTAGAGAAACCTGACGTTGCCGAATTATTTCATGACATCAAGCGTAGCACGACGTCTTTTTTTGTGGGTGGCCTTTAACGCTGGCATCACAGGAAAGAAACACAAGTTGTTTACCGTCCGGAGAAAGGCCGTGGTCATTGTTGTTATTGACCGCCGGGTCAGTATTAATGTCTTGCACCGTTTCATTTGTAAGGTCGAATCGATACAAACGGCCATGACTATTAAAAACTAAGTTATTGCCGTCGTGCGCCCAATTGGGTGCTTCAAAATGATCATTTGCTTCATAGACAACTTTTCGTTTGCCTGTAGTTACGTTGTATATCTCGAGTCGACTACGCACATTAGTCACTTGTTGAACTGCGCTCCCCGGTGCTGCAGCAGGGCGGTCGGAGGTTTACGCGTAAAGAGGCGTACTTAGTATCAGAGCCGTAGTAGTAATGATGACATTCTTCTTCATATAAAATTCGATAAACCGTAGGCGGTTATGTTTTTTGAATAAAGGTTTTAAATTGTTGGGTGAATGCAGCTTGTACAGGAGCCTATTTTGTCGACCAACCGCGCCCAGTCATCAAGTAAGTAGCAAAACTTGCTAACCAATGGGAGCCTGAATAATGCTCATCCGATACGGCTGCTACGCCTGTTTCCGTGTGCAAGTCTGCGGAGGCAATTAGCGAAGCTTTGCGTGTATCATTTTTTGGTAGGGCTCGTGCAATATTGTATAAATTCCAGGCGCGAGATAGGTTAACACCATCAAGGTGAACTAGTTTTCCATCAGATGCATCTTTAACAATACCTGGAGCTAGCCACTGATTAGAACCGTCCAGGGGTATTGATGGCAAAAATTTAGCTAACCACAATGAATAGTCTTTGGTATTCATGATTCGGCGCATTAGATCTGCTTCCATCAAGCAAGGTGATAGAAAATCTTCACCACTGGGTTCATAGGCCAGCGGGCAATTTACGTCATTCTGATGAAAAGCAATTGAGCGAGCGATAATAAGCTGTTCCATTTCTGTGTCTTTAGCTTCTCGCGCCCAATCAAGCATAAGGCCAAAGGCAAACGCGCTCTGGTTATGCGTGCCTAATCGAATTGGATAGGCGAGTTTCGGTAACCACTCTTTTAGGCTTCGGGCTATATCGCGCTCAAGCGGTTTAAGCTTCTGCAGCCAAAGTTTTGCCTGGGGGTTGTCCCATTGCCTGAGCTCAGTGGTTAGCTGTAGATACCAAGCTAAACCATAAGGACGTTCCCAGGACCCTCGAGCAGGGCGTGCGAAGTTGGCTACTTCGCCTGCCAAATTCTTCTCAGAGAAATTTTCATTCAACTTCCTTATTGCCTCATCTCTCCATATTGCGTCTTGAGGGCCAACGCGTAAAAGGCGAACTAGTAACCAATGACCGTGAACAGCACTATGCCAATCGAAGCACCCGTAAAACGTAGGAAAAATATCACGTGGTCTACCAATTGCATCAGCCGTGTCAGTCGTGCGAGAAATTTTATTCGGAAACTCTTGCTGAACACAGGCGAGCGCTAATGCTGAAAAACGATCAGCGAGTACCGGTGAAATTGAGTCTGGGTAGCTATGACTCCTAGGGGATGTTTTAGATTCAGCTGCTTGATACGTCAGCGAACCAATAAGAATGCAGGCAAGAAAAATAATGTTTGAGCGAGGCATAAGAAATCGATTCTCAATTGTGCATGAAGTTAGTTAGTGTTGACTTTTCGCCTATGCGTTAGCGCTTAATTCAATGACATAAAAATTTCTGTTTTATGACTAAAATTAAGTCGCGAACGACAGTAGTAGTCAGCGATTCTGACTTACTTTACCTTATAAATAGTGAGTTTAAGTGAATAAGTAACCTGTCTTCTAGATCGTTCGTCGAGTTATATACGATTAGCGGCGTTAAAAGAGTGTGAGTGCTACAAGTAATGATGAGATTGTGAAAAAGGTCACTCATAACGATAATTAGCCAAAGCTAGAGACTGCCCTTTTTCGGTAATCAGCACATTTTGAGTGCATTGTTGTCGCGTTAACTAAAACTCCTGTAAGTTGCCGTTGGCTCGGCCGATGAGCGGTTGAGCCCAGTTAATACGGAGTTTGGCCATTTATTGTTAGTGTGATCTTAATGGTGACATTTTTGGTAATGTTGAGGACAAAATTTGTATTTTGGACGGGTCTACCATTAAGCGCTATGGTTACGCTATGAACTTTGATGGCAGAGCGGCAATGACACATATACTTTATACACGAGGCAAACTAATAAGTGCAGCAGATCGTGAGGTAGCGATTGAGCAGATGGCTTCTATGACCAGTAAAACTAAAGAGCAGATAGAAGAACGTTTGCTCAGTGGTAAACGAAGGCGTATCAAGAGTAGTGATTCATTAAACAAATTAATGCGCTTGGAATTAATGCTCAAAGAAGCAGGCTTTGACGTATATATAGATAAAAAATAGGCCTATACAAATTATTATGCCTTGCTAGGCTTGTTTGGCCGGTATCGTGTTACCTGTCTCCAAATGACCATGTATCCAACCATCGCAGGCAATATCCAAGGAATAATTGCGATGTAACCAGTTAGGAATTCGGCAAATACGCGGCTGGCACCGAATACAAAAAACGCGGTATGTGAGCCGATACCCGCGCCAATAATGTTTGTTAGATGGGCGATGATTTGCTCTGAACGTGTGGCGGATTTCTTTAAGCAAAATCGCAAGTTAGTCATAGCGGTATAAATGCACAAGCCCGCAAAGATATAAAAAAGTACGCTCAACGGTGAGTTGCCAGTTGCGATAAACCCTAGCCAAACACCAACCATTAATAGAATAATATTTATTGCAAGGTTATCTAAACGACGCATCAAAGCGTGATTGCCTTTTGCTCTAGCGGCTTGTAACCCGTGACGAACGCCAACCAATACAAGTACTGAAATCGCTAGTAAGAATAAGCCAGTATCGCCGACGCTTGCGATAACCTTTACTCGCTCTTCTGCACTAAACGTAGCGTTGCCAAATTTAAAAGCTATTGGGTCGATCATTAGCATCAGTGATAGTGTGAGAGCACTAAGGCCTACCGTGTACATAACTTTAGCAAACCAATGGCCGCTTCTTTTGTGAAGCGCTCCCCCTTTCTTAGCAAAAATAGGAATCCAAAAAAGTATCAGTGATACAAACCCAATCCCGATATGAAAGAATAATAAACCTTTATATGCTAGCGACATAATAACCTCCTTAAATAGCGAAGCTTTATGCTAGATAGTTTAAGAGGCTTCAGTAAGTACGAAAAGTAATGATTCGAAACCATGACTTTTGGCCTATTTATCAAATCTTAAAATCAGTGATAAAAGGCCGATGCAAAACCGAACCAGTTTTTATCAATATTTATCTGGCCTGGCAACCGCGCTAATTGTTGCGCTGGTGAGTACTTGGTTGCTGTGGAAGCAGCCCTTATTTTGGGAAGCCTTTGGGTGGCAACTTATTGTTTTAAGCTTGATTTATCTAATTTCGTCCTCGCGAATTAAAGGACATGATTTTGATATTGGTAGAGCGGCATTGTTAGCCTTTTTACCGTTTGTTTTTATATTAAGCTGGCGTGTGCCGATTGATATATTTTTTATCTACTCGATTATCTGGATCGCCTACGTTCCGCATTATTTTCCTCGAACATATTGGTGGTGGAGTTTCGTTTTAGTGACCATATCGTGGTATCTCCTTAGGTTGGCTGGCATGGAGGCCAATCAAGCAATATTGAAAACGTTGTTAGAAGCGACGTTTCACATGTTTGCTTTGGTGTCTTCGATTGCCGTAAAGGAGTCGGAGCAAGCGAATGAAAAAACTCAGCAGCTAAACGTTGAGCTGCTCGCGACTCAACACTTATTGAGTCAAGCTTCTAAAGACAGCGAGCGAACTCGCATTGCTCGTGATTTACACGACTTGCTAGGCCACCACTTAACGGCTTTAACAATAAACTTGCAAGTTGCCGGTAGGCTAAGCAACGGCGAGGCGAAAGACAAAGTAGATCAATGTTATGCCTTATCCAAACTATTACTCAGTGATGTGCGTGAGTCTGTTTCACGGCTTAGGGAGATGCCAATGGTGGGCTTGAAAGAGCTCTTAGAAATTACCGTCAAGGACCTGCCTCGAATCAGTGTTAGCTTAGAATTAGATGAACAGCTACAAGTAAACGACGTTGATACCGCAGAAACGCTGTTAAGATTTGTTCAAGAGGCGATTACAAACACCTTAAAACACAGCACTGCTAAACATGTGCTTATTAAGGCGAGCCTTGAGGATGAACAAATTCAGCTCAGTTATAGTGATGATGGTGGTGGTTGTGAAACGCTCATTTCAGGCAATGGTCTTAGCGGAATGAGAGAACGCATAGAATGTCTAGGCGGCAGTCTTGCCATTACCAATCAGCCCAATTTAACTCTGCAAGTCATTGTTCCTTTAGTAAATTGATATGAGTATTAAAATTGCAATCATTGATGACCAAACATTGGTTCGCAGCGGTATTAATGGTCTTCTTAATTTATCTGATGAGGTTGTTGTTGTCGCTCAGGGTGAAGACGGCGATACGGCAGTATCAATCGCTAAGGAATTTAGCCCAGATGTTTTTTTGATGGACCTGCGTATGCCTCGCCTGAACGGCATTGATGCAATTAAAAGCTTACGCGAAAACGAGATAGATACACGAGTCATTATTCTTACTACATTTGATGATCATGAATTGGTATTAGATGGTTTGAAAGCGGGAGCACACGGTTACTTACTCAAAGATGTATCGTTGGAGAATTTAGTTGACGCAATAGTCGCGGTTCATCATGGTGAGACAATTGTTCAGCCTGCGCTGACCGACACCTTGATTCGTAGTTTAGGCTCACAAAAAGGCGACTTCGATTCATTGCCCGACCCACAAGCATTGTCACCTAAAGAGACCCAGGTCTTACGATTTGTGGCGAGTGGTTATAGCAATAAAGAAATATCTGAAGCGTTACATAAATCAGAAGGCACGATTAAGAATCACGTATCGAATGTTCTCACAAAATTAGGTGTTAGAGATCGAACTCGCGCGGTTCTTCGAGCGTTAGAAATCGGTATAATCTGATCACTCCACCGCGTAAAATACGACATCTATTTATCAGAAAAAGGCGACTTCAAACTCCAAATTAGCGATGAAGGTCGTTGATCTTGGTACTCCTGTAAACCTATCACCATATCGTCGTGCCCTTGTTTCGGCTGATTGATGTAACTGCCAAATACTCGATCCCAAGTTGATAAGAAAAAACCGTAATTACTGTTAGTTTCGTTAACAATTATTGAGTGATGCACGCGATGCATGTCGGGTGTAACAATAAAGTATCGCAACCGCGCATCAAGCCATTTGGGTAAGCGAATATTGGAGTGATTGAACATAGCTGAGGCGTTTAATAGTACTTCAAACAAGAATACCGCCAAGACCGGAGGCCCCAGTAATAAGATGCATATAAATTTATATGCCATCGACAATAATATCTCTAGCGGGTGAAAACGTGCTCCGGTGGTAACGTCGATGTCTCGGTCGGCATGATGAACTTTGTGAAAGCGCCATAGAATCGAAATATGATGCGAAGCGACATGTTGCCAATAAATCAACATATCCAACAACACTATAGCAAACACGCACTCAAGCCATAGAGGCAGGTTAGTTAGGTTGAATAAACCCCAACCTCGATCACTTACCGACTGTGCTACGGTTACTGCTAATACCGGCACTAAGATCTTTAACGTAAGGCTGTCGATAATGACCAGCGACCAATTAGTAAACCAACGTTTTGCTCTAGGCTGCGCGCGCTGTTTTCTTGGCACGATAAATTCGAGTAAGGCCATCAGCGTGAATACGCCAATAAACACGCTTAAGCGAATAGTTTCTTGATTGTCTTGTATGAAATCCATCGTAACCTTATAGAACCGCTAGCGCCAGAATAACTTACCGTTGCTGAGTGTGCATTAATATTGCTGTTATCGGGTTAATTTAATCGCATGTGAGGGTTAAATTTTTCGTGGTTTGCCACGAAATAGGTGTTTGAAAAACATTGGCGCAAGCCCAAATTAGCTATAAACTTCCCCTAAATCTTAGAATACACAACACTTAGGTAACTCGATAATGAAGAAGTTAATCATTTCTATAATGTCAGCGATTTTGATTTTTTCAACGCAATTAGGTTCTGCAATGGAGGCTGAGTTGGCATCTAAAATTGAAGCCGCAATGCATGGCGACCATCGCAGTGCTAAAAATAAAGCTCGAAATAAGTACCGAAACCCAGTTGAAACCCTGGCGTTCTTTGGCCTAAAGGCTGATATGACCGTGTTAGAGATTGCGCCAGGTGGTGGTTGGTACACCGAGGTGATTGCGCCAGCGATGCGCGACACCGGAGTGTATATTGCCGGGAGTTATGATGTTCAAATAGAAGGGCAACCAAGTTATCGTTATCGCCAACATCAGGCATTGCTAAATCAAATTAAGGATCAGGCCGACCTATACGGTCAAATTAAAGTTGCCGGATACTCGCCTCCTGAGTCGAGAAATCTTTGGCAAGCAGACTCGGTTGATATGATACTTACCTTTAGAAGTAGCCATGGATGGACACGAGAAGGTTTAATCGATGGCGTTTATTCCGACTTTTTTAAAGCCGTTAAACCAGGTGGTACGCTTGGTGTTGTTCAGCATCGAGCGCCAGAAGGTGGCGACGCGGTTGAATGGGCACGTAAGGGATACGTTGCTGAGTCTCGAGTGATTCAGGCCGCCGAGAAAGCAGGCTTTGTATTAGACGGAAAGTCAGAGGTTAATGCTAACCCTAAAGATTTAAAGAACTATGAAGATGGTGTATGGACTTTACCGCCAACACTGGCAAAAGGAGATACTGACCGCGAAAAGTATGAGGCTATTGGTGAGAGTGACCGCATGACATTGAGGTTTAAAAAGCCTGTAAACTAGTAATGTCTAGCAAAA
>CAZFVP010000027.1:0-9197 GCA_964522345.1 uncultured Gammaproteobacteria bacterium | reverse complement strand
TGACCGCATGACATTGAGGTTTAAAAAGCCTGTAAACTAGTAATGTCTAGCAAAATCATTTAGGTTAGAGTTTGATGAAGGTAATGATGATTAAACGTATAACAACGTTGCTGTCCCGTTAGCTTAATCACACTAAAAGCAACTGATCGGGGTTTAGATAAACTCGGTCAGGCGGGTTACCTCCTTAGTAAGGCCATCGCCTCGAAAAGAGTCTTGGCTCTTTGCCGCTGCGAGTTAACACTGATTCCTCAAGGAGGTTTGTCGCTCCCTTAAAGCCAATACTAGGATTTGAGTAATGACTTAACTAGGAACCAAGAGCAGCACTACAAGCAGTAGGCGTGTTCGCAGAAGCCTAACTCCGAATTGATTGTATAAATGACTCCGCTTCAGCGATAGATGCCTCCATTTCCTTTATTAACGCAGATACATCCTGTTCGATTATGGTGGTTTCTTGTTTTAGAGAGCTGATGGCTTGCATATTGAGGTTATGTTTTACGAATAGGACTTGATCTTTGAGTGCGCCTAACACTGGTTTGGTTTTTGACTCGGCATTGCGCATAGCCGTTATTAAGTTTTGCGCCTTTATACGGGTTTCATCAAATTGGGCTTCTGCGCGGCGTTTTATTGAAAGGTCATGATATTGAGCCAATTCGTCACGCCATTCATCTAACAAGTTATTGGTGGCATTTACAACTCGATCAACTCTTCGTGTAACGTTATTCGCAGCGTCTTCACTGCGGTCGTATGCGGCGCTTAGGGTGTTGAATTTTTTCTCTAAATCGCCACCGTCGAAGTTAGTGACTTCCTTAAACTTCTCTAACGCAGACCTAAACTCTTCTGCGGTTTCTTGTTGGGCATCGCTAGCGGCTTCAACGCGGCTGATTAGGATATCTCTTGGTTCGGCGTAAAATGTGTCGATACTGGGAATGCCCCAGTTAGCGCCAATGCCATTTGGGCTCAACATTTGGTAGCCGCCCGCTATTGCTGCAACCAGTACAAGCCATTTTTTATGTTTCGAAAAAAGTTTGGTTTGCGTTAGAAATGGTAGTAATTTTACAAGTGGATTCATGGCTTACATTCGAAGGTAATAAAAATGAAATTTTCCGCCGCAAGCAGCGAGGTATCGTTTTGTACGCAAAAATCTATTTCGTGACACCAAAACTAGGCGCGTTAGCCGAGACACGAGGAATGTAACCTTTACACACGATTAAAATTTAACACGGTTTTATCGTTAGTCGAGCTCTCTTTTTGCTACCATTAGTAAACTACTGTAATAACTCCATTAAAATAGTCATGAAAATAGCTTTTACTATTTGCTTAGCGCTGCTTTTGTCAGCTTGCGGTACCGTTCAGAAAGCTCAATATTCGGCACTTGAAAAAGTCGGAATACACAAGCGAGACATCTTAGTTGACCGGATAGAGAAAACCTCTAAAACGCAACAAGAAACAAAAGCGCAATTTCAATCTGCCTATGAAGAATTGGCGAGCCTGATCAACGTTGATGACGACGGTTTAGAAAAGAAGTATAAACGCATGGCTAAAGCCGTTAATGCTAGCGAAGCTCAGGCTCGGGAACTTGAGAGCCGCATCAAGTCTGTTAATGAGGTTGCGACCGCGTTATTCAAGGAGTGGCAGGAAGAACTCCTTGAATATCAAAGCGCTAGCTTGCGCCGTACCAGTGAAGCAAACTTAAATAGCACTAAGCAACGCTACGCCGTTATCTATAAGAAAATGCAAACGTCACAGCAGCGTGTTGAGCCGGTTTTGAAAGTGCTACAAGATAATACGCTTTATTTGAAACATAATTTGAATGCCCGTGCAGTCAGTAGTCTGTCGAGCGAAGTACTGAATGTGGAAGATAAAGTTGCTGTATTGATTGAGCAAATGGAGGCTTCGATTAATGAATCGCAAAACTTCAT
Organism: uncultured Gammaproteobacteria bacterium; assembly: GCA_964522345.1. Classification (GTDB taxonomy): domain Bacteria; phylum Pseudomonadota; class Gammaproteobacteria; order Arenicellales; family Arenicellaceae; genus Arenicella. Next base: position 7,278 of record CAZFVP010000027.1, on the reverse strand, counting down.
CAATGCAATGCAGAATAAATAGCCACCGATAAGCTAAGGCATAAACGGGTTGAACCCGAAAATTAAGACGTCTTAGTGGCGTAAGCTTGAACGCATACATTAGTTGAATATTGGTGGTAAAACATGAGCGAAAAAAATAAAAAGGAATCGTTTATGAGCGGTTTATTGTCTAGTAACGCTGAGCAAGCGCTGTCGCTTATTAAAGAAAATAATCGACTGGTTCGTAAGCGTAATCGTCTAGCTAAACGTCAATACAGGCAATCGGTATTGGATTTTGAACAGGCAGAAAGACAATACCTAATCGAGAAGGCTCACCTTCAGCCTTCATTTCGTATAAAGGTAACTGAGTTTTTGACCTGCGCCCCCGATGCTATGGCAGACCCAGAGCAAGCCGTTGAGGCTAAATACTTATCTGAACATGGCATAGCAGTAGATGAACTGGTGCTCAGGTTAAAAATTGATGTTAAGGGTGGTGCCGAGTATATGCGCCCCTATTTAGTGCTCACAACACCGAGTAGAACCGACGTTGATGAGCGCGCTCATTCGATGACTGAATTTGTTTATTTTGCGACTATTGAGCGCTTGGGTGGTAGCGAGATAGCCCGGACTTTTCTGCTGTATCTTGTCTATCGAGATAAAACGACGTTGCCAGTTGTGCATAAGTATCGTGTTTCTCAATTGCAAGATTCAACTTTGCAGCGTTGGGAAGTCGAACATATAGACACTGCTTATGCGAGGTCGCATAAAAATTTGGCAAGATTTAATCATTCTCAAGGTTGTGAAGCACTCTTTGACGATAGAGACGAAGCACTCTAATTTATTTTTCACCAAGCATTTATGTTTCATATATAAGTAAAACAAGACTACTTTGTTTGAAATGACGTCCAGCTTCTACGTTGTTTCAACCTTCTAGACGATACTACCCGTAAGGGAGATCTACGATTAGTTGTTTATGCAAAAACAGAGCAATCGGTGATGCGCTTGTTTAGTGTATGATCGATTGTTTCAAGTCATTCGTTGTTACTGTATTTACTAAATTGCACTGTAATGCTTGGCCCAAAGTTAATCACGAGTGGAAAATGAAAGATAAGATAATTAGGTTGATTGCTCTCACCGGAGTGGCGCTTTGTTTCATGGCTGTGGTTATTGGAGCTTTTGGTGCGCATGCCTTTAGTGAATTACTGGAAGCTAACCAGCGATACGATGTGTTTAACCTAGCGAATCGTTATCAGTTTTATCATGGGCTAGCGATGGTTGCAGTGGCTGCTTTATTTAAAGATGGTCAAGCTGAGGCAAAATTGACCTTGCCTGCGGTATTGATGTTTATTGGAACGTTAATTTTTAGTGGTTCCTTGTATTTACTTGCTCTTTTAAACGTGAGCTGGCTCGGAGCAATTACTCCTATAGGGGGAACTATTTTGCTTGTGTCATGGTACCTATTGTTGATGAAGGTATTGAAATTTATATCGTGAAGGCTTCTTTGCTATTAACGGCATAACTTATGAATCGATGATGAGCCTCGTGTCATATTCGGCTACGTAGCTTTGATGTATAATGTGGACATTGCCAAAGCGCCTAGAAGATGGCTTTTAAATTAAGTACGAGCTGAGAAAAGTGGAAGAGAAGAAACCTTGGGGTATTGAGATAAATGCGTTCTGTTTGATGCTTCATCTCAGTCAATTTACAAGCATATTATTACCTGGCGCTGGAATTATCTTGCCTATTGTTATGTGGGCAACTAATAAAGATGATTTCTCGCTCGTTGATGCGCACGCACGTAATCTTTTTAATTGGTCTCTTAGTTTATTGCTCTACTTGATCGTTAGTGTTGTATTGATGTTCATCTATATTGGCTTCGTGAGTATGTTTGCGTTAGTTGTGCTGAATATAGTCTTTGTTATTACTGCGGCTGTTAAGGCAAACAACGGCATTGTATGGAGATACCCTTTATCGATTAGTTTTGTGACGCAAAAACTGTCTGCATAGTGTGATTGAAAAAGAGTAAAGCCAAGTTATCAATATGTTTGAGTCAATTAATAGTATCGAGGTAGATCGCAAAAATTCTTTGCCGGTAGCTGACCTCCATGCGCGCTACCGACGGACTGGCACGCCGGTGATTTTTGGTGATTTGACTCATCGTTGGCCTGCTAATAAACGATGGTCTCTTGATTATCTCGATTCAGTTGTCGGTGATGTTCGTGTTCCGCTTTATAGCGACACTACGAAATTGAATAACGGGAAACCAGATAAAGCTGTACATACTTGGGAGCTGAAATTATTTCTAGATCAGTTGTTGTATGAAGAAAATGACCTCAGAGTATCAAAGTTGCCGCTAAAGGAAGTTGCTGAGTTAGAAAAAGACTTTTCCTATCCAAGATTGGGTTTTAACTTTAACCAAAATTTGACCACACTGAGCATTACAGGCGAAAGAGTGATGATACCAATGGTGCAAGCACCGAGTATCGTACACACGGTTCAATGCAATTTTGGTGGGCGCGCATCGGTCTTGCTGATTCCACCTGAGTTGTCGGGTTTTATGTATCGAGTTGGAGATAGCCGAAATACAGTTCGCGATATTAACTTCGATAAACCTCAGTATGATAAGTATCCAGCGCTTAAAAATTTATCCGGATACGTCGCCGACCTAAATCATGGTGATGCTTTGTATATACCCGCTGGGTTTTGGTATTGCGTCGCTTATCAAAACTTAGGGATAAGCCTATCTTTTGAATCTCTAGTCGGAGGCTTTAAAGATTATGCAAGTGTAATGCGTAAAAATGTTATGAGTCGCATAATAGATTTACTGCCACTGCATAATTCTCGGTTAACGCGTTTAGAGAATCGAACTATCTCAGAAACGAACGCTAGGCTGCTCAGAACCAAATCAAAATAAAAATCTCTGCTTTTGAGGTGAGTCTTTTAGGTGGTATTTGCCTGCGAGTACTAGGCTAATTAAAATGCGATAAAATGACGTTATTGTTATTGCCATTGACTTACAATAAGCAGCCTAAAAGTTTAAAAGTTAACTGGCAAATGGAAAAAATAATCGAAGGTTTAATGTATCGCTCTCGCTGGCTTTTAGCTCCAATTTATTTAGGTTTGAGTATTGCCATTTTTGCGTTAGGAATTAAGTTTTTTGTCGAACTTATTCACCTCATGAGTGACATTGTTGCTATGTCTGAGGCTGACATGATTTTAATCGTTCTCAGTCTGGTTGATATAGCCATGGTCGGCGGCTTGCTTTTAATGGTAATGATGAGTGGCTATGAAAATTTTGTATCTCGATTGGATATCAGTGATAGCGAGGAAAAATTATCATGGATGGGTAAGATGGACTCCTCATCCCTTAAAGCAAAGATAGCTGCAAGTATTGTTGCGATTTCTTCTATACACTTACTGAAAAAATTCATGGCCGCCGAGACGATCGCGAATGACAAGTTAATGTGGTACGTGTTGATTCATATTACGTTTGTCGCCTCAGCTTTTGCAATGGGGTTTCTCGACGTTTTATCGGCTAAGTCGAACCGGCCTAATTCATAAATCGAGTAATTTAAGGTTGCTATCATGAAGAAATCCGTTGAGTTGCCAGACAGCTCTTTGTTTTCGTTTAAAGACGAACAAGGCTCAAAAAAACCTATAGTGATGGTGAATTTGCTACGCTTTCGAGAGCGGGCTCAATACGCAGATGCGAGTGTGTCATGTTCAGGTCAACAAGCTTATACAAAATATTCTAAAGCGGTGGTTCCATTAATACTTGAGGTTGGCGGTTTCCCTGTGTGGGCTGGCCGAGTTCGTAGCTCCTTAATTGCCGATGACGGCGAGCAATGGGACCAAGTGGCCTTGATTGCTTATCCTTCTCGCAAGGCCTTTGTCGATATGCACCTTAGTCAAGCTTATATTGACTGCGTTGTACATCGCAATGCCGGCTTAGCCGACGTTAAACTAATTGAGACAACGGCGATTTACTTCCCTTTGTTATTGGTTCGTATTGTCGGCTTATTTTTTCGAATTAAAACTTTTTTCATGCCTAGAGAGGCCATTAAAAGTCAGAGCAAGAGTAGTTAGTAGCTAATGTTACATTACGTAAATTGTAACTTTATAGTGCTTTAAATCGACGATCGTAAGTCGTACAATTACTAGCCCAACGATTTTTCAATGGTAACCTCCATGCGATTGGCTTATGTCGTAAAAAGGCCTTTAATTTTAGCGGTTCTCAGTTTATTGCTGGGTAGTCTTTGGGTGCCTACTGCTTCATCTCAAGAAGTAAGAATAATCACGTTTGGTGACAGCCTAACGGCTGGGCTGAAGCGTGACTCACGTGAAAATGTCTCTTGCCCTAGCGGGGTGTCGCTTGAACCGGGTCGGTTCAACCCTGATAACGGCAATGATAATGAAGAGCCAGTAGTATTATTTGGCTGCTACGGAAACGGCGTTCTCAACGTTGGCGGCTACCAACCCAGCTTGGTCAACCAAATAACCTCCCAAGGATTCACTCCTCAAGTCGTGAATCAAGGGTTTTCTGGAATAAACACCAGTCAGATGTTGGCCATCAGAGGGACTGTCTTGTCTTCACTACAAGAGGCTCAATACGTACTTATCTTAGCTGGTGCGAACGATGCTGTTTTAGGTATCTCTCAATCGACGGTAATTAGCAACATTGCGGTACTCGTCGAGGATGTACGGAGTAGAGGTATGGTTCCTATATTAGCCACTACCACGCGAAATATTCGTGCTCCTATCTTCGATATATTTACCGGTTTATATGCGGAAGGTATACGAGAGTATGCTGAAGATAACGAAGTTTTACTTGCTGATGCTCGCGCTGCGATGGTACCAGACTGGAATGATTTCCATTCAGGAGATGGTTTACATTTAGGCCCTTTAGGTGATCAAACTTTAGCAAGCTTGTACTTTAACGTGGTTAGTTCAACTGGTTTTGGCATTGAGGAAGAGCCCCTCGTTCCTTTATCACCGGTAATCATGTTACTGCTTGACGATTAGTTAGATGAGTAACGATCGAAAGCTCTCGAAATTTTGTCTGAATTTTTCTGTTTCACTGATTTTCTCAGTGATGTCATTCCAATCTTGGGCCCTAAGTTCACAGTCATGTGAAATGCACTTAGCGTTTCGAGGGCTTGATCAGAATAAAAACGAATTGCAAATTCAGCATTATATAGACGATAGTTGGGCCAATCCGAAAGTGGTTCATACAAACCCTTCTGGTTTCAGTCATTCTCCGACCGTTACTATCGATAATGATGGGAACTTGATTGTTGCTTGGCTTGAGCTTATTGGTAGCTCTAGCCAGTTGATGTACCGGGTGTTGGATAGTTCTGGTGAATGGCGTGGCAAGGCAGTAGAGTTTGGATCTATTGAGGGCGAGAAAACCACACCACTGTTATTTCGTTCAATTTCCGGTAACGTGTATTTGTCTTGGGTCTCTGATCAAAATGACTTTGACGATGTGTTTTTGTCGAGCTGGGATTCTTCTAATGGTTGGTCTAAGGCGAAAACGCTAAGTTTGACTAATGAGTTTCCAGATATAACACCAGACTTCGAGTATATTGAAAGTGCCAATGGTCAGTTAGAGCTTTCGGTAGTTTGGCAAGCGCGTTCGAAAGGAGGTGTTTATGCACCGCAAAGTTACGTGATCGAACAGGGTTTAAAGGTGGAAGTTGATCAACAGGCTAATAGCGAGGTGTGTGAAAGGGTCCTTAGCAAGATTGCTTTACCCTCAAATATTAAACGCGGCTTTATGTACGTTCCTACGATTGTGCTAGATAATTATCAGCGTTTAAGAAGCCGTTAGCAGAATAAATTACCCAATTAATTGCGCCGATATTCACCGTCTAACCGATACTCGGCAGTAGAGCGATAATGACACTAGAAGCAAATACAGTTTTGACCGCAGAACAGGTTCGCGTACTGGCGAGCCTAATGGAAAAGCACTTGGCTACGCCAAAAAATTACCCACTTACTCCAAACTCTCTTACGCTAGCATGTAATCAGAAATCGAATCGTTTTCCGGTCATGAGCATGGAGGAGGGTAAAGTGGTCAGTAGTGCTCAGCAACTCAAAGAGCTTGGTTATTTAAGCATTGATTATGGTGACCGTATTGTTAAATTTTCTCACCGCGCTCCTGGTATGTTGAAGGTCACCCGTGAGGAACAAGCTATATTAGCCATGTTAATGCTACGTGAACCATTGACCTTAAATGATATTAAAGCCCGCACTGCCAAAATGGTTAACTTCGATGATATTCATCAAGTTAAAGATTCTGTTACTCAGCTTATGAGTCGTAGTCCGGCGTTAGTTATGGAGTTACCTGTCGCGGTTGGTCAACGTGAAGAACGCTATACCCATTTGCTTAGTGGTAAGCCAGATTTATCGACAATAAACATTAAGGCGACTAAAACTTCAAGCACGAGTACATCTCAAGCCAATAAGGTTGCGGAGCTTGAAGCACGTATTGCGCGCTTAGAAGAGGCACTCGATATGCCTTGGCAAAGCGAGAGTGGTGCTCAAACTCAAGAACGTAGCGACTGAGTCGCACTGTTGGTGTCTAGCTCCGCTCTAGTTATCATTGGTTTATGCGACCCGAAAAGCCCTACAAATGTAGGCGCAGTGCTAAGGGCTGCTGGGTGCTACCAAGCAAACGAAGTTCGTTATACCGGCGAACGCTTTGATCGAGCCCTTAAATATCAAACTGACACAAAAAATGCCAAAGCTAATACACCTTTACGACACTTCGATAAACTGACTAGCGACCTTCCTGCTGATACAAAGATAGCCTGTGTCGAGTTGGTGGAAGGCGCGACCCGATTACCAATATTCGAACATCCTGAACGTGCAATTTACATATTTGGTCCCGAAGATAGCTCAATTCCCCAAGCCCTTGTCGATCAAGCCGATCACGTTTTATATGTTCCGACTACTGGCTGTATGAATCTAGCCGCCAGTGTCAACGTTTTACTCTATGATCGACTTGCCAAAACCGAACTGGATTATGACGATGATGATGTAGTTAGGCAAAATCGGGATGTTAACAATAGATTAAAAGTTAGACGCTAATTTAATCGCTTGTGAGGGTTAAATTTTTCGTGGCTAGCCGCGAAATAGATTTTTGCATGCAAAAAGATACCCCGCTGCTTGCCGCGGGGAGTTTCAGTTTGCAAGAGTTGTAGTGTTGCAAGTGTAGTCTTGCAAGAAAGTTGTTAGGTATACAGCAAAAATTAAAGTGAGAACGATAGAACGTGAAGCTCCAACTAGACAACTATC
>CAZFVP010000026.1:12126-19147 GCA_964522345.1 uncultured Gammaproteobacteria bacterium | reverse complement strand
CCACTTAAACCAAAGTATGGCGCTAATGGCGACGAGTGAGATCGTTAATAAATTACGTTGTATATCCATGGTCCAATGAGCTATTTGGCTGATTATAGTTTGGCTTTTATATGGGGGCGTATTCTAACCTTAATAGGGGGCTATAAAACAGGGGAGAAATGAGCATACTTTAGTATGTGTCGCACTATCTGCAAGTTTTAATCGTTAGTGAGAGTTAAATTCTCCATAGCTCGCTAAAAGCACTTTACTAAGATGCAAAGAAAATAAGTTTTTCATGCAAAAGGGGCCTCATTTCTCAGGTAAGAGCGTCTACCTTTGTTACAGCGGAGAAGTATCATTTATCACTACTATCATTCGGCACCGGAGGAGCGCTGCCAGGAACGGGGTCAAAGCCAGAGCCACCCCATGGGTGACATCGACATAAGCGCTTAGTTGTTAGCCATAAACCCTTGCTGACACCGTGGATTTCTAACGCTTGGTTAGCATATTCTGAACAGCTTGGCGCATAGCGACACCGATTACCTAAAAATGGGCTAATAAGAAGGTAGTACAGTTTGAATATTTTTTGAAATAGTTTAACCATTTACGCATTTCATTCTTGAATCTGCTTTTTGCGCTCTCTATTGTGCCATCGCTGCCACTTCAATACTTTAGACCAAAGCTCTTCTAAGCTTTGTACACATTCAACATTACTTGCACTTCTACTGCTCGGCTTTGCGGTTAGTACTAAACTAACCCCATTTAGCTCATCTTGACGGCAGCGATAGAATTCCCTCATTATTCTTTTTAAGCGATTTCTATCTACAGCTCGTTTCGAAACTTTTTTTGAGACTGTAACACCGAGTGTGTTCTCTTGGCTAAGGTCCTCAGCTAGAACATTAAAGGTAAAGTGTTTACTCCCACCCCATTGTTTAGAACGGTAAACATTTTGAAACTCGGTGGGTGTTTTTAGACGCTGCTCTTTGCTCAGGCAAAAGGCATTTTTTTTTATTTCGAGCAGATCAGAATTCATTGCGCTATTTTCCACGCAGAAGATCTAGCGAATAGCAAGCCAAGCAAGTGCAGGCTTTAAGAAGGAAGGTGTTACTATTTTTTGAATCAAGATTAGATTTGGTACCGCTTTCTTAGTAATTTAAGAAAGCGATACCAATCAATACTCTATACTGTTAGTGCAGCGCGGCCTTTGGCACGACGAGCATTGATTATTGCGCGACCACTTTTAGTACGCATACGTGCACGAAAGCCATGAGTGCGCTTACGCTTAAGTTGACTTGGTTGAAAAGTACGTTTCATTTTAAATAACCTTATATAAAGTCCTAAATTAAAAAGCAGGTCTGCTACTCTCTAAGTAGGCGTTGCTAACTAGTTGCCGCAAGCTTAACTATTCGAATTGTAAATTATCTATAACCGACGTTAGTGATTAAACAGTTAAGAACATTCAATTGAAAATAGACAGTTAATTACGCTGTTTAAAAGTCAAGCTCTAAGCGGGGTGCAAAGGTACTGACTTTGTCATTAAGAGTCAACACGATATACACATTCTTTGAATAATTTTATAACTTCTTTTTACGCAAAAAATGCGCCAAACCATTTGTAAAACCTAACCTTAGAGCGGTATATTATTCCACCGCTTAATAAGTAGGGACAAACGCGGCATAGGTCGATTGCTGACCTGCACTTAAAATAAAAAATACTGATTTAACGCTGGTCTATCAACATGCAAAATGTCGTCCTATGGGACAAGTGCCTTTCAAAGTTAGAAGATGAAATGGAAGAACGCGATTTTCACACATGGGTGCGCCCCTTACGTGCGAACGATTCAGATTCACAATTCATACTTTATGCTCCAAACAGATTCATCAAAGATTGGTTGATGGATAACTTAATGACCCAGCTTGATGCCTCGGCGCAACATTTTGCAGGGGAAGGTAAAACGGTCACTATCACCTTAGATTCCCCGACATACCCAGCCTCGCAAAATAAAGTAGAAATACCCGGCTCAGAACAAGAAACCATTCAGTCATCCCCGTTTGGCACCAATGTGTTAAATACGGCATTTACGTTTGAAAATCACATTGAAGGCAAGTCTAATCAAATTGCCCGAGCCGCTACTAAGCAGGTTAGCGAAAACCCAGGTTCAGCCTATAATCCGCTCTTCATTTACGGTGGGGTAGGTTTAGGGAAAACGCATCTCATGCACGCAGCAGGTAACTTAATTCGTCTAAATCGTGAAAACGCTCATGTTGCGTATGTTCATTCTGAGAGATTTGTCTCAGACATGGTTAAATCCATTGAAACCAATAGCATGAATAAGTTTAAAAGTTACTATCGTTCTCTTGATGCTCTATTAATAGACGATATACAGTTCTTCGCGGATAAAGATAAATCCCAAGAAGAGTTCTTTCACACATTTAATACCTTATTGGAAACTGGCAGTCAGATAATCCTAACCAGTGATAAATTCCCAAAAGAAATCAACAACTTACAAGAGCGACTTATATCACGATTTGAAAGTGGACTTACCGTTCGCATTGACCCGCCAGAGTTAGAAACTCGCGTAGCAATTCTTAAAAATAAGGCTAGAAAAAACAAAATAGATCTAAACGACGAGGTTGCTTTTTTAGTAGCAAAGAAGATTCGCTCTAATGTGCGAGAGCTCGAAGGCGCACTACACCGCTTAGTGGCAAGTTCACGTTTTTCTAACCGAGAAATAGATCTAGATTTGGCTAAAGATACTCTCCAAGACCTAACTCTATTTCAAGAACGTAAGATTTCAATAGAGAACATTCAAAAAACCGTCGCCGATTACTTTAGCATTCGTGTCGCCGATTTGAAGTCTAAACGCCGCAATCGCCAAATTGCTCGCCCCCGGCAAATAGCAATGGCATTGGCAAAGGAACTAACTAGCATGAGTTTACCCGATATTGGTGATGCTTTTGGAGGCAGAGACCACACTACTGTTATTCACGCATGCAAAAAAGTAGACGAATTAGCCCGTACTGATTCAAAAATTAAAGAAGACTATGCAAGCCTTCAGAAAATATTATCGGTCTAAATAGAAACACCAATAGATGCCCTGTTAATAGCCTGTGGATAACTTTGGTATAAATACGGTATTATCCATTAGTAAGTTTTATCCACATTTAATCCACAAGTTTTAAAGCAAAATAACATATAGTTATCAACAACGATAAAACACCATAAATCATTGATAAATATAGGTTTTATTAGAGTTTTCGACTTATCAACCAGCCTAATGATAAGAGTAATAAACAGATAAATTAAGCAAACATGAATATAAATATACAAAAAGAAACTTTGGAAAAACCTCTTTCTCAGATAATAGGAGTCGTAGAAAAACGACAAACGCTTCCAATTCTAGGAAATGTATATTTAGAACTTAAGCAATCTGTTTTAACACTCGTTGGTTCTGACTTAGAAACAGAGATAACAACAAGAGTGGAGGGTGTTGAAGGTAGTGATTGTAAAACCACTGTTTCTGCTCGTAAGCTTTACGACATTTGTAGATCCTTGCCTAATGAATCACAACTATCACTTATTATCGAACAAGATAATAAAATGATTGTAAAAGCAGGAAAGAGCCGCTTCACCTTACAAATACTCGGTGCTGATAACTATCCACGACTTGAAGAAACGCACTGGAAGCATGAATTTAGCTTAAGTCAAAACCAGTTGAATAATCTGCTAACGCACACTTCATTCTCAATGGCACAACAAGATGTTCGTTATTTTCTTAACGGGCTTCTTATAGAAATTCATGATAACTATATTTTATCGGTTGCCACTGATGGACATCGTCTAGCAAAAACTCAAGTAATGATTGATCCATTAGGCATTGATCAAGTACAAAGTATCATTCCTAGAAAGGCTGTAATTGAAATTGGCAAGTTTTTAGACGCTGGTAGTGATGACCCTGTAAGCATTAAGTTGAACGCTAGTCATATATTGATTCAATCTGGTAATTTTATATTTATTTCTAAGTTAATCGATGGACGCTTTCCCGATTATGAAAAAGTAATACCTGCAAACTTAGATAAACACATTATTATTAACCGTGAAAACCTAATTAACATATTAAGCAGAGCAGCAATCCTAAGTAATGAAAAATTTCGAGGAGTGTCTTTAAGCGTAGACAATAATATTTTACAAGTGCGATCTCATAACCCTGATCAAGAACACGCTAAAGATGAAATGGAAGTTAGCTATTCAGGAGAGGCGATAGAAATAGGGTTTAACGTGAATTACCTTCTAGAAGCACTAAAAGCATGCCATTCTGAGAATATAGATCTAGGTTTACTAGATCCTAATACAAGTTGCACATTTCACGCTCAAGAGTCTGCAGATACTCTCTATTTAATCATGCCCATGCGTTTATAGGTTAATACTTAGATTTGAGATCAGGCCACTATCTGACTAAAGAGGTAGTGGCCTTTTTTATGCCATGAATAAATGTTTCACGTGGAACATGGCTAATATACACTTGTATATACAGTTTATGTTCCACGTGAAACATAAAAATTTTACTCCTGCTAAATCAAGTCTTTAAAGCAATAGATGGTTATTCAACATTGATGTGTCATCTCTGAAAAAATGCTACAATAAGCGCCTTAAAATACCTTTTAATAGAAGATAAAAGAATGAGTTACGATTCCAGTAGTATTAAGGTTTTAAAGGGCTTAGACGCTGTTAGAAAGCGCCCAGGAATGTATATCGGGGACACTGATGATGGTACCGGTCTGCATCACATGGTTTTCGAAGTTGTTGATAACTCAATCGATGAAGCATTGGCTGGCCACTGTACTGGTGTAAATGTTGTTATCAATCAAGATAATTCGATTTCTGTTTGGGATGATGGTCGAGGTATACCTGTTGGTATATTAAAGGAAGAAGGTAAATCAGCTGCTGAAATTATTATGACGGTATTGCATGCTGGTGGTAAGTTCGATTCTAACTCCTATAAGGTGTCAGGTGGTTTGCATGGGGTAGGCGTTTCGGTTGTAAATGCATTATCTGATTGGTTAAAGCTGGAAATCGACCGTGGTGGTAAATCGTATTTTCAAGAATATCACTTAGGCGAACCTCAAGCAGATTTGAAAGAAGTAGGTGATAGCGATAAAACAGGTACCAGAATTACCTTTAAACCCAGTGCCGATATTTTTGCAGTTACTGAATATAGCTATGAAATATTAGCTAAGCGCCTTCGTGAATTGTCATTTCTTAATTCTGGTGTACGAATAGAGTTATCAGATGAACGCTCCAAAAAGAAAGATATCTTTCAATATGAAGGTGGTATTGCTGCGTTTGTCGAACATTTGAATAAAATGAAAACGCCTCTGAATAAAGAAATTATTCAAGTTTCTGGAGAGAGAGACGGTGTTCATGTTGAAGTGGCATTGCAATGGAACGACTCTTATAAAGAGAATATTTTCTGTTATACCAACAATATCCCTCAACGTGATGGTGGTGCCCATTTATCAGGCTTTAAAGGAGCTTTGACACGTACTCTTAATCATTACATAGAAGAATCTGGTCTGGCTAAGAAAGAAAAAGTTTCAGTTAGTGGCGATGATTCTAGAGAGGGCTTAACCGCTGTTTTATCGGTTAAAGTCCCAGATCCAAAGTTTTCGTCACAAACCAAAGACAAACTCGTGTCTTCAGAAGTTAAAGGCGTCGTTGAGTCAGTAATGAACGAGAAGCTTGCAGACTTCATGCTGGAAAATCCAGTTGAGGCCAAGCGTATTGCTGAGAAGATAGTTGATGCGGCGAGAGCACGTGATGCTGCTCGAAAAGCGCGCGAAATGACTCGTCGTAAGGGTGCCTTAGACTTAGGTGGCTTACCAGGTAAGTTGGCTGATTGTCAGAATAAAGACCCGGCGTTATCTGAAATATACTTAGTGGAGGGTGATTCAGCGGGTGGTTCGGCGAAACAGGCGAGAGATCGCTCATTTCAAGCGATATTGCCGTTAAAAGGTAAGATCTTGAATGTGGAGAAAGCACGTTTTGATAAAATGCTGACGTCTGACGAAATCACTATACTTATTACTGCCTTAGGTGCTGGTATTGGTGCTGAAGATTTTAATATCGAGAAATTACGTTATCACCGCATTATTATTATGACGGATGCTGACGTAGACGGTTCTCATATTCGAACTTTGATGCTAACTTTCTTTTATCGCCAGATGCCAGAGTTAATAGAAAAAGGCTATATTTATATCGCTCAACCGCCTTTATATAAAATTGGTAAAGGTAAATCTCAGCGCTATGTTAAGGATGATGCTGAGTTTGAATCTTATTTGCTTGAACTAGCTCTTCAGAAAGCACAAGTTGTTAACGCTGATGGTACTAAAACCATTATCGGCGATGAGTTAGCTAGTTTATGTAGAGAGTACCTATCGGTAGAAAAAACAATCGGCCGTTTGAGTCAAGATTACGATCCTATTGTTTTAAAAGCGTTAATCGATCAATCAGTAGACGATACAAAACTCAATGACGATATTATTAGGGAGATAGAGGCAAATTTAAATCGTGAAGGTTATGAAAGCCCTCATTATAGTTTAACTGTACTTAAGAACGGCTCAACAACATTAAAAATTGAAAAGCGTCATCATGGCATGACTAGCGAAAGCCAGTTTGGTTCTGCATTTTGGACATCGCCAGAATATACATCGATTAAAGGCTTGGCAGAGAAGTTAGAGGCGAGTTTGGGTGACGCAATGGTTGTCAAACGAGGCGAGAGTGAGAAGGAATGTGTCGAGTTTTCTGAGGCTCTCAATTGGTTGATGTCGATGGCAAAGAAAGGTCTTAATGTACAGCGCTATAAAGGTCTTGGTGAGATGAACCCTGACCAACTTTGGGAAACAACAATGGACCCAGATGTACGTCGACTATTGAAAGTTGTTATAGACGACGACGTATCATCCGACGAAACTTTTACTATGCTAATGGGTGATCAAGTGGAACCAAGGCGTGATTTCATTGAAAAAAACGCGTTCACAGTTAA
>CAZFVP010000026.1:1469-12026 GCA_964522345.1 uncultured Gammaproteobacteria bacterium | reverse complement strand
AATTTTACTTTTTAGTTTGCTAGATAAAAGGCTTTTCTAGCAAAAAATACTCAATGAAGTATTCGAGGAACGCTAAGCGTAAATCTTGGAATACTTATCTCAAATTCCTTAGCCTTGTCATCTGAGGGTTTGCAAGTCATAAAATATCGGCCTTCCATGGTGCCAATTTCAGTTTCTAATACTGCGCCGCTGGTATATTGATATTTCTCACCGGGCTGTATCAGAGGCTGCTCGCCTATAACACCCTCTCCATACACTTCTTCTACTTTCTGGTTAGAATCTTGTATCACCCAGTGGCGAGATATTAGCTGACAAGCGGTGTCGGAGTCATTGTGAATCGTTATTGTATAGAAAAACACATAACGACCATTGTTGGGTTCTGATTGTTGAGGAATAAATCCCGTTTCCGTGGTTGTCACTATGATTCTTGTATTTAGTGGTGTCTTAAGCATTTTAATCGCGTGTTAGGGTTAAATTCGCCAGGGCTCGCTTAAAAGCACCTACTTTTGGTGCCTCGGGGAACTCTATTTAGTTTCGGTAAATATGGTGATTGATTTTTTAGCTCGTTTAGGAATTTTTGCCATCGTCATTTCACGCCCCCAGACATAACCCGTGTCTAAGCAAAGGTGTTGGCGGCTATTTAGAAGACCAAGGGCCGACCAATGCCCAAAAATAACTCGATAGTGACTTAAACTCTCGTTAGGAAAACGAAACCAAGGAATTCGGTTTTTACGTATCTTGCCATCATAGCCGCTTTCGGTAAGATTTAGGTGGCCCTTGGAGCTACAAAAACGCATACGAGTAAAGGCATTAATAGTAAACCTTCTCTGGTGAAGTTTGCTTAAGCTGGTTGACCATTTTGTTGGTTTGTTACTGTAAATTCGTTTAAGGAGCTTTACACACTTCTCTTCGTTTTGGAAAATAGCTTCAACATCATTGGCATACCTCTGAGCCTCATTTAGTGACCACCAAGGATAAATACCCGCGTGGCAAAGAAGGTATTGACGCTCAGTATTTACATGCAATAGAGGGTTTGAGCGAATCCAGTCGGCTATTTCTTGTGCATCAGAAGCGTGTATTACTTTATCTAACGTATCATGTTGCCGAGGTTTTCGAATGCCATACATCATTGCTAGGAGATGAATATCATGATTCCCTAACACCGCAACACATTGATTTTTAAGGCTTTTTAATAATCTTAATGTTTTAAGAGACTTTGGGCCTCGGTTAACAAGGTCGCCAACGCACAATAGAGTATCCTTATTTGTATCGAAATTTACTCTATCCAATAACCTTGATAGTGGATCATAACAACCTTGTATATCACCAACAGCATAGTGGGACATGACGAGATTAGAAATCTAAGTCATCGTCTGATAACTCTGGTGGCTTACCATCGTAAATAGAATTTAAACGGTTTTTATCGTAGGCTGTTTTTAGAAATAGATAAGGGTCTAATTGATTATCTAAAATATCATCGGTACCGAGTAAGCCGGCTCTGGTATCAACTATATTTAATACTGTTAAGCCTGTTTGAGTAGCGCCACTATCACTTATCTCACTAATTGGATAATACACTCCATTATCAACAATTAAACCAAAACCATCACGCAATGAAGTTGGCCCAAAAAATGGCACCATAATATAGGGGCCAGGTTTAACACCCCATGAGGCTAATGTTTGACCAAAATCTTCTGGTTCTTTCTCTACATTATAAGCTTTAGCTACGTCCAAAATACCCAATATACCGATTGTGCTATTAACAGCAAAACGGTAGGTGGAATTCAAAGCACCGTTAACCTTACCTTGTAATAAGTTATTAACAATATTGAGAGGCTCACCTAAGTTGCTAAAGAAGTTGCTAACACTTCTTTTAGCCGGGACCGGAAGCGCCGTGTCGTATGCGCTAGCCACAGGTCGTAATATCGCCTTATCAGCTGTATTATTAAAAGCGTAGATACTGCGGTTCAAACCCGAAAATGGGTCACTAGTTGTCTGAAGGCTAGTGTCATCGCTTGTGCTTAAGGTATTACAAGCACATGTTGAGAGTAATATAACGAGAATAAATGGTAGGCGAATTAACTTAATTTTTTTCATGCTATGTCCTCATAAGCTTGAGAATTCTATTATAGCCTGTAGGCGGTACGTGCTCGACAAAATGTTAAGAAATATCTACCTTTAATCGACCGCGAGGATTGAAGCCCTCGCAGTCTGCCGAAAGCCATTACTTTTAGTGCAATGAAATTCTATACGGTATCGTTGTTTTCACTTTTCTCGGCTTTGGCGGCATCAGCGTGCCGAAGTTTTTGTTGGTATAAGCCTTCAAAATTTATGGGTGTTAACAACAATTGTGGGAAGCCGGCTTTACCAACTAAATCCGAAACCGCTTCACGTGCGAAAGGAAGTAAAATATTTGGACAGGCAATTTCTAATGCTAGAGGTAAATCAGCGGCTGGCAAACCGACAATATTAAACACTCCGGCTTGTTGTACCTCAACCAAAAACGCGGTTTCTTCTCCAATGGTAGAAGTGATGGTCATGCCCAAGGTTACTTCGTAGAAGTCTTTCTGTTCTAACTTTGCTGCATGGATACTTGCGTCTACATTAACATCTGGAGAGCCTGGATTTTTTAAGAAGATACCAGGAGCATTAGGTGATTCTACTGAAATGTCTTTAATGTAGATTTTGCGGATATCAAAAGTATTTTGCTGTGCGTGTTCTTCAGCCATGGTCATCTCTATAGTTTAAATATGAATAAGTTATTTTTTCAGCAATAGTCGTATAGGCCCAATACAAGCTAAAGCGTGCCTATTTTTTAGTGGTAAGTGGGAGGTTTTCCTTAGTCCAAGAAACCAGTCCCCCGCTTAGAATATTTACATTGGTAAAACCATACTCTAGGAGTTGTTTTGCGGCTTTATTACTTCGTGAACCAGTTTGGCAGCACACTATAACCGTGCTGTTTTTATGTTTGACCAAGGTTTTATCATCCGCTTTTAATTCTTCCAATGGAAAGTTCAAAGCATTAGGAATGTGTGAGCTAGCGAAATGTTCGGCCTTATTGACATCAACTATCACAGATTTTCCCTTACGTTGTAGGGCGGGCATTTCTAACGCAGAAACATTGTTTGCACCTCTAACCGAGCCTTGCAGTACCGAAAGAAGTAAAAGGTTGAATACAATGGCTAGTGCTAAGAACCACCATATATTTTCATTAACGAATTCTATAAACATGTTTACAGCTTGTAATCATCGAAGCGAGTACGAATTAAAGTGCTCTTTTTTGTCTTTATTCCTTATGAATAACAGATCAATAGTAAGCCGTACGGGCTATAATTAAAATAGCTGCGAAGTATACAACACCAATGGCCTAAAAACGGCCTAATAATGCGTAAAAAATTATTCAAATTACATGTTCAAACCGCTTCAATTCAGTCTTATATTAATCTCGACGATTATTCTGCAGAGCGCTTTTATTGCCAGCACGCATGCGCAGCAGGAACGCCAACAATATGAGAAATCCATAGGAGAAATCGGTGAGCAAATAAATCGAATCAGCCGTAATTTAAATGCTAACAAATCACTTGTTGCAAGCGAGAGAGATAAGCTTCTAAAAGCTGAAAAAGATTTATACAAATTAAGTCAAGCGTTACAGAAAACGGAATACGAGTTGGCTAAAAATCAACATGAATTAAATGGGCTAGCATTACAAATCTCTAAGGTTAGCGAATCCCAAACTGAAAACAAAGAAGCATTAAAAGGCTTACTTAAAACTCGTTTCGTTCAAGGTAAACCTGATTTCCTTAAAAAACTCTTAAACCAGGAAAACCCGTACGCAGTTGGTCGATTAACTAATTACCACAATTATTTTTCTAATGCCCTAAAAAAGCGTTTCACTTTATTAGGGCAACGCGCAAATGAGCTTGAAACATTAAAACAAACACAATCAGAAACAGTTCGTACGTTAACTAAACAACGAGAAAATCAAAAAAAGCTTGAACTCAATTACAATAAAATTAAAAACGATAGAGCTAAAACGATTGCTGCCCTGGATAGTAAAATAGCAAGCAATGCCGAAACACTTAAGAAGTTAGAAAGTGATCGGGAGAGGCTAAGGTCTCTACTTGCACAACTTAAAAAACAGGCGGCTGAGCTTAAACGTATAGATGAGTTGAGAGAAAAACAAGAAGCTCAACGGCGAAAAAACCTTGAACAAGACGCTAAAAAGCCGGTGATACGTACTTTAGTTAAAGGAGGGTTTTTAAAGCAAAAGGGTCGCCTAAAATACCCTGTTTCTGGGAAGCAAACGCGTAAATTTGGTAGCCGCCTGCCTGAGTCTGGTATGCGTTCCGAAGGGTCTTTTTTTGACACTAAAGGGTCAGTCTCTGTGAAATCGATTTTTCGAGGTAGGGTATTATTTGCAGACTTTTTGAAAGGCTATGGGCTATTGATTATTATTGATCACGGTGATGACCATATTAGTTTATATGGTCATAATGACCGACTATTAAAAAAAGTTGGTGATAAGGTCGACAATAATGAAGTTATTGCTAAGACTGGCGTGACAGGAGGCTTGAAGTCTCACGGTCTCTATTTTGAGATACGAAACAATGCTACACCTGTAGACACTTCAAAGTGGTGCCGTTAAACGCACTTTTTAAAGATGTTTAATCGGCGTAGAGTCACTAAAAATATGCACCAACTAAATAAACTTTGTGAGAACAAAAGAATGATGACTAAAAGCCAACGTTTAAAAATACTATGTCCCATTTTAACGTTAGTATTACTAATAGGGTCTCCGTCTTTCGCTCAAACTGAGGCAGAAGAAGTCGAAAAAACCCCATTACCTTTGGAACAAATACGAACATTTGCAGAGATATTTACACGAATCAAGCTCAACTACGTAGAGCCTGTGAGTGATGAGCAGCTACTTGAATATGCGGTAGAAGGTATGCTAAATGGTTTAGATCCTCACTCGGTCTACTTAAAAGGAGAACGTTTTGATGACCTAAACGAGGGAACCAGTGGAGCATTCAGCGGATTAGGCATGGAGGTGATAATGGAAGGTGGGTTTATTAAAGTTGTTGCTCCAATTGATGATACTCCAGCCGCCAAGGCAGGGCTTAAAACGGGTGACCTGATCATTCGAATGGATGGTAAAACAGTGACCGGCTTAAGCTTAAGTGAAGCAACAGAGCGTATGCGTGGGTCTCCGGGTAGTAAAATAATACTCACTATATTACGTGAGTCGGAGCCAGACCCATTTGATGTTGAGCTTACTAGAGCGGTGGTTCGTCTAAGTTCGGTAAAACGAAACCGCCTTAGCGATTCGATTGGCTATCTTAGGGTTACCCAGTTTCAAATTGCCACGTCAGAAAACTTTCGTAAAGAGTTAAAGCAGCTGCGCGATAGTAAAGGGTTTGAAGGTTTAATCTTAGACTTACGTAATAATCCTGGTGGTTTGCTCACCAGCGCCGTATCAATCGCCGACGCCTTTATTGAGGACGGTCTCATTGTGTCAACTAAAGGAAGAGAGGGTTCGAGCGATCAAGAGTATAAGGCTACACCGAGTGATTTACTCGAAGGTAAGCCTGTAGTGGTGCTGATAAATGAAGGTTCAGCAAGTGCTTCTGAAATTGTTGCAGGAGCGTTGAAGGATCATAATCGTGGGCTTATATTAGGAACGGACTCTTTTGGAAAGGGCTCGGTGCAGTCGGTACTTACTATCGATGATAAAGAAGCCATTAAACTAACGACTGCTAGGTATTACACGCCCAACGGCAGTTCAATTCAGGCAGCGGGTATAACTCCAGATGTTTATGTTGAGTTTCGAGAGTTTAAAGATAAGGCGAAAGGCTTTAAGCGTATTAAAGAAAACGATTTACCTGGTCGCTTAGATAACGACAGCGATGAACCAGAAAAAGAAGTAAAACTCTCCGAAAAGCAAAAAGAAGTGAAAGAACTATTAGCGAGAGATTACCAATTGAATGAAGCATTTAACCTTCTCAATGGCTTGATTCTATTTAATGGAAAATAGCTCTCGCGATTCTTCGCAAGTATTTTGGTAAACGCAAGGCCTAATAGACTGGGGATTTTCGTCGTTTCCAGCCTAAGGCTTTTAAGTTAAGGCCTACTGCATGGTCTACACACAAGTAGGCCCTAAGTATTCTTTGAATCATTTGCGAGGGTTAACTCTCCGTTGCTCGCCTAGAAATAGCTATTTATTGATGCCACGAAGAGTTTTATTTGTTCATTAAATCCATCAGCGCAAGGACGGTTGCTTCGACACCGCTGGTGACCGCTGGTCTAGGAGTTACTTTAAATAGTGGGCTATGGTGACTAGGAACCGGTGCGCCGCCATTGTCTGCCGCCTCAAAGTCACTTTCTGGCGTGCCACCAATAGTGAAATAGACACTCGGGATGTAAGGGTCTGTGGTAAAAAATGGATAGTCTTCCGCCCCCATACCTTTATTCGGTTTTTCACTGAGGATGCTTTTACCCATTTTTTCAACCCATACCGCTCGCAAGCGCTGAGCGAGTTTTGCATCATTAATGGTCGGCGGCACACTTTCATTTGAGACCACCACTTCGGGTAGCTTATCATCGGGTAGACCGGCTACCCGGCCCATATTTTCAGCAATGCGTTTAATCCCATCTAATAATGTTTTGCGAGTTTCTAAGCTTGTATTGCGAACCGTTAATTGCAGCACTGCTTTGTCTGAAATAATGTTGTGTTTAGTACCTGAGTGAAATGAGCCAACAGTAACAACACCCGGATCTCGAGGGGGTAGTTCGCGAGCAACCAAGGTTTGCAAGGCCATTACTATTTGCGCTCCTAATACGATTGGGTCTTTGCCGGCATGCGGGCTTGCACCGTGAGCGCCAACTCCGTGAATAGTGATATCAACCGTGTCTGCTCCGGCGTATGGACTGCCATCAGTGACACCTATTTTCCCTGCCTCTAAGCCACTAGAAACGTGAAACGCTAAACCGTAATTTGGAGTACCAAAGCGCTCATATAGATTGTCTTCCATCATTGCTTTAGCGCCAAGAACTCGTTCTTCTGCGGGTTGAACGATTAGCATCAATGTGCCTGACCACTTGTCTTTCATCGCTTGCATGCGCCGTGCGGTTCCCACCAAGCTGGTGATATGCACGTCATGGCCACAAGCATGCATTACTGGTACTTCGTTACCGGTAATAGGGTCTATTTGAGTTGCTGTTGATGCGTATTCCAAGCCAGATTTTTCTTTTACCGGTAAGCCATCCATATCCGCGCGCATACTTACTAGAGGCCCGTCTCCATTTTTCATTATTGCTACGACCCCAGTGCCGCCAACGCCAGTGGTTACCGTAAAACCAGCGGCGTCTAATTCTTTTGCCATACGAGCGGCGGTTTTGTTTTCAACTGTACTTAGCTCTGGATTGGCATGAAAGTGCTTAAAAAGCGGACTTAGGTAACTTTCGTAATCACTCTTTATTGCTTTAGATAAGTCACTGACCGCAAAAGCGGGCATGGATGAAAAAGTAAGAGTGGCGGATACGGCAACTGAAATTAGGGTGTGGCGCATAGTGACAAAGACTCCTCATGGTGTGTGCAATTATCGTTGGCCTGCTTAATAAGCTTTTTTCTTAAGCTTTAGTGAATAAGGTTATGATCAGGCATGTAAGTTAGGGATTAACTTACTTTCTAGGCGTGAGATAGAATCTTTTAGAGTTAACTTTTGCCTCTTTAGACGACCTATCTCTAACTGGTTTGCATGAACTTTTTCGGCCATTTCATGAATTGCGATATCAAGGCTTCGGTGCTCTTGCTTGAGTTCCGCTAGTGCTTGTAACAACCGTTGTTTGTCTGATTTTGTAATCTGCATATCACCGCCTTACGATATTCTAGCCGATAAATTTTAAAAATATCGACTAACCATCAAAATTTGACGTTAAAGGTTTAATGAAACAAGCTTCAAAACCTCATATTGAAGGCTTGAGACACCAAAAGTGTCAGCGAATTGACGGCGACGGTGGTATTCTTAAGATAGACTTATATGGGGTGAATATTATGACGATTAGAAGTTTTGTTGCCTTACCTATCCCTAGGGAAACAGCGAACGAGTTAGGAGATATCGCTGCGAAAATGTCATATCAGGATAAAAGTGGTGCAGTCCGCTGGGTAGATCAGGCAAACTACCATGTAACACTAGCGTTTCTAGGTGAGCAGAGTGAAGCGAATCTGGAAACATTAGCCGAACAGCTTGATTTTCATATACGCCAAACTGAATTTCAGGCAGTGTTAAGCCACTTGAGCCCGTTTCCTGAAACGCGACCGAAACTACTCGCTGCAATGGTAGATAAATCTGATAACGTAAAACTGTTATACCAACAAGTGATTAGTGCAATTAATTCGACAGATATAATGATCGACAAGCGTAAGTTTATCCCGCATGTCACACTTGGGCGCTACCGCCATAGTCGAAATGCATACGCAGGTAACATTCCAATGAATGTTAGCTTTGATACCTTGATTGACGAAGTGGTGTTGTACGAAAGTGTGCTGACCACCACCGGCGCTGAATATGAACCTATTTATCGCTTTCCGTTAGAAAGTTTCGCTGATCAGGATTATGGTCACCAAAATGTTGGAGAGTTTTCCAGTGTTGAACCCGAGGAGCTTCTTGTTGATGAAGGCTGATTTTCATTGTCACTCTCACTTTTCTGATGGTACGCTAAGCCCAACTGAGCTAATTAATTTGGCATACAGAGTTGGTATAACCGATTTAGCGTTGACCGATCACGATACTGTAGATGGTCTATCCGAGGCGCAAATAGCGGCGGATAAAACGGGTATAAACTTAGTTAAGGGGATAGAGTTATCTTGTACTTGGGAAAAACAATTGATACATGTAATAGGGTTGAACGTAGATCCAAGTAATCCAGTTCTCAAAGCAGGGGTTGCGCAAAATAAACAGCGTCGTTTAGATCGTGCTGAAGCGATGCTCGAAGATTTTGAGCAACACGATATTTTCCTGCGTGATGATGTTGCAAGTTTAATTAAAGAACGTGGGGTGCCAACGCGGCCTCATTTTGCGCAAGCGCTTGTAGACCAAGGTTACGCTAAAGATAAAAAGCAAGCGTTTAAACGTTACTTGGTAAAAGGCAAGCCAGGGTATATCCCTATGTCTTGGCCGGATATAGAGCAAATTGGAGCATGGATCACGGCTGCAGGAGGTATTGGCGTGTTGGCACACCCAAATCGGTACAAGTTAACTCGAACCAAATTATCCAGACTGATCAGTAGCATGCTTAGCGCAGGCATTCACGGTATGGAAGTGTCTACTTCAACGACAGACAAACAACAATCAGCTATGTTGGCAGACCTTGCAAAGCAGTTTGGCTTATTCGCATCGATAGGCTCTGACTTTCATTCAATGGACCAACCGTGGGCGCGTTTAGGTGGTGCGGTGGATTTATCAAAGGAATTAAAACCGGTTTGGAGTGGTTTTAATTAATGCATATAACCTGAACAGAGCCTGTCATTACTACTGCACCCAAAATTCAAACTAACCCTATTGCCCCCATGTTAGAAAACGATCTTGCTCCATCAACAAACCCAACGACGGTATATCTAACTGATTACCGAACTCCGGATTTTCTAGTGCCGACACTATCTCTGAAAGCTGAGTTGGATAGTGAAGCGACAACAATAACCGCAACGACGGTGTTTGAAAGGCAAGGCGGTGGTGATGCGCCATTGGTGCTCAACGGCGAGAAATTAACGCTAGAGTACCTCAAAGTAGATGGGTTGCTTGTTGATGCTGCGGACTATACGCTGACAAGTGAGACGCTAACAATAAATAACGTTCCTGATAAATTTAGCTTAGAAGTTCAGACGACTCTACAACCGCGTTCGAATACCGAGCTCTCTGGTTTATTCCAATCAAGCGGTAACTTTTGTACGCAATGTGAAGCTGAAGGTTTTCGCAGAATCACTTATTTTCCTGATCGACCAGATGTTCTAAGTGTTTATGACGTAACAATTGTCGCGAATAAAGCGTCGTGTCCGGTTCTTCTGTCTAACGGTAACCCTCAAGCAAGAGGGGATAACGGTGACGGTACCCATTGGGCGAAATGGCACGACCCTCACCCAAAACCAAGTTATCTTTTCGCCTTAGTGGCTGGCGATTTAAAACATATCAGTGATCAATATCAAACTTTGAGTGGTAAACGTGTTGAGCTTAATATTTATACACAGTCTCATAACATTGAAAAGTGTCAGCATGCGATGGAGTCGCTTAAAAATTCGATGCAATGGGATGAAAAAGTATATGGTAGAGAATACGACTTAGACATTTATAACATCGTTGCTGTTGACGACTTTAATATGGGGGCGATGGAGAATAAAGGCCTGAATATTTTTAACTCTAAGTATGTGTTGGCTAACCAACAATCAGCAACTGATTCAGACTATGAAGGTATTGAGAGTGTGATAGGTCACGAATACTTTCACAACTGGTCTGGCAACCGAGTGACGTGTCGAGATTGGTTTCAGTTGAGTTTAAAAGAAGG
>CAZFVP010000026.1:0-1369 GCA_964522345.1 uncultured Gammaproteobacteria bacterium | reverse complement strand
CAAGCAGTCACAACTGAAGACTTTGTTAAATCGATAGAGCAAGCTAACAATATCGATTTAACTCAATTTAGGCTTTGGTATACGCAATCTGGTACACCAGAAGTTAATCTGAATCAGCGCTTTGAAGAAGGAATACTCTATCTTGAATTTTCTCAAAGCTGCCCGCCTACCCCAGGCCAGAGTAATAAAAAACCGTTTCACATCCCGATTGCAATAGCGTTGTTTGCGTTGAACGGAGAAAAGTTATTAGAGACCACCCTAGTGCTAAATCAAGGTTCTCAAGTTTTTGAATTTGAAAACTTGAATAGCAAGCCACTTGTGTCTTTGTTGAGAGATTTTTCGGCTCCGGTAAAACTCTTGACTGAACAGTCAGATCAAGAATTAGCGGGCTTAATCGAATTTGATGATAATGGGTTCTCTCGTTGGGAGGCGATGCAACGTTTATCACTGAGCGTGATATTGCCTGCGGTAGAAATGGGCAACATCAGTGAGCTTGCTTATCAAAACCTGCTTCGTGCTATGCAAAGTTTGATAAGCTCAAACCCAAGTGATAAAGCAGTTTTTGCTGAAATGTTAACCTTGCCTTCGGCGGCGTATATCGCTGAACAATGTTTGCCGATAAATCCACAACGAATATCACGTATTCGAGAGGAGTGCGTGAGTCGCTTAGCACGTGATTTAGAGTCCCAGTTTCATGCGCTATACGCTAATAACAACCAACGTTCAGGGTTTTCTTTAGATGCAGAAGCGGTTGCAGAACGTGCACTAAAAAACCGTGCGTTAAGCTATTTGGTTGCAACTGAGCAAGCTGCTTATCATGCTTTAGCGAGTCACCAGTATCATATTGCAAGCAACATGACAGACAGATTAGCCGCATTTAGCGCACTAATCACCTCGAGCTATCCTGAGAGAACGGTGTTAATTAACGATTTCTACACGCATTGGCAACACGATACATTAGTGCTCGATAAATGGTTTGCAATGCAAGCAATGGCTCCGAAACCGGATGCCCTAAGCGACGTTGAAGAGCTATTAAATCACCCAGCGTTTTCAATGAATAACCCTAATAAGGTTCGGGCTCTGATTAGCGCATTTACTTCTAACTTGGTTAGCTTTCACCGAGAAGACGGTAAAGGGTATGAGTTTATAGCTGACCAAGTAATTGAACTGAATGCCATTAACCCTCAAATATCAGCCCGATTGGTCGGCGTTTTCAATAACTGGAAAAACTACACAAGTCCAAATAAAGATTTGATGAAATCTCAATTGATGCGAATCAGCGAGGTTAAAAACTTGGCAAAAGATGTGACAGAAATTGTCAGTAAGTCACTCGATTGTTAGTTTTTTGCATTCAAAGCTTAGCTTTTAT